>JBAZNG010000008.1:0-31779 GCA_041649385.1 Candidatus Omnitrophota bacterium | reverse complement strand
CAGAAGTTACCGCGGCCCCAGTAGCTGTTCCCAAAAGATGCCCGCCAAGAGCTGCTTTCCCACTTTTCAAAGTTTGAGTGGCGACAGCCGCAGATTCGGCGTTAGTCGTGCTTCCGAAGCCCCAATCTACGCCCAGGTCCCTTAGCTTTGTCTCGTTTACTTCCATAAACCTTGTCTCAACCAGAACCTGCCTTGGCTTAACATCAATCTTAGGTAAAATAACATTGCGTATCCTATCCAACGTGCTAGCGGTATCAGTAATGATCAATACCTTTGATTTTATGGCTGGGTCAAACTCCGCCTTTTTCATTACTGTTTCTCCGGCGGCATTCTTTTCATAAGACACTGTTTCTGCCCTGCTCTCGCCGGCAGACTCTTTAACTAAAGCAGAACTCGTGCCTTTGGCATCCTTACCGATCTGGAATGTCCCGAACTGCCAGCCTTTCTGCCCACGGGAATACAAAACAGATATGCGCCCGCGAGGAGAAAGTAAGGGTATAATTATCTTCTGGGCGTCCTGGGCATCCAGGAATTTCAGAGTAACTATCTCCGTCTGTAAAGGTTCTTCTGACGCGATCTTGGCGACATTCTCCACCTTAGTCACCAATATTATATTTCCCTGCTTCTGGTAACCAAATCCATAAGTTTTTAAGATCACGTCCAGCGCCATCTCCCAGGGCACATCCGTAAGCCGCACGGAAACATTACCCATCACATCAGGCGTGGTGACAATATTCACACCGGATTTATAAGAAATGATCTTTAGGACATTATTAATATCCGCTTCCTTAAAATCCAGCGTCACATTCTCGGATGAAAGCGTATCAACTTCTTCGGCCTCCGGGATTTCCACAACCGCTGCTGCAGGCAAAACTTCCACGCTGATCTGCGAAGCTACAGGTTGAGCCGCCTGTTCTTGGGGCTTAACAGGTGCTTTCTGCGCCGCTTTAGAGGTTTCAGACGCCGGGCTCTCCTGCGCGGCAAAAGCCAAAGCATAAAAGGTAAAAACAAATGTCAATAATATCTTCTTCACTCTGCCTCCCTTTTGATTAATTCTACCTCTAAAGGTTCACCATCCTTGATAAAGATAACTTTGTTCGCGTAAATCTTTAATACCTGATAATCACCGACGGAATCGCCGATCCCCACGACCGAGGCATTAACAATAGCGAATGACCTGCCGAATTTATCGTAAATAATGCCTTCCAATGAAAGAGCGCCCGTGGCGCTAGCGCCACGGAAAGCTTCGCGCTTATCCAGTTTAAGCAACCTGCCTTCGGAACTAACCAGAGGGATAAAAGGATTGCGCTTGCCTTTTGAATTATAAACAAACTCCTCCTGGCAACAGGCAAATTCAGCGGCAACTACCAGAATTAACAAAACCAATAAAACTTTATTTAGTGACATATGTCCTCAAAACAAGCGTGATCTTCTGCCTCATGTAATCTGGTGACTGCGCCTGGATCTTAAACTCCTGCACAGCCATGAATATGCGGGCATTTTCCAAAGCATTGACAAACTTTCCGAAAGAATGATAATCACAGATTACCTCAAGATTGATGAACAACGGTATATACTTATCTATCGTTTCCAGAGGCTTCTGCCCGCCCGCTTCGCGCGAAGGGCGAATCTGGGAAATCTTTACATCGCTTTTATTCGCCAACTCCGAGATATTCTGTAAAAGATCAATGATCTGGCTTTCCGGGATGATCGTCGCTGATTTTACGGCCGCCTTCTCTTCGCCCAAAGGCTGCTTACTCTTCAACGCGCGCATATTGTTTAAATCGCGGTTTAAGTTGTTTAAATCATTCTTCAGCCGCGTGATCTTAGGGGTAATGCCATTTAACCCTTGCGTTTGCGCCTTCAGGATATAGCTGAAATCCACATAAAGTATCACCACGCAAACAATAATGATCAGTATCTTCTTCTGTTTCTCTTCGCGCGCGCTGCTTATGCTCATTTGCTCTTTAATACCCCCACGATCACAAAATCAGCGATATCATAACCGCCGATATTCTTCTTCTGCACAAAGCTGACTTCCTGATTAAAAAAGTCCGCACTGAAATCTTTATCCATTTTCAGGTTATCCAGGAACTTATTAAGCAAGCTGACCTCTTCCTTCTGCAGCGAAATCACTGAACCCTGGATATTCAGGGATTTTCCATTCATAAATACTTCATGGAACCATACGCCTGAAGGAAGGTTAGAACTCAGCTTATTCAGTTTAGGCGCCCAGAGGATCCTTTGTTGCGTAATCCTCTTCATGGCGGAAGCATCAAAAGTCACCGATGAATATTCATTGTTAAAATCATCAAAAGCTTTTTTCTGCGGTTCCAAAGCAAGCCACTTCTTATTTAAGGAAACCATCTCATTGTTACGCATTATTGTAAGCACGGCAAAATACAAATGGAACAAAACCAATATGCCCAATATCGCCGGTATCGCGTAAAGGAATAACTTCTCCTGGTCGACCTTAAACTTAGCCCCCTGTGTCAAAGGAGCTTCCGCTTTCTTAACTCTGGCTTTGGCCCTTAATTCTACGGGCAACAGGTTTATCTCAATCATCTTTATGTAATGCCAACCCCACGGCAACGCTGAATTCGCTTGATTGCGCAGGCACTCCTTTAGCTTCCAATTTTTCAGGCCTGGCGATCAGCTTGAAAGGATCCCAATACTCTATTTCAATGCCTAAAAGAGCGCCAAGCATCTCTTTTAATCCGCTGAATTTAGCGCCCCCTCCGGATAGATAGATCCTGGAAACGCTGGAAGTATTCTGGCTCTCATAATAATCAAAGGATGTGCGGATCTCCGCAGCGAGATTGCCCAACACGGATTCGACGCTGGCACGTATCTTATTCTGCTTATCCGCGTCAAGCGCGGGGTTTATTTTTAAAGCTTCCGCTGACTTAAAATCCATGCTGAAGATATCCATGAGCTTCTCGGTAAAATGCTTTCCCCCGATATGTATATCGCGGCTAAGCCTGGGAATATGATTATCCACAATATTGATATTGGTCAATGAAGAGCCGATGTTTAATAAACCGATGGCCTTGGGCTCCTGGGGTTCTAATTTGGCGTAGTTGAAATTAAAGGCGTTTACCAAAGCTACGGAATCAATATTGATCAAGTTGACTTTTAACCCGGCGCCTTCCACGGATTTAATGCGTTGCAGGACAGCGTCCTTCTTGATCGCTGCCAATAATACCAGCATTTTATTATCCGGCAAATCATCTTTAAGAATAGCTGCGTCAAGGTTTACTTCCGCCAAAGTAAACGGTATATGCTTCTGCGCCTCAAATTTCATTGCCTGGCGCAGCTCATCGGTGTTCATACGCAGGAAATTAACATAGCGCAGCACTGTCGATGAGCCGGAAAAAGAAATGTTCACATTATCCACGCCGTAATTTTGCCTGATCTTTCTTAAGAGCTCTAAAGGATCAAGCAGCGCGTCTTCCAAAGCAAGAGCCTCAAGCTGAAAACCGGCCTTGCTGGCTTTAAGTTTGACGACTTTGACAAACTGGCTTCCCATATCAAGGCCGAGCGTAACTTTATCCTTGCCTGCGGACCTCTTGAATTTTAATAAAAAATTATTCATTGTTTGGTAGTTCCCTGGCAAGGCTCTTAAGCATCAAAAAATGCTTAAGCCTTTTCCGGGCTTCCAGGTTATTCGGCTCTTTGGCCACCAGGAGGCTAAAATTTTTAATGTTTTCATCTATTAACTTCATTTTTTCTTTGGTTTTTACAGGGTCTTCTTTGATCTTTTGGTTAAGTT
Source organism: Candidatus Omnitrophota bacterium (assembly GCA_041649385.1). Taxonomy (GTDB): domain Bacteria; phylum Omnitrophota; class Gorgyraeia; order Gygaellales; family Profunditerraquicolaceae; genus JALOBQ01. Next base: position 28,007 of record JBAZNG010000008.1, on the reverse strand, counting down.
TTCCCAAAACCTCTTTAGGGGTATTCTCTTTAAGAGAACGCACTTTATTAGAGATCATCTTATCCCAGTATTCCTGGTTAAGCACAGGGGCATTATTCTCCGTAACAACCATCCCGAAATCTTCCGGCCGGGATATCGCGCGTTTTGCGCGGTTAACCTGGGCGGGAGCAACCCGCGGCTGCTCCTTTGGCAATACATACGTATTCTCAAGTTTCTGCGTCTGATAGATGGAGAAGGAAACCGCGATAATTGTTACCGCCACTAACCCTATGCTGATCAAGATATGTTTCTTCATTTTCTTGTCCATTTGTTTTATGGCTCCTGCCAATCTGCTACATAAGGCGTGCCTGTGGAGCCGGATAATAAACCAAACCCCGGGGGCATATCGCCGTTTTTGGCACGGTCAGAATAATAGAATTTCTCATAGGTCAAAACTTCCGTAAGGCCAAGGTTCTGATTAGTGATGACGTTACCGGTAGTCTGCCCCCAGTCAAGGATATCCACGAAGCTGGCGTCTTCATGCGAATAAACAACACTTTCATGCTCGCTGCGGAACACGGATATCTCACCGTAATCACCCCAGGAAATAGTGCTTAAACGCGAATCAGAAGCATATTGCAAAGGCTCCACATAAGTGATCGTCCCGGTAGAGATCACTGTCAGGTCCTGGTTATCCGCCCAGGTAGCATCAAAGAATATATTCACATTTCCTGTACCGGTGGATGAACCTTCCACAAAAATTATTTTTTTACCCACAAGCGCCGAATCAGGAAAAATATTCACTGTGCCGTTAGTTTCCACATGCACCACTTCATCAGCCGAATAATTCTCCACGGCCAGATTGCCGAACTCCACAAAATCGACAAACTCATCGCTGGTCCCGTTATTATTATAATCCGGTATCTTGATCGTAGTGGCGTCTTTACTTACCCCTTCCTGTTTATCGCTGAAAACAGCTGTGGCAAACGCGGTCTTGGAAAATGTACCTGAAATACGTGTCTTATCATAAACCTCCACCTTAGCCAACAAGCCGTTAAGGGTCATATTCCCGCCTACGGAAACCGTATTGTCAAAAGCTGAAGGAATGCGCACAAAAGAAGCCTGGATAGTCCTTGTGCTCAAGCCGCAGGTGCCGCTCACCGTGACGATAGGGAGATTGCTGGTATCAATGGAATATGCCCCTGCGCCAAAACTCACCCCTCCTACAGGTTGGGCGGAATTATTTATCCAATTCCGATAAGCCTGCGCCATGCCTGCTTCGGCAATCCAGAAAGCCCTGCTGGAATTTGAGTAGTTCCTGGCGGCATTGCTCTCCGTGGAACTTCCCACCAGGAATACAGAACTCAAAATAGTCAGGACAGAAACAACCATATAAGAAATTATCAATGCCACGCCACGGTTATTCATTCCTTAACCTCACTTGTTCAGCCAGCATAAAAGCAAAAGGCCTGTTTAAGATCGTGCGGCTTGCGGTAATATCAATACGCAAAAGTAAAGGGTTAGACGCATCCGGAGTAAATACCAGGCCGGAGATATCATTGGCCACCACTCTTCTTGAGCCTGCGGGGAACTCCCGGATGATCTGGTTAGCTAAATCATCGCCATTGGTATCGCCTATATCAAGATAATAAGAGATACCGCTACCGCTGTAATTATTGAAAGTAACGCTGTTGCTGCCGGAACCGACTGTTACGCCGGATGCTTCGCGCAGGTCGCGCGTGATCCACTGCATCGCCTGCCTGGCCTGGTTCTGAAGGTTAATCTGGCCCAGGTCAACCGGAAAAGCAACATTACCCAGGTTCAGCACGCCGCTTATGCCGACGATCAAAAAAGAAAGGATGACGACTACAATCAACACTTCCAGTAAAGTGAATGCTCTCATTTAGTAATCAGTTATATAAGTCGTTAATTCCGTTGAGCGCGCTTTCGGGCCGCGGTCATTCCAGTTTACGGTAACCAAAACACCCAAAGGGTTGCCTGACTGGAATACGCCGGTCGTGATATTCTCATCCGGTAAAGTAGAGAAACTATAGGGGGCTTGCGCCAGGGCCGTAGTAGTCAGGTCCCAGCCGGTAGAGCCTCCGTTAACGATCCTTGTCTCAAGGCCCGTAAAACTCGTCGCGCGGATAGATTCCATAACGTATTCAGCGTGGCTGGTAGCTACGGAAAGGTTGCGGCTGGCACTATTTAAAAGCATACAGTTAGTAAAAAGCAAGAGCAGCCCGCTAAGCACAAAAGCGATAATAAAAGCCGCCAACATCAGTTCCGCTAAAGTAAAACCCTTTTTATTTTTTATCACAGCTCTCCGATATGAATAAACCGCCGGTAGAAACACTATAGACGGTCTCTCCGCTTAATTTACAGTTATTCGGCATAGCTATACAGCTGTATCCTTTGGCGTCTAACCGCGGGCAATCGTATTCGTAACCGCGCAGAGGAGAATCTTTGATATAGTCCTTGCCTAAATAAGCGGGAGTTGATGTTGTAAGCAAAGCGACGCTATCGGCGTAAACGCCCTTATTGTTCTTGGCGTAATTTTCCATAGCTGTGGAGATAAGTTTCAGGTTATTCTGGGCAAAAGACTGGTTCTGCTGGATATTCAGGCGGATGATCTTATGGATAAAAATACGTAAAGCCAAGGCCGCCAGGGCCACAACGATCATAATGGTGATAAAACTTTTCGCTTTTGTATTCAGCATCATTTTAGAAACTCTTGAAATTCGTGTCGCTGGATACGGAGGTATCGCTGCGCAACAAAGAACCTCCAGTAACTATCTGATAATTATGATCAGCCAAAGCCGGGTTTACCGCTAACGCGCGCAGATCATAACCTGCTTGGCCGATAGACGCGACAACGTAACGGAAATTCCCTACCTGGTTCAATAATACCAAATCCTGAAAAAGGCAGCCATCCGCTATCAAATAATGCAGGTTGAACTCCTCTTGCTGGGCGTAAAGCCCGGAGTGGCGCGCGGAGTAGATCTCGAACCCAGAAGCAATAGCGTTAAGGTTGGCCATGCAGTTAGATTCATTAGCCTGTTTACGGAACTGCACGCCTTCAATAATGGCTACGGAAACCAGCAAGCTCACGATTGCCATGACCATCATGATTTCCACCAGAGTGAACCCGCTTTTTCTCATATTTTATTAAATAATTTTAACATAAATAAAGGTTTTAGCAATTACTTTTTACGTAAAATTTCCGCTAATAACCCCTTGGCTTTTAAGTGATTAGGATTTCTGCGCAAGCAGGAACGCAGGGCAAAAACAGCCTCTTTTTTACTGCCGATCTGCCAGGCGGCCAGGCCCAGGTTAAAATACGCGTCCTGGAAATCAAGGTCCAGCTGAAGCGCCTTCCTGAAACAGGCGGCTGCCGGATAAAAAAGATTATCCGCGGCGAACCTCACCCCCAGGTTATTGTAAAACTCCTTTGCCCCCGGTACGCTGGCAGCGCTGCCAAGGTAATCAGCGATCAGGCGCAGGTAAGCTTCCTGCGCAGGCGTGCCTTGATCAAAAAGAGAATAATAAACCTGGCGCTCCGCCTCGGGCTTGTTCTTCCTGGTAAAATATATACGCGCCATATTAAAATGCGCAAAGCTAAGGCTGCCATCGATTTTTAAGGCTAACTTATATTTTGCCAGTGCCTGGTCATATAAACCTAACGCCTCATAGACATTGGCGATATTATTCTGCAGCTCTGCCGCTTTTTTTAAGGGCACGGTTTTTTCAACAGCGGTGTATTCTGTTAAAGCATCCTGGTAGCGGCCTAATTTGAAATACAGGTTAGCAAGGTTAGAACGCGCCTCAAGCAGGTCAGGCTTGATCTTTAATGCCTGCTTATATTCATCAAGCGCCAAAGCGTCAAGGCCCTTACGTTCATACTGCAGGCCAAGGTTATTATGTGCCTGGAAACTGCCGGGGGAAAAACGGATGATCTTCTGATAAAAAATGATTGCATCAGACCATTCATAGTTGCGGCTGGCGGTAAGCAGCGCGTAAAAGATCACCAGCCCGCTGACTACGATAAAAAACAACCTGCCGCGCAAGTATTTCTTCAACAAGTACGCTACCAGCAAGAAAAACGGGATGCTGGAAAGATAGATAAAGTGCTCGGAAACAAAGGCATTGATCGGGAATATCCCTGACTGGGGAAGAAAAAAGATCAGCGACCAGGAAAGAAAAAACGCCGCCAGCCTCTTCTTCCGGCCCAGGAATATGCGCAGGCAGAAAAACACGATCAACCCAAGCGTAAATAATGACGCGATTATCGCCAACACGCTTGTCGGCCTGACAAGTTCCCAGGACATATGCAGACCGACAGGATAGACAAGCAGTTTAATATACGTAAAGATTATCTTCGGTATAACGGTTATCCTGATAAAAAACGGTACATGCATAAGCGCCAATGGCCGCAGCGTATGAAAATTCAGTAAAAATAGCCGCAAAGCGATATAGCCGCCGGCAATGGCAAAAAAGGGCCAGGCCTTATTAATAAAATACCGCGAGGTAAACTTCTTTTGCCTGAAATAAAACAGGTAAGAGGCGATGACAAAAGGAAAAACAACCGCCAGCTCCTTGGTCAATAAAGCAAGGATAAACAAGAAATGCGATAAAAATAATAACAGCGGGCGGATATTCTTGCGGCTGTCCTGGATCTTCATAAAAAACAACAACGAGGATATCAAGAATACCCCCAGGAGCATTTCCGCCCTGCCGGAAATATAACTGACCGCTTCCGTATGAACAGGCGAAACAGAAAATAAAAGCGCTCCGGCAATGCTGACGCTTAGATTATTCAAGAGCGCGCAGGAAAGCAAAAAAACCAAGAAGCCCGCCAATGCCTGCAGCAGGATATTCGTGATATGGTAATAAACCGGGTTAAGCTCGCCAAAATGATAATCCAGCATATAGGTGAAACTTTGCAACGGGCGGTAGAAATTCGACCCGGCAACCGATCCGGAATAAAGGTCATCATTAAATAGTTGCGGGATAAGATTTATGCTGCGGATGGCCTGGTTCTTGACCACCAAAGCATCGTCATCCCAGATAAAAGGATTGGAGATGGAATTTGCGTAAGCGATAAAACAAACAGCTAAAATCAGGAGAAAAACAAAAATAGAGGTTTTCCTTGTGGGCATATTTTTTAAAATTAGTAAAGTTTAAATATCGCCATTGCCAGCGGGCAAAGCAAGTGAAGTTGCCTATAAGTGTAGGAAATGCCTAAACCTCCACCTGCATTGTTAATAACTTAAATAAAAAGGGAGAGATATTACTCTCTCCCTTTTTATCTTCATTACATTAGAAGCAAACTTTATAACGGGGTAAGCACGCCACCTGTTGAAGCGGTATAAGTCACGCTTCCGGTTGTATTCAACGTAACAGGGCTAGCCACAAAACTATAAGAACCTGTGGCTAAAGTACAGGCATAGTTGTACCCTTGAACGGCGGTAGTGCCGCCAGCTGCGTTTGTGCAATAGTTGCCTGCTGATGCGATGAAACCGGTCAATCTGGCTACTGTGTCAGGATATGCACCGCTATTGGAAGTAGCATATGTCTCGGCTGCAGTAGAAAGACTACGCACAGTTGCTTTTGCTGCTGCTTCATTGGCTGTCCTTCTGGCTGTAAGCAAGTTAGGAACAGCGATCGCAGCTAATAAGGCGATGATCGCAACAACGATCATAATTTCAACAAGCGTAAAACCTTTTCTATTCATTTACTGTTTCCTCCTTCCTAAGGTTAAATTGGCTTTTTGCTGCTTTTAGAGCTATCTCTTGGCTTTGAATACTAATTATAATTTCTTGTTTCTTGGTTTAAGAGATACCTTAAAAAGCTTAAGCTAAAGCACTCCTTAATATTACAGAGATAAACTTAACATGCCAAAGAACTTTTGTCAAGCATAAATTACCTTATATGTTGGAAAAAACCGAAACAGTTTCCATTCCAAGAAGGAAACAGTTTCGAATCTAAAGGGGAAACAGTTTCGAAGACAATCGGGACGTGGCGGTTTTGAAGAATTAAACAAGTATTCGCCTCTCCCTTTTTATACGCTACAAGCAGTAATATAGATATATTGTAAAGGCGCTTTCCCTGCGTTCAGCACATTATGAGAGGTACCCGGGGGGATAAAAACAAACATCCCTTGTCTTACCGTCGCCTTACCTCTTTTGCCATAATGGATGACCGCCTTACCCTTGATAATGATCAACGCTTCTTCCTTTCTATCCGTATTATGCTCTCCTATTGCCTGGGCGGGCTTCAATCTTACCAGCCCTGCGCGCAGGCCTTTTACCTTGGAATGATCACCCAAAAGGCGCTTGAATTTTCTTTTACCGGAAAGCTTTACCTTAAAAAACCCGCTTGTTTTCATTGTTGATGGCCCTTTCTTATTACTGCAGATTATCGGGATGATGCTGCGTATGCTCGTGCGGATGCACATGCACTTTATCTTTATGCCTATGGCTATGGATATGCGCGAGGTTATTCTGGTCAAGCAACTGGCTATTGCCGAGGATCTGGCTGGTTTGGCCCGAAGCAGCTATTTTCTTGCCAGCGTTAAAACAATAAACCGTATCGGCGATCTCCTCAATAATATGTAAGTCATGAGTAGACGTGATCACTGTCCTGCCTTCATCTCCGGCCTGGATAAGCAGGTCAACAATATGCCTGGTGGTCAAAGGGTCAAGCCCTGCAGTAGGCTCATCAAGAATGAGCACTTCCGGTTCAATAATCAGAACAGAAGCCAACGCGACCTTGCGTTTCTCGCCAACGCTTAACTGATGCGGCTGCCTGTCCAAAAGGCCGCCTATATCAAGGACGCTGACAACTTTATCAAGCCTGTTTATAATATCAGCCTTGGGGAACCCCAAATGCAAAGGCCCAAAGATTATATCTTCTCTTACGCTGGGGCAAAACAACTGCACTTCGGGATTCTGAAAAACCAGTCCAACTTTCTTGCGGAAATCCCGGGAAGCTACCGTGTTATTAAAATAATCTTCCTTGAGCTCTTTACCCAGGAAACTTATTTTTCCCTGATCAGGGAAAATAAGCGCGTCTAATAAATGTAAAAGCGTGGATTTACCGCAACCATTTGCCCCGATAACCGCCACCTTTTCTCCTTGTCGGATATTCATTGTGATACCGCTTAAAGCAGGAAATTTCCCCAGATAAGAGAAAGAAACGTTTTCCAATTCGAAAATCATAGCACTCATAATAATTACCTTTTATGGATAGAATACTTGCGCATATTCAATCATTTAAAACCCACTGTCCCCTTTGAATCAGAAACAGTTTCGAATCTGAAGGGGAAACAGTTTCCTTCTCAGGATGGAAACTGTTTCGCTGCTAAAGCGATAAAGAGCAGGAGGGAAAAACACAACCACAGCCAATCCAGAAACTTTAATCTAAAATCATAAAGAAGCACTGGCTCCCCGCAATAGCCGCGGGAAAGCATCGCGCTGTAAACATCCTCATTAAGCTTGTAAGAACGCTGCCAGAGGCTGGCCATATTCCAAGCGACAATATGCTGGCCTTTTTTATAATCAACAGCCAGGCCTATGCGGCTTTTAATAGCCAGGTAAGTATTTTCAATCACCAGGATAAATAAGAAAATATACCGGTAACATATACCCAGGGTGATCACAAAAATATGCGGAACTTTGAATATACGCAGGACCTTCAGTAAAGCCGCTTGTTTTGTGGTAAGGCTTAAAAGGACAACGAAAGATACGCTCGTGGCTACGCGCAGAACAAACAAAATAGCCGTGCCTAAACCTTGGCGGGTGATCGCAAGTGCCACGCCGAGAAAGCTGAATGTGAACAATGCTTCTCCGGGGCTGAACTGGCCAAACAATGCCGGCAAAACAATGAATAATGAAAACAACGGTATGAACAACCAGGTGCGTCTCAGGAAAAATCCCATGCCTATGCCTGAAACGCGGGCGAGCAATAAACAAAAAATATACAAACTTAAGATACTAATGATATTTTTCGCCAGTAAAACCAGGAAAATGAATAAAATAAAGGTGAGCATTTTTATCCGCGGGTCCAATAATTGTAAAAGACGGTTTCCCGCAGCATACTCCTGGCTGAACAAAGAGTCCTTAAGTATGCCTGCCGCGTTGATCAAAGACCGCTGGATAAAACTTCGATTAGACATTTAATTATTACTTGGAGTTTTTCTCTTTTACCGGGAACCTTCCGCAAGAAAAACGCTCCCCCTCAGGGCAATACCCCAGAGCCTCGCATTTAGCTCCCGCGTCCGCAAATACCGCCGGAAGGCGCCTCTTGCATTCACTAAGCATCTTTTCGGCAAGCTGACGGATCTCCCACTGCGCGCGGCTACAGCAGCGGTGCTTGAAAAAATGCAGCAGTTCGCGGCAATTCATCGTGACGATGATCTTGGTCTCCGCTGCCTGCGGCAGGACAAACCGCGCGTCCTGATTAGCTGTTTCACCGCTTATGCCCTTCTCTGCCAACAAGTGGCTTATTTTTGTATAACTTTCCTGGATCAGGCGCATGATCTTCTCAAATTCGGTTTTTGCCTGCGGGTTACTTTCAACAGTAGGCGGCAGGATATAATCAAAATCGTTTTCTTTGACATAGCGCTGGCTCTGCTGCGAGTAAGAAGCCATTCTGTGGCGGACAAGCTGATGCGTCAAAGCGCGCGATACGCCCTCAATGGCAAAGGTAAACTTGGCATGTTCCAGCGGGCTTTCATGGCCTGAAGAAACAATTTTTTTAATGAAGGCAATCTGTTTATCCTGGTCTTCTTTTATTTTATTAAAAATATCCCCGGCGAACTGTTCTGCGTAACATTGCCGGCAGGCGGCATAAATAAGCGCAAGGGCGTTTTCCGTTAGATCAAGTAATTTAACATTCAAGTTGACTCTGGGCATCAAGCTCTCCTTTATATTAAACATTCAAGCAGCTATCAGCTGCTTTATAGTCGCTGGCAGCGTAAGAGCTGCGCACATAGGGGCCGCTCTTCACATATTTGAATCCGCGCTGATAAGCTTCTTCTTTGTATCCTTCAAAAACTTCCGGGTGCAAATACTCTTTCACCGGGATATGGGCGTTGCTTGGAGCAAGGTACTGGCCGATACTTAAAAAATCACACCCTGCCGCTATAAGGTCATCAAAAACAGCTAACACATCTTCTTTTTTCTCCCCCAAACCAAGCATAAGGCCTGACTTAAGGCGAATGCCCGGAGAGATCTTTCTTAATAAACGCAGCACATCCAGCGACCTGCCATAAGAAGCGCCGTTAGGCCTTATTTCCTGATACAAACCAGGCACTGTTTCCATATTGTGCGCGATGATCTCCGGGTTTGCATCAGCAAGCGCGCGTAAAGAACTTTCTTCCGCGTTAAAATCCGGAATAAGCGTTTCTACCGCAGGACAGTTTTCTAAACCATGCAAAAGCCGTACTGTCCGCGCAAATACTTCTGCCCCGCCATCGGTAAGATCGTCGCGGGTAACACTGGTGACCACCACATGGCTTAACTTGAGCTCCTGCGCAGCCAGGGCAACGCGCCTGGGTTCATCAAGGTCAACCGGTAAAGGACTGCCTTTGGCTATACCGCAAAAACGGCAGCCGCGCGTGCAGATCGCGCCCAGGATAATGAAAGTTGCCTGCCGGCGGGAAAAACACTCCCCCATGTTCGGGCATAACGCCTCCTCGCAAACAGTGTGCAAGCGCAACTGTTTAAGCAACAGTTTAAGCTGGCTGCAATCGCCTAAAGAGATCTTTTTGTTAAGCCACGCCGGCTTCATTTAAACACCTATTTTTTACGAACAAAAAGTTATCAACAACGTAGGGGAGGCTTAAGCCTCCCCTACCCTGTGGATAACTACATCTTATTAAGCCACGCCGGCTTCATTTAATAAACACTCCTTCTCTTCCATGAAATTAACGCCAAATACCCGGGCAAAAGAATTGATCAGCTTATCTTCTGCTGTTTCCCTTGTTAAACAAAAAGATAATTCCTGGTTTAACGTAGTGACTAATGAAGAAATACCCGCCGGCAAGCTAGGAAGAAAACGGCGCGCAAGATCCCAGTCAATCTCAAAAGGGATAGAACCATGCTGGAATATCGCCTGCCGCGATCGTTTCTGGGCATTACCGCCGATCTTTCTACCGTTAAGCAGGATATCGTATTTTTCGCGCGAGGCGCTGCACAATTGGTGCGCCGCGCTTTGGTCACGGAAATCCGCGCTTTCTACCGCAAAAGAAGGTTTTAACCCAAACGACTTATAGAAATGCGTAAGGAACGCGCAACTACGCCGGTAAGAAACAAAAACATCGCTTGCTTCGCCGATATCATCCTTAGAACAAACAAAACTATAAGTTATTTCGCGGTGATGAAAAAGTACGCCGCCACCGGTCATTCTTTGAGCTACCTGCACTCCTTCCAATAAACAGGCTGCTAAGTCAATTTCAGTTTCAGGGTGCTGTGAGACGCCATAAGTGAAAGACGGCGCTTCCCAGGCATAAACGCGCAAAACAGGAATACCGTCATTAAGATAACGCGTAAAAATACTTTTATCCAGCGCCATATTATATTGGGCAGAGGCGGGAATAGAACGGATAAGCCTGAATGTTTTCATAATTCTTTTGTCAAGGCTGCCAGCGCAGATTGGGTTCGCGGGCTGCCTTTGTTTCATTGAGACGTTTGACCGGCGTAGCTTGCGGCGCCATATGCAAAACTTCTGGATCTGTTTCCGAAAGCTCTGCGGCTTTGATCATCGCCGCGATAAAAGCATCCAGCGTTTCTTTGCTTTCAGTTTCCGTCGGCTCGATCATCATCGCTTCCTTGACGATCATCGGGAAATATATCGTCGGCGGATGGAACCCCTGGTCGATCAGGTATTTGGCGATATCCAAAGCATGCACGCCGCGCTCCATCTGCCGGGACGCGCTTAATACGCATTCATGCATACAGGGTTTATCAAAGGCAACCGCGTAATGTTTTTTAAGGCGCGCCAAACAATAGTTGGCGCTAAGCACCGCGCTCTCGCTTGATTTGATCAGACCCGTTTTGCCTAATGCCAGTATATAAGCGTAAGCTTTTAAAATCACTCCGAAGTTACCATAGAACGGGGCGATATAACCGATGGTTTTGCGTTTCTGGTAATCCAAAGCGAATGTCCCGTCAGGACGCTTGACTACGCGCGATATAGGAAGAAAATCTACCAGCTTCTGGTTTACTCCGACCGGGCCTGCGCCCGGCCCGCCACCGCCATGAGGAGTGGCAAAAGTCTTATGCAGGTTAAGGTGCACCAGGTCAAAACCTATATCCCCTGGGCGGCATTTTCCCAGGATGGCATTAAGGTTTGCCCCATCATAATACATCAAAGCGCCTACGCTGTGCGCAAGGTCGGCGATCTCTTTTATCTTAGGGTTAAAAATTCCTAAAGTATCCGGACAGGTAAGCATGACTGCCGCTGTTTCCCTGTTCAAAGCCGCCTTAAATGCCTGTATATCCATGAAACCTTCGTTATCCGTCGGGATAACCACCACATCAAAACCGGCTATTGCCGCTGACGCGGGGTTTGTCCCGTGAGAAGAATCGGGAATGATCACATGCTTCCTGGCTGAACCATTATTTTTGTGGTAAGCGGCGATAAGCATCACGCCAGTCAACTCACCGTGCGCGCCGGCAAGCGGCTGAGTGGTAAACGCCGCCATCCCGGTTATTTCGCTAAGCAGCCTTTCAGTGTTGTATAAAACTTCCAGAGAACCCTGCGCAAGTATCCCGCCGCCTGAAAGCTGCGGCAATAAAGGATGCAGCTGGCTAAAACCCTCTAATCCTGCGATATATTCGGTAAATTTAGGATTATACTTCATCGTGCAGGAGCCAAGGGGGTAGAAATTTGTATCCACGGAGAAATTAAGCCGCGAAAGGTTCGTGAAATGGCGCACCACGTCAAGTTCTGAAACTTCCGGTAAAACAGCTTCTTTCTTACGGCAATATTTCTTAGCTAAAGCCGGTGAACGCGGCAGATCTGTTTCAGGAAGCGAAAATCCCCTGCGGCCCGAGCAACTCTTTTCAAAGATCAGCTGCATAGGGATTCCTCCAGGCTATTCGCGAAATTCAAGATCTCTTCTTTAGTGCGTTTCTCGGTGACCGCGACAAGAAGATAATTATCCATGCCTTTATAAAATCTTCCTAACGGAAAACCGCAGGCAAAACCTTTATTGATCATTTTAGAAACCAGTTGATCGGCGTTCATTGGAAGGCAAACCGTAAATTCGTTAAATGTCGGAGAGCTGCGCATAACCTTAACGCCCTTGATCTTCTCCAGGGCAGATTTGGCAAACTCCGCTTTCTGGTAGTTTAATTCAGCCAGCTCCTGGAAGCCGCGCTTGCCCAATAGCGTCGTATAGATCAAAGCGCGCAACGCGCAGAGCGCCTCATTAGAACAGATATTAGAAGTCGCCCGCTCCCTGCGGATATGCTGCTCGCGCGCCTGCAATGTCAACACAAACCCGCGCTTGCTATCGCTGTCCACGGTCGCGCCAACGATCCTGCCGGGCATCTGGCGCATATGTTCTTTTTTTACGGCGATAAAACCCAGGTACGGCCCGCCGAATAATAAAGGTATGCCCATGCTCTGGCCCTCGCCGGTAGCAATATCAAAACCCATCTCCTGCGGGCTCTTAAGTATGCCCAATGAAACCGGATAAACCGAGGCGATCGCCAAAGCGCCTTTGGCATGCACCTTTTCGCAAATATCGGAATAATCGTCAACCGCGCCGAAAAAGTTCGGGTTCTGCACGATCACCGCGGCGGTCTTTTCATCAAGGCATTTATAGATATCCTCGCGGCAGCTTTGTCCGTGGGCCACCGGAGTTTCCACAAATTCAATAGACAAGTTAGAGGTATAAGTATAAAGCATAGTGCGGTAAATAAGGTTTACCCCGCTATCGACGATGACCTTCTTTCTGCCGGTCAGCCTGACGGCCATCATTGCCGCCTCATAAAGCGCGGTGCCGCCGTCATAAAGCGAAGCGTTAGAAACGTCTAAACCGGTCAATGCGCAGATCACGCTCTGGTATTCATAGACCGCCTGAAGCCAACCTTGGGAGCACTCCGGCTGATAAGGCGTATATGCGGTATAAAACTCAGAACGGTTAGCTAAAGCATCCACTGCCTGCGGGATATAATGGTCATAGAAACCCGCGCCTAAAAAGCCGGTCAACCCTGCCGCGTTCTTACGGCTAAGCGACTTAAAGTATTCGATCAGCTCAAACTCTGATTTTCCCTCGGGGATATTGAAAGATTTAGGCCTTAAAGAGGCGGGAATATGCTTAAAAAGGTCATCTACGCTCAAGACGCCGATGGCTTTAAGCATTTCACGGGTTTGGGTTTCTGTGTGCGGAATATAATTCATTTGGCTAATCCCTGAACGTATTCCTTGTATTGCGCAGCGGTCATTAATTTATTTTTCTCCGACAGGTCAGCTATTTCAATTACCGCTAACCAACCCTGCTCATAAGCGGATTGATTTACCAGCTCCGGCTTGACGCTTAATTCCGCGTTGGCCTTAAGCACCTTGCCACTTATCGGAGCGTAAACATCTGAAGCGGCTTTAACCGATTCAACTGTCGCGCAAAACTTAGATTGCGCAACAGACGCCCCCACCTTGGGCAGATCAATAAAAGTAATGTCGCCAAGCGCGCCTTGCGCAAAATCAGTAATGCCGATAGTGGCTTTCTGGCCTTCAATCTTTGCCCATTCATGATCTTTAGTGTAAAACAGGTCATCCGGTATAAGCATATCCTATCTCCTTCTCAAGCACTTTGTTTTTTTATCCAGTGGAACTTGCGCGAGTGCGTTAAAATCCTGGTGCCGGAAGTTTCAACGCTTTGGCCAGCCAAAACCAAACCTTAAGAATTTATAATCGCCTTTCTTGCGCTGCCATTCTTATAAAATGGCTTATCTGTAATTTTCGCTTCAATAGAAAGCTCACCTTGCGCCAGCGTTATCTCTTCGCCGGTAGAAAGGCTTTGCTCTACATAGCCCATACCAATGCCGCTCCCTAAACTGGGAGCGAATGATCCGCTGGTCACTACGCCGATATCCTTGCCTTTATGTAAAATACGGTAATTGTGGCGCGGCGAACGCCGGGAGGCGGCGATAAAACAGACCAGCTTACTGTAATCAGCTTTGCCTTTTTGCTCAAGTAGCGCCGGCTTACCGATAAAATCCTTATTCCAGCTAATAAAATGTTCCGCCTGCGCCTGTAAAGGAGAGATCTCCTCGTTAATATCCTGGCCATAAAGATTATAGCCCATCTCCAGGCGTAAAGTATCCCGCGCTCCCAACCCTATAGGCTTAACGCGTTCATCCTCAAGTATCTTATGCCATAACTCCACGATATGCTGATTAGGCATATACAGCTCAAAACCCAGTTCCCCTGTATAACCGGTACGGCTGATAATAATATTCTCCCCCAGAAGATTAAAATGGCCAAAAGCATAATAACCAAGCTTCAAGATGCCCTCTCCTGCCAAAGCAATTAAAACTTTGGCTGCTGCCGGCCCCTGCAGGTCAAGCTTGCCTAAAGACGCTGAAATATTCTCCAGCTTAAAATCGCCCTTTAAGTTTTTACGCATATGCGACTCATCGCTATCAGTAGTCGCCGCGTTGGTCACGACCATCCAGCGGCTATTATCAATCCTGTAGACAACAAGATCATCAACAATACCGCCGCGCTGGTTAAGCATAAACCCGTAACGGCAAACACCCTGGGGGATATTTTTAATGTCGATCGTAAAAAGGTCGGCGAAATTGCTTTTAGAGAGGTCTGCCTCAATACTAAACTCACCCATATGGCAGATATCAAAAAGCCCGGCGTTCTGGCGGGTCCAATGGTGCTCCTGGATTATGCCGCCATACTGGATAGGCATAAGCCAGCCGCCAAAAGGAGCTAAATTAGCGCCTAATTCTTTATGCTGCTCAAGAAGAGGAGTAGCGCGCAGGTTTGAGTTTTCTTCCATTCTTTTAGATTTAATGAACCGGACAGAAAATAGCTGTGTGTTGTAAAACGGATTGATTAATACTTATAACAAAAAATTACCCCCATGTCAAATATACGTTTTTGAATCCAGATAAGTCGCGTAATCCGCTATCGCTTCTTCAAGCGTGCTAAACTTATGCCGGCATCCGCAAGCGCGCAGTTTGGCCATGCTGGCTTGGGTAAAATACTGGTATTTATCCCTTATCGCAGCAGGCATTTCGATATATTCGATCTTTGGCTGTATTTTAAGCGCTAAAAACATCGCCCTGGCCAGGTCATTCCAGCTGCGCGCAACGCCCGTGCCTAAATTAAATATCCCGCAGGCCTGATGGTTCTCATAGAAATACCAAATCACCTCCACCGCGTCCTTGACATAAATAAAATCCCTCTTCTGCTCCCCATCCTTATACTGCGGCAAGTATGATTTAAAAAGCCGCATCGGTTGTCCATTTTTAAGTTCATCAAACCTGCGGCAGATCACGCTCATCATCTCTTTCTTATGGTATTCATTTGGCCCAAAGACATTGAAGAATTTTAACCCTGTCGCCTGTGCCCCATAGCCATTCTTAAGCACCCAGAGGTCAAAAAGGTGTTTTGACTCGCCGTAAAGGTTAAGCGGCTTTAAACGCAGGGTATTCTCATCGCTGTCATCATAACCAAAAGAGCCGTCACCGTATGTCGCAGCGCTGGAAGCATAAAGAAACGGCAAGTGGTGCTCAAATGCCCAAGCGGCAAGCCTCCTGGAATACTCATAGTTATTGCTCATCAGGTAATCCCTGTCCGTAACCAAAGTAGAGCTACAGGCGCCCATATGGATAATATGCCTGGGCTTGGGTAATCGGCCATGCTCAAGTAATTCCAGGAATTTATCTTTGGGGATATAATCGGAGAAACGTTTTCCAAGCAAATTACGCTCTTTGCCTGAATCATCAAGATTATCCACAACAATAATGTCATCTATGCCTTGGCTGTTAAGCCTGGCAAGAAAACAACTACCGATAAAACCCGCGCCGCCGGTCAATATAATCATCTGCTTGATCCTTTAAGTTAAACTGGTTGATCTTTCCTTTTACCCAAGAATATTTTGCCCAAGAGCATGACAACTAACACAATTAACAATATACCTGCGATCGCTGATATTATATAAGAAAAACCAAGATATGGTAAAGGTTTATCTTCCCATCCATTAAAAGTATAATCCGCCAAAGGCGCATTATACAAGGAAGATAGTTTTTGCAGGCCTGCCGGGACATAACCGGCAAGGACCTCTATCTGGCCTATGCCCCATTCACCCCAGGCGCTGCCTGCTTTAAAATAGCCGGGCAACAAGAGGCCTAAAGGTGTCAGTATGATCAATACTGCAATGCCTATCCATAATTTAGAGATCACTTTCATTGCCTGTCCTTCTTCTTAATGGAGAAGCTCCGGAGATTGCTTTTGCAGGTATTTTACGACCAATGCTGTCACAATAGCCTCTATCCATCCAAAGACAAAAAGATGTTCTCCGGCCATCATCGGCACGCTGACATTAAGCCCATAAGGGCAATATAAAGCCTGGCCGCTCGCGCTATGGTGCAATAACGGCTGTATGCCAAACTCTACGCCTGTCAGGAACGCAGCGAGATTAATACCCAGATACCCGGCAACACCGGCGGCGATAACTCTCCTGTTTGAACCAGGCGCCGACTTAAAGCTTACCGCTTTGTAAATATAGTATCCTGAAAAAGGCATTATAAAAGCCATATTAAAACAATTAGCTCCTAATGCAGTTATCCCGCCGTCACCGAACAATAATGCCTGGATAACCAAAGCAACGGTTATGGCGATGCAGGCTGCCCAGGGCCCCAATAATATAGCTACCAGCACTCCCCCTACGGCGTGGCCGGTTGAGCCTCCGGGTATGGGGATATTAAACATCATGATCACAAAACTGAATGCCGCGCCGATCGCCAACAAAGGAACCTGCCTGGCTTTCAAAGTATCCTTAACGATCTTTGAGGCAAGCGCCCATATCGGCAGCATCAACACGTAGAATACCCCGCAAGTCGGCGCCCCTAAATATCCGTCCGGTATGTGCATTAACGGCCTTCCTGGTTAAAAAGCATATGCCCCTGTTAAAACCACTGAATCATTTGCGCCGGTGTTGATGTCCGTAAAAACCGCGATGGCAAAACAAACAACTTAAACACCGCTTTAGCTTCTTTCTCTGCCGCTAAATCACCTTCGCGCCAATGACTTTACCATAGTAATATGTCAGGCCCTGGCTGTCAAAGCCTCTTTTCTTAAAGTAAAGAAGACTGGAATGACAGCTATTTCTACAGCTACGCTGATCAAGATCACCGCCGGTATTGAATATTCATAAAGCAGGCCGGTTAGCGCGCTGCCGATAAAAACAGCCAGGCCATAAGCGGTATTGAATATCCCATAACCAGTCCCTCTCTTTCTTAAAGGAGTCAGGTCAGCGATCGCCGATTTCATTACTGTCTCATGCGCCCCCATTACTATACCCCAGATCACCACCCCGGCTATGGCAAATGAGAACTTGGTTGAGAATACAAACACGGGTATGAATAATGAAAGCACGGGCATAGCGATCAAAGTCATTAAACCCGCCTTTTCATTATTGCGCCTGGCCTTAAAAATATCATAGATCTTGCCAATAGCCAGCGCTGCCAGAGCATCCACGCCCATAGCCAAAGCATAAAATAAAGGGATCTGCGCGTCAGTTAAAACATGTTTGGCTTTAAAGTGGTAACCGATCAAAGCGAAATTAGCAAAGCCCAGGGTGGTCACAAAAGTAAAAACAGTATAGATCCAGAAAATCCTCCCTAGTTTATCTTTCACCGGTGTTTTAATTACAGAAACCTCCAGGCTCTCCGGATCAGGCACGCTGCGGTAGGCAAAGACAATAAAAGAGATCACCAAGGCCAACGGTATCCAAAGCAGCGCGTAGCCCTGCTGATAATCCGCTAATACCCTTTCCCCTTTTCCCAGGGCCATAAAAAGCACAGTAAAGATCAAGGGGCCAGCTATTGCGCCTACCTGGTCCAGCGCTTCGGCTATGGCAAAACCGATTCCTGTCCCCACCTGCTTTGTCGCCTGGGAAAGTATGGTATCTTTTGCCGGGCTGCGTATGGCTTTGCCCAATCTTTCCATAATGATAAAAATAACCGCCACCTGCCAGATGCCGGTCAAAGCCAGCAATGGCACGCTGACCAATAACCCATAACCCAGGAAAGTAAATAACCAATATGCTTTGGTCTTATCGGCATAATACCCTGAAGCCAAACGGATGGCATACCCCAGGAATTCAGCGGCCCCGGCGACGAACCCGACGATCGCGGCATTAGCGCCGAGGGTTTTTAGGTACGGGCCATTAACGCTGCGCGCCGCTTCATAGACCATATCGCCAAAAAGGCTGACCAGGCCGAAAAGAACGATTACTTTAAAAGCTTTCTTTGTTGTACCCGTCATTTGTTTTTAGAGCCTGGCTGCGCAGCCGGGCTCACCCTTACAATATATACGTTACCCTTTATGCCTAATATGCTATAGGTAAATTCATCCCGGATCAATCCAAGCATATCTTCCAAAGATGATTTCTTAAGCAGGCAATAAGTCGTGCCCTGGGCACGCAGAAAGCCGCGCGTTGATTCATCAGTATCCAGAAAAAGTATCGGCCGCGCGCTAAAAAAAGGCTTGCCCAAAATATCTATTACAGCCACTTCCTTATCCGTATAATATTTTACTCCCCTTAAAAAAGGCTTGGAAACCAAAAGAGTATTATTTACTTCAAAATTGTCTAACAGGTATCTGCAGGATGATTGCGCTGAAAGATACGGCTCAATGTTCCTGCTGGCAAAAGGAACAATAACCAAAAATAGCGGCAGGACAAGCGCAAAACAGTAAAAACTCATCCTTTTTTTCTGGCTCAGGACGAAAATAAACGCCGCGATACCCAAACAGAGAAAAACAGGAATGAACAAGTAGGCGACCGCCTTGATCGGCAGATAAAGACCGAGGAATTCCGAATAACCTGCTAAAATCAGAGAGAGAAACGCGGGAATTAGCAACACTACGAACACGCTGGACCAGGAAGCGAAAACAAACAAACGGGAAAGTTTATCATTCTCAAACTCGCCGGCAATAAAACCCCCCGTAATTAAGGCTGCCGCCGGCAATAATGGGAGTATATAGCTGACCGACTTAGAATGCGCGCTCTGAAAAATGGCCAGGGTAACAAAAACCCATGAGGCTAAAAAAGCATAGAACGGGTTTGTCTTTTGGCTTAACCATTTAGGCAATAGAAATAACGCACAGATCAAAAACAGGCTCCAGGGGAATATGCCGCCGATAATGGAGAAAAGATAAAAATACCATGTATCATTACCTATATGTTCGGCCTCAAAAAACCGCCTGAAATGATCGTTGTAAAAGAACTCGCCTGAAAAAGCGTTGCCGTAAAGCTTGAACATCAGAAAATACCAGGGCAGCGCGGTCAAAGAAAAGAGCAAAAGCCCCCAGAGAATATAACGGCTGAAAAGAAAATTTATCTCTTTGCGCAGGAACAAAAATAAAGCTACTGTTGCCAGGGGGATAAGCAAGCCCAACGGGCCTTTTGTCAATACAGCCAGGCCGGCAAAAAAGAAAAAACAGAGGATACCCGGGCCTTTCCTCTCCTTGTCGGAATAACCCATATAAAAAGAAGACAATGCCAGCAATATAAATACGGAAAAGATCAGGTCGGCGAATACCGTACGCGCCAAAACCAGATAAAGCGTGCTGGTCATGAGAATGACCGCGGAAGTAAACGCTTTATCTTTATCCTTAAAGCCCCAGAAACCCAGAAAATATACCGCGACCACACCGATCATCCCGAATAGGGCGGGGAAAAACCTGGAGACAAAACTATTTACACCAAAAACCATAAAGACGGATTTTAAAAGCCAGTAAAACAGGATGGGTTTTTCAAATTGCGGCTGGCCGAATGCATAAGGGGTCATCCAGCTGTTGAATTTTATCATCTCCTTGGCTGTCTGGGCGTAAAAAACTTCATCTAAGTTCGTGAGGCTGATCAGGCTGTTGCCGAACATAAAACAAAAATAAGACAGAATGACCAGCAAGAATAATTGCTTGGCTGTATGATCGGCTTTCATCTTTCTCCGTTAGATAAATGAACCCGCCCAACAGTAATATCTAAAGGCACCTGCTTACAACTATACGAATGATATTATAAAAGGTAGGTGTTAATAAAACAAGGATTTACTTGGCTAAAGGGGCAAGAAAAGCAATGTTAGCGGTAGAATTTTGGTTTGGGGTATCTATAACGTTTTTGATTATTGCGGGGCTTATTTTTAGCGGATGCCTGATGGTTAGAATGCTCGCTGAATTCTTCCAAAGTGATCCCGGTGTGTTTAGAAACAGGTAAACTGGCGCGGATGATCTTTTCAATATCACGCACATCGCTTTTCTGGTCGGGGGTGGCAAAAGACACTGCGTGGCCCTTATGCCCGGCGCGGGCGGTGCGGCCGATACGGTGCACATAATTCTGCGCGTCTTCCGGAAGGTCATAATTGATCACCAGTTCAATACCCGTGACATCAATGCCGCGCGCGGCGATATCTGTAGCGACAAGCACCTTGTATTTACCGGTCTTAAACCCCTCCAAAGCCTCCCTGCGCTGGGTTAAAGAACGGTTAGAGTGCATCTCCGTAGCGCTATAGCCCATATCCCTTATAGAGGAAGTGATCTTTCTGGCATTATATTTAGTGCGGGAGAATAAAAGTACCGAGCCATGGTATTGCGCGAGGATCTTCTTTAAAAGCCGGCTTTTGGCTTCCTTCTGCACAATAAATAATTCCTGGGTGACTAACTCCGCGGTCGTGCCGGAAGGGACTACTTCCACGCTTACAGGAAGTTTCATGTATTTAGCGGCAATCTCCATGATCTCTTTTGGCATTGTCGCAGAAAAAAGCATCGTTTGCCTGTCTTTAGGCAAAAAACGCAGGATCTTCTCTATCTGCGGCGCAAACCCCATATCCAGCATACGGTCAGCCTCATCCAGCACCAATGTATGCACTTCATCAGGCATAAAATTCCATCTACCCATATGATCGATCAACCTTCCGGGAGTAGCAATGACAATACGAGGATTTTTACGTAAAGCTATTGTCTGGTCCGACATAGGCGCGCCACCGATAAGGCAGGCTGTTTTCATCCCAAAAGGAAGAGCGAGCGCCTGGAAGGCCTCGGAGATCTGTATAGCCAGCTCTCTTGTAGGAGCCAACACTAATCCTGAACCCGTTCTCTGCGCAAGGCGCTGCACCATAGGAATGGCGAACGCATGGGTCTTGCCCGTACCTGTCTGGGCAATACCCACAACATCTTTACCAGCCAAAGCCAGAGGTATCGCCTTAAGCTGCACGGGCGTAGGCAACTTGAATTTAATACGCTCGAGTATCTCCAAGATCTTGGGAGCTATCCCCAGGCCAAAAAAATCGGGGCCGCTCTTCTGAAGGTCCTGCTGCAGGTTATTTTGATTGTTTGATCTTAATGGCATAATATTAACGCGCCTTAACGCTTATCCTCCTTGGCGATCTTGCCAAGGTGGATACAGCAGTAAAGCTCGTGGTTATAAATACTCAATATCTGTTTACAGTGAGGAAATTTGCATTTCCTGCCTTTAGGTGAAGTCTTTATCTTCTTAATAGCTGTCCTTTTTTAAAGAATTACTGCTTGACCGTGACATTAACAGCGCGCGGCCCTTTATCGGATTTCTCAACTTCGAACTCAACCGTCATCTCTTCATTTAAGGAAGTAAATGGCGTTTCTACGACACTGGACTGATGGAAAAACACTTCTTTACCGTCAGTATCCGCGATGAACCCAAAACCCCTGTCCCTGACCAATTTCTTTATTTTACCTGTATGCATTTAATCCTCCTTGCCCGCCGTTAAAAGGCGGAAAAAAGTAAATCCGGCACAAAATTGTGCCGGATCCACTGTGTTTGCATGCTTACAATTTGGTTACTTTCGTAGCCGTTTCACCTTTAGGGCCATTTTCAATCTCAAATTCAACTTCCTGGCCTTCAGCTAAGGTCTTATATCCTTCACCATTGATCGCACTGTGATGCACAAATACGTCATTGCCTGATTCCGGAGTGATAAAACCATAGCCTTTCTGATCGGAAAACCACTTCACTTTACCTTTTGTCATTATTTATTACCTCCTTCTTATGGAATTATAGTAACCCTGCTAGAAATCATCGCCATCCAAAACCCCTAGCATTTTTTTGACTAACAGGGAGATAATGACAAACAAAAAAACCGAAGGTTAGTTATCTAAACCCTTCGGCCCTAGACTTCTAATCTATTTTACTATTGAGTAATTATAACACTTTACCTGGCATTGTCAACCTATTATTAGGTTATTTTGACAAAGCAGTTCAGCCGATAAACAGCCCTTCAACGCGCACCTGAAAAGCATCAAGCCGCTTATTGATGAAATTTACCAGCCCGCTATGGCGCCATTGCAGCATGCAGCGGCGTGGCAGGAACCAGTAACGCATGCCGATTTGCAGTTGCCTGCGCGGCTCTCTGACCATGCCTTCATAAGCTTCGGCAGAATAATAACCAAGATCCTTGTGTGCCCCCGAACGAGCAGCCAAAGGCCCGGTTACACACCAGACGATCACGCCATTAACCGGGTCAGCCTGCATGACCACGCCAGAGTGGGTGATCGGGCATCCGCAAGACATGCCTAAAGGCCTGCCGATTAGTATATCCCCGGCCTGGATATTCAATTCTTTTATCCTGGCAGGATTGCGCGGGATGATCGTCTCGCGCGGGCCGGGATCGCCGGGTAATGTATCTAAAACAAAATCAAACTCTCTGCCCAAAGAATCATGCCAGGCAGATACAGTATCAACTGCCTTTACGCCTGCGCAAGACGCACAGTTGTGGCCAACCTCTTCCTTTACCCTGAATAATGGCCCATCTCCAGCTAAATGCACGCACTTCTTTGCTTCTTCAGGATTTTTTACAAGGACCGCAGCAAACAAAGCGCATGACCTTTGGCCGCATAAACCACAATCAAGGCCGGGCAGTTGTTTTAGTATCTTGCCTTGCAGATCTGCTATTTTATCCATATTATTTATTCCCCGCGGTAGAAAATTTCGTTCTCTAAAGGCCTTACTACGCCGAAATGCTGCTGCCAGCCGATCTCTTTCTTGCCCACGCAGACAGTACAGGTCCCTACCGGCGGGTTACCGCGCAACACCAAAGTATCACTTATCTCTTCACAGGCAATTATCCTTTTTGCGACCGCATCAATCCCTATGCCATAAAGGGCGTTCGTCTCGCAGATAGGCATATTACACGCTGCGCTGATGATACGCGCCCTGAACACTTCACGCTCTGCCTGCGAGATCAGGTCTATTTTGGTAACTACCGCTAAATCAGCCAGCGTAAGCATCGGTCCGATCTTGCGCGGCAGGTTCATGCCGCTTGTCGCCTCAAGCACTATAATACCAAAAGCCCCCTCAATATAAGGCGAACAACGCAGGCATAAACCGGCTGTCTCAACGAACAATATATCCTTGCCTAAAGACGCTGCCCACTCGATGGCATCGCGCATGACCATGACATTGCAATGGTCAGGGCAAAGTTCGCCGGAATATACTTTTTTCGCGGGGATAGCGAACTCCTTCGCAAAAACCTCATCCTCAACAGCATATTGTACGTCTATTTTCAGATAGGCCGGCGCAAGGCCCAGGCGGATAAGCCTTTTAACAACCTGTTTTAAGACGGTAGTTTTGCCTGTTGTCGGCGGGCCGGCGCAGATCACGACTTTCATAAAGCAGTCAGCCTTTCCTCCAGCATTTTTGCGCTTAGCCTTTCACCGTTACGGATCAGCTTGCGGAAATGCAAGATCAAGTCATCTAATTTCTTTATCTCTTCAGCCACCAGCAATTCTTCATCATGGGCATGGATCACCTGTTTCATCGCGCCATTACGCATAACCACGCGGAAATCCGATAATAAGGCTATGCGCGGGTCATGCGTGACGAAGACAAATATCTTTTTATACCCCTTAAGAAGCTCAAGCGCCTTTGTGCGGTGGATGCCGGCATTCTCTATCTCATCCAAAAGAATGATCGGCGAATTACCGATGATCACCGCATCAGCAATAAGCAGCGCGCGTGTCTGGCCGCCGGAAAGTTCGGTCATCGCGTTCTTGGGGTCTATCGGTTCGCCTGTAAGCTGATTGGCAAAATCCACGGTTTCTGCGGTAACTAAAGCGCGGTTATCCCTGCGCCGGATGCCGGCGTGAATATCCAAAAACTCCTCTACGGGCAAATCAGAAAGGAAATTGGTATGCTGGGTAATGAAAGCGATCGGGTTCTTTGACGGGTCATTGAGGAATTCTTCCAAGGCAGGCTGGCCATTGATCAAAACGCGGCGTTTTGTCGGCGTGTTCCGGTCGGCAAAAAGCGCAATATCATCGATCAGCGTTGTCTTGCCGCTCCCCGTGGGGCCGACGATGCTGATCACATCGCCCATTTTAAGGGTAATCTCGCTGATCGAATCAGCTTGCCCGTCTTTTCCTACTCCGGCTAAGATCTGTAACTGTTCTATCTGCATATATATTATACTAAACCTAACACATATCGGAAAGTTTTGCGTTTTCCAGCTCTACAGAAATATAATCACGGATACGCCTGAATAACCGGATAAGTTTCTTTTCTTTCTCTGCGGGGGTCGGTTCGTAGAAATACTTGCTCGCCGATTCGGTGGGCGCAAGCGCCCCATCGAACAAACGGATCACCTCCGCCAGGCATATATCATTCGGCCGCCTGGAAAGAATAAACCCTCCATGCTGGCCCTTGGAGCTCTTTAACAACTTTGCCCGTTTAAGGTCCAATAATATCTGTTCAAGGAATTTCGGCGGTATACCCTGGGCGCTGGCGATCGCCTCCACTGTAACAGGCTCCGCAGAATTTTTACGCGCCAGGTAGATCAAAGCTAATAAGGCATACTCGCTGCGCGAAGTCAGTTTCAAATTCAACCTCCGATTATATAAGTTATATTATAGGGTTAATAGGATAAAGTCAAATTAAAATATTTATCTCAAAGTTACAAATAGCCAGCCAGTTAACCTTATGGTTTATTGGACTTCAGGGCTTTTTCTATTCCGGCAATAACTTCGTCGATCTGCACAGGCTTCTCAATGTAATCCACTACCCCTACCTTGAAAGCCTTGATCCTGTCAATATCTTTATAAAGGCAGGAGAGTATGATGATCGGGATGGCCTTTCCCAGCGGGTCATTGTTCAGCATATCGCAGACCTCAATGCCGCCGAGTGTAGGCATGATCAGATCAAGCAGTATGATATCCGGCTTAAAGGAATGCACCCTGGGGATGACGTTTTTTCCGTCTTGCAGCGCGAGAACACTGTAATTACCGGTTTTTTCCAGCTTGACTTTTACGAAAATGCACACGCTTTCATCATTATCTATGACCAGCACCCTCTTCTTTTCCATGAATCCGGCCTTTCATTGCTATAAAAACAAGCAGCACAATTAAAAGATCACCGCTTGCTGCTTTTCAACAACTTTTTGATATCACTGGCGAATGTCCGCGTATTGATCGGCTTGCTTATATACATAGCCTTATCCAAAGTCTTTATTTCTTCAACATATTCCCCGACCACTGAAGCTGTGACAAAAATAACCGGTATATCATGAGTCCGTTCATCACGCAAGAGTATCTTGGCAGCATCAATGCCGCTCATATCCGGCAGGCGCGCATCCATGATTATGCAATCCGGCACGCTGTGCATGGCGATCTCCACGCCATTAGCCCCATCCACTGCTTCCAATACCTTGAAACCGGCCAGCTTAAGCAGGTCCCTTTCAAGTTCGCGGTTATTCTCATTATCCTCAACGATTAAAATGATCTTTTTCTTCATCGCCTGACCGGTAAAACGAACCTCACCGCTGTGCCGCGGTCCTTACCGCCGGATTCTATCCAGATCCTGCCGCCATGCAAGTCGATCATCTTTTTGGAAAGCGCCAGGCCCAGGCCTGTTCCTTCAGTGATACGGCTATAGGGGCTTTCAATGCGCGTAAAGGCCTGGAACGCTTTGGCGATATCCTCCTGTGAAAAACCGATCCCTGTATCCCAAACTTCCACTTCAATCCCCATTTCCACCTTCTTCATCCTAATGCCGATCTTACCTCCTTCGGGCGTGAATTTAATGGCATTAGAGATCAGGTTATAAGCTACCTGCCGCACTTTGCGCTCATCCGCTTCAATATTCCCTAAACTATCCGGCAGCTCCAGGGCCATCTCAATGTGTTTACGATACGCCATTTCCTTCAACATTACGGCAACGTCCCTTAATATTCCGCTCAAAGGAAAACTGGATAAAGAAAGGGTCATTTTGCCTGCCTCGATCTTTGCCATATCCAGAACGTCGTTGATCAAAGAAAGCAGATGCCTGCCGCTAAGCAAAACATAATTAATATATTCTTTCTGTTTTTTGTTTAACGGCCCGAATGTCTCGTCATAGAGTATCTCGGAAAAACCGTTAATGGAATTAAGCGGCGTCCTTAACTCATGCGACATATTAGCCAAAAACTCATTCTTTACCTTAACGGCATTTCTCAGCTGATTTGCCGTCCTTTCCAGTTCATAGTTAAGTTCCTGAAGCGCCGCGGTACGCTCCTTGACTTTTACCGCCAGGTTCTTATAAGAATCCCTTAATTCCTCTTCCATGGTTTTACGCTCGGTAATATCGCGGAAATACCAGACGCGGCCATAGTATGTTCCGTCAGCTCCTTCCATCGGTGAAGAGTAGCGGTCAAAAACCCTGCCGTCTTTTAAGAATACCTCATCCCGGCTTACCTCATGGTTATGTTCATATAAATAGAGCACCTTTTTGAGGAAATTATCAGGGTCAACAAGCTTATTAAGAAACGCTTTCAGTATAAGCTCATCGGATTTTGTTTCCAGCGCTTCCGGCAGGATATCGCACATTTCCGCAAAACGCCGGTTAAATGAAATGACCTTGCGGTTATTATCCACCACGAGTATCCCGTCTATGGAAGCCTCCTGCTGCGTGGAGAGGATAATATTCCTTAATTTCAATTCATCCTCAAAATGCTTGCGCTGGGAAATATCGTGGATTACGCCGATCAAGCCCGCCACGCGGCCGTCAGGGCCAGGATAAGTAGACTTGCTTAATAGGACAGTATGGTTCGTGCCATCGGCGTGCAAAAGTTCAACTTCATATGTTTTAACCCCTCCTTCGGTAGCATTAAAAAGCTCGCGGTCAACTGCGGCGTGTTTATCCGCCATAACTAAAGGCGAAAGGTCTATAAGCGCTTTACCGATAACCTGCTCTTTTTTGAAACCGAAGAATTCCAGGAAAGCGTTATTGCACCCTAAATACACGCCCAGCTTGTTTTTGTAGAATACGGGGTTAGGGATATTATCAATTAAATGCTGCAGGGGCCGCTGGGAGATGATTATTTTCTCGCTGGCGGAGCGGTTGATCAGGTTGATCACAAAAAAACTTACAAAGAGGATAAATATCACCAGGATGGTCATGATCACAATCACCCTGTATTCAAAGATCTTCTGCTGCCAAATCTTGATATCCATATCCATACCGACAACAGCGATGACTTCTTTTGTCCGGGGGTCAATAACCGGGCTGAACGCCGAGATCCAGGTGCCCCATCTGTCAGTATACGGGCCGTCAATGAAGTCTTTCTTACTGTAAAAATTGCTCTTTAAGCCCTGGCTGGCATCAAAATAAACCTGGCCGGGAGGGGAATAATCCGCAGAAAAAACAGGCTCTGAATCCACAAGAAAAACCAGCTGGCCTGCCCGATAACCCGTCAGATAAGTAAAACGCAGGTCGCCGTTAGCCTTATTCATGGACATCACCTGCTCGCGCAGGCCGATGTACTCCGGGGTATTCT
>JBAZNG010000007.1:0-34725 GCA_041649385.1 Candidatus Omnitrophota bacterium | reverse complement strand
GTAAGCGGCGCAGTCAAGAAAGTGGAGAAGGATTATCTTTTTTCCGAGATACAGGGCGATTTCCGGGCTTATAAGGTGGATACGCATCAGCATGCGCCGGAGATCGAACAGGTGTTATCCAAGTTAGCCGGTGAAAAAATCAAGATTACTTTTGTGCCGCATCTTTTGCCGATCGACCGGGGTATACTTTCAACTATTTATATTAAGAAGCCCGCTTCCTTTAAAGGTAAGCCCAAGGATATTCTTAAGTTTTATAAAAAGTTCTACAAATCCGAGCCTTTCGTGCGGATCAAGGCTGAAGGTGAATTTCCCAGGCTCAAGGATGTCGTGGGCACGAATTTTTGCGATATCGGGATAAAAGATACTCCTGAACTGACGATCATCATTTCGGCAATAGATAATCTGCTTAAGGGCGCTTCTGCCCAGGCAGTGCAGAACATGAATATTATGTATAAATTCCCGGAAAGTTGCGGTTTGCTATGATCAAACTGAATAAAGCTATCCTTCCCGCCGGTTTTAAAGCCAATGGCGTAAAATGCGGGATCAAAAAATCAAATAAACCTGACCTGGCGCTTTTTTATTCCACGCTTCCTGCTACAGCAAGCGCAAAGTTCACCAAGAACAGCATTCTTGCCGCTCCGCTTAAGGTGAATAAAGCGCAACTTAGTTCGGGGAAGCATTTCCAGGCAGTGCTGGTTAACAGCGGCAACGCCAATTGTTTTACCGGTAAGGCCGGTATGCTTGATGCCTGGTTAACAGTAAAGAAAGTGGCTAAAGAACTGAAGATCGCTGATACTAGCGTCCTGGTTAATTCCACAGGGATTATTGGCAAAAGGCTGCCGATAGCCAGGATGAATAATGCCATTCCTGGCCTGGTTAAGGGTTTAAGTTCTGCTAAAGCAACTCTTGCCCAGAAGGCGATGATGACTACGGATACATTTATCAAAGAGGTGAGCGTTAAATTCAAGATCGCTAAGCGCACTGTCACTGTTTGCGGCGTGGCAAAAGGCGCAGGCATGATCTCGCCGGATATGGCCACGCTGCTTTGTTTTATTTTTACGGACGCGGCGATCACCAAGCAGGCTTTGGACAAGGCTTTAAGCGTTGCCGTGGAAAACTCTTTTAACTGTATCACGGTAGACGGCTGCATGAGTACTAACGATACGGCGATCGTCCTGGCCAACGGCGCAGCGGGCAATAAACTGATCGAGCTTAAAGATAATTACGCGAAGTTCTCTGAAGCGCTTAATCTGGTTTGCCTGGACCTTGCCAAGATGATCGTGCTTGACGCGGAGGGCGCCAGCAAGTTCATCAAGATCAATGTTTATGCCGCCAAATCCAGGGATGAGGCTAAAAAAGTGGCGTTAGCTATCGCTAACTCCGATCTTTTCAAGACTGCCTGTTTCGGCGAAAATCCTAATTTTGGCAGGATCGCTGCCGCAGCCGGAGCCAGCGGCATAAAGGTAGAAGAAGCAAAACTGAAAGTTAAATTAGGGCCGTTAAATAAGAAACATATTCATCTTAGCGTCGGTTTATCGCGGGGCAAAGCCAGTGTCACTGTTTATACCTGCGACTTGACCGGCGATTATATTAAAATCAACGCAGAGTACAACTAGGGGAAAAAATGGAATCAGCGATAAAGAAAGCGGATGTTTTAATTGAGGCGTTGCCTTATATCAAGAAGTTCCACAAGAAAGTCATCGTCGTAAAATACGGCGGAAGCATTTTAGGCGAAGAGACGATCCGCAAAGGCGTACTGGAGGATATCGTTTTCTTGAGTTTTATGGGGTTACGCCCTGTGCTTGTGCACGGAGGCGGACCGAATATCAGCGACCGCATGCGCACCTCCGGCAAAAAAACGGAGTTTGTCGACGGGATGCGCGTGACAGACGCGGAGACTTTGAAGCTTGTGGAAGAGGAACTATTGTATTTAAACCAGCTTATCGTAAATGAGCTGGCTGAGCTGGGAGTAAAAGCTGTCGGCTTAAACGGTAAAGACAACTCGCTTATCCAGGTGGAGAAAAAGAAAGCCAAAGTTGATATAGGCCTGGTTGGCCATATCACCGGCATTAATACCGAGCTGATCAATGATGAGCTTAAAAAAGATAAGGTAGTGGTGGTCCTGCCTATGGGCATAGGCAAGGATAAAAAGGTTTATAATGTTAACGCCGATGAAGTGGCTTCATCTGTTGCCGCCAGCATGAAGGCGGAGAAATTCGTCCTTTTGACCAATGTCAAGGGGATCATGCGCCACGCCGATGACGCGAATTCATTTATTTCCACACTGACCGTTGAGGAAGTGAATAACCTTAAGGAAAATAAAATAATCCAGCAGGGGATGATCCCCAAAGTGCAGGCCTGCGTGGATGCTTTGGCAGGCGGGGTGAAAAAAACGCATATTATTGACGCGCGCACTCCCCACGGGCTTTTGTTGGAGATTTTCACGGATAAAGGTATCGGTACGGAGATCGTAAAATGAAATTAGCGCAGGTTTTTCAGAGTTATAAAGATTTCATCATGCCCACTTACAATAAACTGCCGCTGGTTTTTACTAAAGGCAAGGGCTCTTTCCTTTGGGACGCGCAGGGTAAAAAGTACCTTGATTTTTTTCCCGGATGGGGAGTGGGAAATCTTGGGCATTGCCATCCTAAGGTGATGCAGGCGGTCAGGGACCAGATAAGTAAATTGATCTTTATACCGAATAATTATTACCACCTGCCGCAGGCAAAATTAGCCAAAGAACTTATTTATTGGAGTTTCCCGGGCAAGGTATTTTTTTGTAATTCCGGGGCTGAAGCTAATGAAGCAGCGATAAAACTGGCCAGGAAATTCGGCCAGGGCAGGAACGAGATCATCACTTTTGAGAATGCTTTTCACGGAAGGACGCTGGCGACTTTAGCCGCTACGGGCCAGAAGAAATACCAGGACGGCTTTGAGCCGATGCCCGCGGGATTCAAGAATATAAAACTTAATGACCTGGCGGCGTTAAAACAGGCGATCAACGGTAATACCGTCGCGGTAATGTTGGAGCTTGTGCAGGGCGAGGGCGGGGTGAACTTAACGGATAAAGATTTTGTCCTGGCTTTAAGAAAAATATGCGACGAGCACAACCTGCTTTTGATTATCGATGAAGTGCAGACAGGTATCGGCCGCACGGGGAAATTTTTCGCTTATCAGCATTATGGGATAACGCCGGATATCATCACTTTAGCTAAAGCGTTAGGCGGAGGCCTGCCTATTGGCGCGATCATCGCCAAAAAAGGTATCGCCGACAGTTTAACGCCGGGAATGCATGCTTCTACTTTTGGCGGCGGGCCGGTCATCTGCAGGGCTGCTCTTGCGGTATTAAAGGCGGTGCAGGAGGAGAAGATCCTTTCCAATGTCAATAAAATGAGCGCGTATCTTTTTGAAAAATTAAGCGCGTTAAGGGATAAATACCCCATGATCAAAGACCTGCGCGGCATTGGGCTGATGGTGGGTATAGAGCTTGATCGCGAGGGCAAAGCTATTGTGCAGCAATGCATGGATGCGGGGTTATTGATCAACTGTACCCACGGCTGCGTCTTGAGGCTGATGCCGGCTTTAAATGTGGGCAAGAAACAGATCGATAATGCGGTAAGCATATTAGACAACGCATTGAGGAGAGCGTGAATATGAAAAAAGACCTTATTTCCATTAAGGATCTAAGTAAGGATGAGATAGAGAGTTTGTTTAAGCTTTCCGGGCAATTAAAGAAGAATAAACGCAAGTTCGCTAAGTCTTTGGAGGGCCGGTCCATTGCGCTGCTTTTTCAGAAGCCCTCAAACAGGACGCGGGTTTCTTTTGAGGTAGGCATGTACCAGCTGGGCGGTAACGCCTTATACCTTTCTCCCCAGGAGATCAACCTCGGCGTCAGGGAGTCTATTGCTGATGTGTCCAAGACGCTATCGCGTTTTGTTGACGGGATTGTTTTAAGGACATTTGCCCATAAGAACTGCCTGGAGATGGCTTCTAGCGCCACAGTGCCTGTGATCAACGGCTTGTCGGATTTCTCGCATCCCTGCCAGGCCTTGGCCGATCTTTTTACGATCAAGGAGAAGTTTGGTTCCTTTAAAGGCATCACGCTTGCTTACGTGGGGGACGGCAATAATGTGTGCA
This sequence comes from Candidatus Omnitrophota bacterium, assembly GCA_041649385.1. GTDB lineage: Bacteria > Omnitrophota > Gorgyraeia > Gygaellales > Profunditerraquicolaceae > JALOBQ01. Next base: position 30,588 of record JBAZNG010000007.1, on the reverse strand, counting down.
ACTCATTGATTTTCGCAGCCGCTAAATGCGGCATGAATATTAATGTGGCTACTCCCGCCGGTTACGAACCTGCCCGGGAAGTTGTGCGTGATGCTATGGCCGTTGCCAAAGATAGTGAATCATTGATCAAGATAAGCAATGACCCTTTTAACGCAGTAAGGTCAGCTAACGTGCTTTATACGGATGTCTGGGCGAGCATGGGCCAGGAAGAGGAGATCCAGAAACGCAAAGAAATATTCAGGGATTATCAGATAAATTCCAAGCTTTTGAATGCTGCGGCTAAAGGTTGCCTGGTGATGCATTGTTTGCCTGCTCACAGGGGCGAGGAGATCGCCGCTGATGTGATGGATAGCCCGGGTTCTATTGTTTTTGACCAGGCGGAGAACAGGATGCACGTGCAGAAAGCGATTTTAATAAAATTATTAAAAAACTAGCGGGTCCCCGCCACAAAACTTGGCGGGCAGGCTGCCTTGGGTATTTTATGAAATTTTATTCCAATTAGAGTAGGAGAAATAGGATGAAAAAAGTAGTATTAGCATATTCCGGTGGACTGGATACTTCCTGCATTGTCAGATGGCTCAAAGAAAGAGGCTATGATGTGGTTTGTTTTGTAGCTGACCTTGGCCAGGGTTTAGGTATTGGCGAGAGTTTTGAGGCGATTGAAGAAAGGGCGCTGGCAGCGGGAGCTTCCAAAGTCTATATCCGCGACCTGCAGGAAGAATTCATCAAGGATTTTATCCTTCCGGCGCTGAAAGCCAATGCTATCTATGAAGGCAAGTATTTACTGGCTACTGCTTTGGGCAGGCCGCTGATCGCTAAATACCTTGTGCAGATAGCGCACAAAGAAAAAGCTGCTGCTGTCGCTCATGGATGCACAGGCAAAGGCAATGACCAGGTCAGGCTGGAAGTCGCCGTTGGCATATTGGACCCAAAACTTGAGATCATCGCTCCAGTCAGGGAATGGGAGTTTAAATCCCGCGAAGAAGAGATAGAATACGCGTTGAAACATAATATCCCCATTGACGTGACTAAGAAGAAGCCGTATAGCATTGACCGTAACCTTTGGGGTATTAGCATTGAGGCGGGCATATTGGAGAATCTTGAGCAGGAGCCGCCGGAAGACGCTTATATGATCACTAAAGGCTCAACGCATACGGCGAGTTATCCGCGCTACCTGGAGATCTATTTTGAAAAAGGCGTGCCTAAAAAGATCGACGGCAAGATTTACAAGATCAAGAACCTGATCACCTACCTTAATGAAATAGGCGGGCAGTTCGGCGTAGGCAGGGCGGATATGGTGGAGAACAGGCTGGTGGGCATAAAATCCAGGGAGATATATGAAGCTCCGGCAGCAACTATCCTGTATACCGCGCATAAGGAACTGGAAGCCCTTGTTTTAGACAGGGAGCTGGCGCATTTTAAGGATATGGTCAGTTTAAAATACGCGGACCTTGTCTATTACGGCCTTTGGTTTTCTCCTCTAAAGAAAGCTTTGGACGGGTTTATTGATTCAACGCAAAGTTTTGCCACTGGCACAATAAAGTTAAGGTTGTCCAAAGGCACTTGTGTGGCAGTATCCAGGAAATCACGGTATTCTCTTTATAAGAAAGAATTAAGCACTTACGGCAAAGAGGATAAATTTGACCAGAAGCTTGCCGAGGGGTTTATCAAGATATGGGGAATGCCGTATAAGAGATAATATAGGGTAGGTAGCCTGCCTGCCGGCAGGCAGGTAGGTAGTAGGTAGAATGTAGGGAAACAGGAGAAAAAAATGGCAAAAAAATTGTGGGGAACAAGGTTTTCCAAGAAAACCAGCGCGCTTACTGACAGGTTTACCTCCAGTATTGCTTTTGACCAAAGGCTGGCCAAATACGATATATTAGGAAGTATGGCTCACGCTAAAATGCTGGGTAAACAGAAGATCATCCCTGCCGCTGATGCTAAAAAGATCATCAAGGGCCTGAACTTTCTGCTTAAGGATGTTGTTTCCGGAAAGTTTAAATTTGACCCGTCAGCCGAAGATATACATTCCAATATCCAGGAGCTGTTGGTCAAAAAGACCGGGCCTTCCGCCGATAAATTGCATACCGCGCGTTCACGCAATGACCAGATCGCCCTGGATGTAAAGTTATACCTGAAAAGTGAAGCCATAGAGATACTTGATTTCCTTAAGCAGTTGCAGGTTTCCATATTGAAATTCGCCGAAGCAAATTCCCGGGTGATCATCCCGGGGTATACGCATTTGCAGGTAGCGCAGTGCGTTTTGTTAGCCCACCACTTGCTTGCTTATATTGAGGCTTTGGAGAGGGATAATACCAGGATGCTTGACGCGGTCAAAAGGCTGGATACGATGCCTTTGGGCAGTTGCGCACTTAGCGGCACAGGGCTTCCCATAGACCGCAGGCTGGTGCAGCGGGAGCTTGGGTTTGGCGGCCTTACCGCTAATAGTATTGATAGTGTCAGCGACAGGGATTATGTGATAGAGATATTAGCTGATCTGGCCATACTTTCCGTGCATCTTTCGCGCATCGCTGAAGACCTGATACTCTGGTCAACAAAGGAATTCAATTTTATTGATATTGATTTCTCATTCTGCACAGGCTCCAGCATCATGCCGCACAAGAAGAACCCGGATATTTTAGAGCTTATCCGCGGTTCAGTAGGAAAAGTCCAGGGTGACTTGTCCAACGTGATCATGTTGATGAAGGGCTTGCCCACGTCCTATAACCGGGATATGCAGCTGGATAAGCCGCCGCTTTTTGACGCCATTGATACAGTTAAAGATACATTGGAGATATTTATTGCTTTGTTCCAGAATATCGTAATGGAAAGGCAGGCGGTCGCCTCCAGGCTATCCGATGAGGCTTTGTTCTCTGTTGATGTTGTCGAGTACCTGATTAAAAAGGGTGTTTCTTACAGGGCTGCGCATGATATAGTCGGCAGAATGGTCAAAGATTGCCTGGATAAAGGCAGGAATATATCAGGGTTAAGCAACGCTCAGTTAAAGAAATACTCTCCTAAACTTGGCCCTGACGTGAAAAAGATATTGAACGCCTGGGATTCGGTCAGCCTTAAAAAGTCATACGGCGGCACTAACCCCAAGCTGGTAGACCAGCAGCTTGCCCTCTGGAAGAGGAGGCTTAATGCACGAGTTTAAGTATAAAAATAATAATTTATATTGCGAAAAAGTTAAAGTCCAGTACCTGGCTGAAAAATTAGGCACGCCGCTTTATGTTTACAGCTATGAAACCTTGACCGGCCATTTCCTGCGGCTTAAGGAAGCTTTTGCGCCTGTTCAACCGCTGATTTGTTATTCCGTGAAAGCTAATTCTAACCTTGCTCTGCTTAAGGCTTTGGTTAAGCAGGGCGCGGGGTTGGATATAGTCTCCGGAGGCGAGTTAGAGCGCGCCCGCCACGTAGGGTGCCCGGGGGGAAGAATAGTCTATGCTTCTGTGGGCAAGACAGACCAGGAGATTGCCGCGGCTTTGACCTATGGCATACTCTTTTTTAATGTGGAATCACTGGCTGAGCTTGAGAATATCAATCGTATTGCGGGAAGAAAAGGCGTTGTCGCCCGTGTAGCTATCCGTATCAACCCGGACGTTGAGGCCAAGACACATAAATTTATCACCACCGGCAAGATCACCAATAAGTTCGGCATAGATTTAGACAGCGCCTACAAGATCCTGCTTTTGCGCAAGAAATTCAGAAATGTTTCTATCTGCGGGCTGCATATTCATATTGGTTCACAGATCACCACAGCTATGCCGTTTGTCGCAGCGATAAATAAAGTGGCCTGTTTTATCAAAAAGCTTGCGCCTAAAGGCATCAAGCTGCAATACCTGAATATCGGCGGAGGCATGGGGATCATCTATGATAAAGAAACTCCTCAAACAGCCAAAAGGTACGCGCAAAAGATACTGCCTTTACTTAAAGCAACCGGGTTAAAGATCATTATGGAGCCGGGCCGTTTTATCGCCGGTAATTCCGGGATACTTGTGGCCAGGGTGCTTTACATAAAGAACACGCCGAAGAAGAAGTTTATTATCATAGATGCGGGGATGAATGACCTGATCCGTCCGGCTTTATATTCGGCTTATCACACCATACTTCCTTTAGTAAAAGTTTCCGGTATGCAAAAGGCCGATGTTGTCGGGCCGATCTGCGAAAGCGGTGATTTTTTGGCCAAAGAACGCAATATCGCTAAAGTCAAAGAAGGCGCTTATATCGCTGTTTTTGGCGCCGGCGCCTATGGTTTCAGTATGTCCAGCAATTATAATTCACGTTTGCGCCCTGCGGAAGCGCTTGTGCGCAAGGATAAAGTGTTCATTATCCGCAGGAGAGAGGGTTTTCAGGACCTGATCCGTAATGAAATTATTCCTGGTTTCTTAAAAGGAAAGAAATGAAAAAATTGGAATTTACTAAAATGGTCGCCACGGGAAATGATTTTGTGGTTATCTCCGGGTCGAGGCCGCGTTTAGCGCGACTGGCCAGGAGCATCTGTGACCGCAGGTTTGGCATAGGCGCTGATGGCTTGCTTGTTTTGGACAGGTCAAGAAAAGCGGACGCGCGTATGCGTATATTTAACGCCGATGGCTCAGAGGCGGAAATGTGCGGCAACGGCGCCCGCTGCGCGGCGTATTATCTTAATAAAAAAGAATTGACCCTGGATACTAAAGCCGGCGTATTGACAGCTTTTGTGAATGGAAACAATGTAAAACTACAGCTTTCCTGCTCTGGTAAAATACGGGCGGGGATCAAGCTGGATATCTGTGGCCGCAAGGTCATGGTGGATTTTATAAACACGGGAGTGCCGCACGCTGTGATATTCGTGCAAGGCCTTGAGGATATGGACATTGATAGGCTCGGCCGGATGGTCAGGTACCATAAAGTTTTTGCTCCAAGCGGGGCTAACGCTGATTTTGTGGAAGTTGTAAATGCAAACACGATCAAAGTGCGAACTTATGAAAGGGGAGTGGAAGCGGAAACTTTAGCCTGCGGCACAGGCAGCACAGCATCAGCGCTTGTCTTTGCTTTCAAGAGCAGCGCGGCCGGTCCGGTGAAAGTGATCACGCGGAGCAAAGAGATCCTGACTATCAGTTTCAAAAATGTTAGTGATCGTTTTAAGGATATTTGGCTTGAAGGAAGGGCAAAAATAGTTTACAAAGGAGTTTACCATGTTTAAAGGCTCTATCGTCGCCATAGTTACGCCATTTTCAAAAGGAAAGATCGACGAAAAGAAATTCAGGGGACTAATCGATTTTCAGATAAAGAACGGTTCAAGCGGCATTGTGCCCTGCGGGACTACGGGTGAATCCGCGACGCTGGATATCGAAGAGCACGAGAGGATAATTCATATAGCCATTGAGCAGGCAAATAAGAAGGTGCCGGTGATCGCCGGGACCGGCTCTAACTCTACCAAGGAAGCTATCTCTTTGACCCAGGATGCTGCTAAAGCCGGAGCTGATGCTTCTTTGCAGGTTTCTCCCTATTATAACCGCCCGACCCAAGCCGGGCTGTATGAACATTTTAAGGCGATAGCCGAGAGTGTGGATATACCGATCATACTTTATAATATTGCCGGCAGGACAGGCGTTAATATCGAGCCGGAGACGATCGCGCGCTTAGCGGTTGATTGTAAGAATATCGTAGCGGTTAAAGAGGCATCCGGCAGCTTAGACCAGATGTCGCGGATCAGGCAGCTTTGTCCCAAGAGTTTTGAGTTGATCTCCGGTGATGACAGCCTGACTTTGCCTGTTTTAAGCATTGGAGGCACGGGCATTATTTCTGTTGCGGCGAACATCGTGCCGCGGGATATCGCTGATATGGTCGTGGCGTTTGAGAATAAGGATATCCAGAAGGCGCAGGCTTTGCATTTCAAATTATTGCCTTTGATCAAGGCGCTTTTCCTGGAGACAAACCCGATCCCCGTTAAAACTGCCATGGGCATGTTGGGGATGTGCGATCCGGAATTAAGGCTGCCGATGTGCGCGATGTCGCCGCTGAATGCGGATAAACTTAAGAAGGCTTTGAAAGATTACGGGCTCTTAAAATAAATCAATCAGGGACGGTTCTCAATCTGTTCTAATCCTGTTCCCTTATAGGGGACAGGCTTAGATTGAGTTAATAACCGTCCCTAAGGAGAAGAGATGATTAAATTGGGGATTAGCGGCGCCTGTGGGAGAATGGGCAGGCGGATATTCGAGTTAGCTTCTTTTGATAAAGAGTTTGAAGTGACTTTGGCTTTGGAGAAGAAAGGCACTCCTCTGATCGGCAGGGAGTTAGGCAAGTTAAAAGTCTCTTCAAGCCTTGATGGCTTATTCTTAGTCGATGTATTAGTTGATTTTACCCTTCCTGAGGCCACTGATGAGCACCTTAACTATGTAGCTAAATATAAAAAGGCTCTTGTCTTGGGGACTACCGGCTTAAGCGAGGCGCAGGTAAAGAAAGTTGAAGAGGTCTCCAGGGTCGTGCCTGTTGTTTTTACTCCTAATATGGCCATCGGCATGAATGTGCTTTTTTCCATCTTGCCTGAAATGGCAAAGCGCCTGGGGCCGGATTACAGCGTTGAGATCGTGGAAGCGCACCATAAAACAAAGAAAGATGCCCCTTCCGGCACAGCCAAGAAATTAGCGGATTTGATCTCCCAGGCGACTAAGCGCAGTGTTCCTACACATTCTTTACGGCTGGGGGATATCCTTGGAGACCATACGGTAGTTTTTTGCGGAAATTCAGAGCGTATTGAGATAAAGCACCAGGCGCATTCACGCGACTTGTTTGTCCTGGGCGCGCTTAAAGCAGCTAAATGGGTTGTGGCTAAACCTGCGGGATTGTACTCTATGCAGGAAGTATTAAAACAGTAGTTAGTAGTTAGTAGATAGTAGATAGAATGTAGGGAAAGGCAAAACCAAAAACAAAAGCAAAACAAAAATACAGTAGTTAGAATACAGGAAAGTCAAAAGAAGAAACAAAAAAGGATATGAAAAATATGTTTAAAATTTCAAAGAAATTAGAAAGTTTGCCGCCATATTTATTCCTTGAGATTGATAAAGCTAAAAGGCTTGCCCGCGCAGAAGGCAGGGATATCATTGATTTAGGCATCGGGGATCCGGACCAGCCTACCCCGGGATACATCATTGAAGCTTTGCATAAAGCGGCGCTTGATCCGGCAAATCACCGTTATGCTTTAGACCAGGGGATGCCTGTCCTGCGCCAGGCGATCGCAGAGTGGTATAAAAAAAGATTCGCTGTCAAACTTGACGTAAACAGCGAGGTACTGCCTTTGATTGGTTCTAAAGAAGGCATCGCGCATTTTCCTTTGGCTTTTCTTGACCCCGGGGACATCTCGCTTATCCCGGATCCGTGCTATCCTCCTTATAAAGGGGGTACGGTCTTGGCCGGCGGCTCAATACATCTTATGCCGCTTTTAGAATCAAACAATTTCCTTCCGGATATATCAAAGATCACGTTCTCTGCGCGCAGGAAAGCAAAGATCATCTTTGTGAATTATCCGAATAATCCTACTAACGCCTGCGCCGATGATGATTTCTACCGCGGGTTGATCGCTTTTGCTTTGAAAAACAAGGTCATCATTATTTCCGATTTAGCATATTCTGAGATGGCTTTTGACGGGTTCCGGCCAAGGAGTATGCTTGAGTTTGAAGGCGCCCGGGATGTTGTCATAGAATTCCATTCTTTATCCAAGACTTTCAATATGACGGGTTGGCGCGTTGGCTGGGCATGCGGCAATAGCCAGCTGGTCAGCGCTTTGGCCAAAGTAAAATCTAACGTAGATTCCGGTATATTTTCCGCTTTGCAGCTTGCTGGTGTTGCTGCTTTAGAGGGGGGCGAGGATGACCTGCGCAAGATGCGCGCATTGTACCAGAGAAGGCGCGATTGTTTAGTCAGCGGATTGAATTCTTTAGGCTGGAAAGTTTTTAGCCCCCGGGCGACTTTCTATGTCTGGATCAAGACACCGGGCGGGGCTGGTTCAATAAATTTTGCCGCCAGGCTGCTTAAAGAAGCTAATATTGTTGCCACTCCCGGCGTGGGATTTGGCAAATATGGTGAAGGTTATATTCGTATGGCGCTTACTGTCCCCGAGGAGAGGATCCGCGAGGCTTTAGGGCGCCTTAAAAAAATAGCATAATGCCGACCTGTTATCTGGGCGTAGGCTCAAATGTAGGCAACCGGAGAAAATTCATTAAATTGGCTATCCAAATGATTAATGCATTGCCGCAGACGCGCGTAATCAAGGTATCAAAGGCCATCCAGACGCTGCCTGTCGGAGGGCCGGCCGGCCAGAATAAATTCTTGAACGCCGCATTGAAGATCTCTACAAAATCATCCCCGCTAAAATTACTCAAACAGCTTAAAAATATCGAGAATAAACTCGGCCGCACAAAGACAGTGCGGTTTGGGCCGCGTTGTATTGACCTGGATATATTGCTTTATGCGGACAAAGTAGTTAAGGATAACGCCCTTAAGATCCCGCATCCGAGGATGTTTAGCCGTGATTTTGTCATTCAGCCGTTATTAGAGGTGATATGAGGATATTCCGCCTGCCGGGAAAGCTTGGTGTTATTGCCGGTAAGTTGAAACTTAAAGGCAAAAGGGTCGGCCTGGTGCCGACGATGGGGGCTTTGCATGATGGGCACTTGAGCTTGATGCGTGCAGCGCGCAGAGAGTGTGATTGCCTGATCGTAAGCATCTTTGTCAATCCTGCGCAATTTGGCGCCGGGGAGGATTTTAAGAAATACCCGCGCAAATTAACTAAAGACCTGGCTTTATGCCGCAAGGCGAAAGTTGACATAGTCTTTTTACCGGAAAGCAGGGATATCTATCCTGAGGGTTTCTGCAGCTTTGTTGAAGTCAAAGGATTAGGTTCTTTGCTCTGCGGAGCCACCCGGCCCGGACATTTTCGCGGAGTAGCTACGATAGTATTAAAGCTTTTTAATATCACAAGAGCGGATATTGCTTATTTCGGCCAGAAAGATGCCCAGCAGGCAGTGATTATTTCCAGGATGGTTAAGGATTTTGATCTGCCGGTGAAATTAAGGATCATGCCCATTGCGCGCGATCAAGACGGTTTGGCTTTAAGTTCGCGTAACGCCTATCTGGGAAAAGAAGATAGGCGGCAGGCTTTGGTTCTATCGCGGGCGCTTGGCCTGGGCAGGTTCTTATTTGAGCACGGCCTGACCGATGCGAAGAAAATATTATTAAGGATGCGGCAGCTTATTACGAAACAGAAAAAGGCCGCGGTTGATTATATCGCTATTATTGACGCAGAAACGCTTAAGCCTGTCAAAAAAGTTTCCCGCGGCTGCCTTGTGGCTTTAGCGGTAAAGTTCGGTAAAACCAGGCTGATCGACAATATAATTATATAAAATTTATGAAGAATAAATTAAAGATCGGTATAGTCGGTTGCGGGGCGATCGGTACTTCTTTAGCCAGGGAGATCTCCGGGCCGTTAAGCGGCCAGGCCAAGCTGGCGGGTTTATTTGATATTGATTTAGCTAAATCCAGCCGCCTGGCGAGGTTGCTTTCAGGCAAAAAAGGCCTTTGCGCGGTTTCTTTAGCCGCTCTTATAAAAAGGTCAGATTTAGTCATTGAGGCGTCCGCGGCAAAAAGCTCCTATTTGATCGCTAAAACAGTTTTGCAGGCAGGCCGCAGCGTGATGATCATGAGCGTTGGCGGTGTAGCGGAGCATATCAAACAGCTGATATTTTTAGCAAAGAAGAATAACGCCTTTGTCTACATACCCAGCGGCGCGATCTCCGGGGTAGACGCTTTGAAAGCCGCAGCGGTCTCTAAGATAAATTCCGTTACGTTGACTACGCGTAAACACCCAGCTTCTTTTAAGGGCGTGAGTTTTGTGGAAAAGCAGAAGATAGACCTGGGTAAACTCAAGGAAGACAAGGTCTTATTTTCCGGAAGCGCACTCCAGGCGGTAAAATTATTCCCGCAGAATATCAATGTTGCCGCGGTGTTATCTATCGCCGGCCTGGGGGCAAGAAATACGAAAGTAAAGATCATCGCCAGCCCCGCGGTCAAAAAGAATATTCATGAGATACGCATAGTTTCGCGCGCCGCGGATATCTTAACGCGCACGGAGAATATCCTGCATCCGGATAACCCTAAAACAAGTTATCTCGCTGTATTAAGCGCGATCGCGACATTAAGGCAGATTTTACAGCCGGTAAAAATCGGCACGTAACTAAACAAACGAAGGGAGGTGAATCAAAAACATGGCAGACAAAGTAATGAAAGTCGGAGTAAAGAGGGTTAAAGGTTATCTCTACTACATTGACAAACAAGGTGATGTCTCTTGTGCTAAAATGGCCAGAGGCGCCAAAAAGGGAGGTAGCCCCAAGAAGGTAGCTAAATGCGGCATCAAGAGAAAAGAAGGTTACCTTTATTTCTTGGATAAGAAAGGCGATATTTCTTGCGCCAAGATGAAGAGAGGCGGCAAGAAAAAGAAGAAGTAAGCAATTGTTCCTAAGCCCCGCCCTCTTAAAGTCACGTGGGCGGGGCTGTTTTTATCATTCCTATGAGCGATAAAACCCATAAAATAATCTTAAGCGTTTTGATCGGCTGTTATGTATTTTATTTCAGCCTGGTCAGCGCGCTGAAATTCTATACTTTTAGTTTTCATGATTTTGACCTGGCGGTGCACGCGCAAAGTGCCTGGTGCATACTGCATGGCTCAATATATAACTCTATCCTGGGCATTCCCTTTCTGGGCAATCATCTAAGCCTCATTCTTTTTCTGCTTGCCCCGGCTTGCCTTATTTTTTCTTCGCCGCTTATGCTGCTTTTTACCCAGACCTTGTTTTTGGGGTTAGGGGCTTTGCCGGTTTATCTGTCAGCCAGGCGCCTTTTAGACAGCGGTTGGGCGCTGGTAATAGCGGCAGCCTACCTGTTATATCCGCCGTTAGCTTACACCAATCTATTCGAGTTCCATCCTCCGGCATTGGCGGTGTTTTTTATCCTGTTCATGATCTACCACTATCAGGCAGGTAATTTCCTGAAGTTTATGATTTTCGCGTTTCTGGCCATGTTTTGCCAGGAGAATATATCTTTGTCGGTATTTATGTTTGGGTTTTTATCCATTGCCCTGGGTAAGAGCAAGAGATGGGTAATCGCTCCGATATTATCCGGCGGGATATATTTTCTGGCAGCTTTGTTTGTGATGAATGCTTTTAACAAAGACACAGTGCAGTTTATCACGCTTTACCGCTGGATGGGGGACAGCCCACAAGCGATGGCGCTGAATATCTTCAGCCATCCATTAGAAACTGCCAGGGTGCTTTTCAGGCGAGAGTGCCTTATTTATATCTGGCAGATGTTTTTGCCTGTGGTTTTTCTCCCGGTGTTTGGCGCGGTTTTTCTTTTGCCTGCTTTGCCCTTCTTTGCGCAACATATGCTTTCCTCAAGGGCGACAGAGTTAAGCATCCAGTATCATTACGCGGCGGAGATAATCCCTTTTATCTTCTTTGCTTTGACCTACGCTATAAAGTTTATTATGCAGCATAAGCTGGTTTCCGGCTCCAGGAGTTTTAAAGCGATCTTTCTCTGCGCTGTATGTTTGGCCAATCTTTCTTTCGGCCCGCATTTAGATGCCTTAAGGTATCCTCTTAAAAGGCTTAAGGCCGACCACCTGAGGGATTACAAAAATTATCTGGTCCGCAGCATACCTAAAAGCTCCGGAGTCGTGGCGACTTTTGAATTCCTGCCGCAGTTGGCAGAGAGAAAACAGCTGTATTCTTTCCATCATATTTATATGGGGTTTCATACTCTTTCAGATAAACCTTACTTTTTGCCGGTTGAGCCGCAGTACGCCTTATTGGATTTCAACGACCCGCTGACCTTCAGGGGATTCTACTCTGCCGGCGGGTATAAAAACGTCCGTGATTTTATCAAGCAGGGAAATTGGCGGATCAAAGAATACCTTGAGGATATCGTTCTTTTAGAGAAAACAGGGGCTGCAGATTTTGCTATTTTCCGTAAACTGGATAAACCAGTTAAGCCCGCTTATGCGCTTGAACAAAAGCCATATCCGGGCATGATATTTTCCGGTTTCGACGCCTCTTTGGGCGTAAATTCTGGTACCCTGGAGCTGACTTTGTATTGGCGGTCAGCCAAGCCTATAGATAAAGTGCTCGGTTTGGTGGTTGAATTTCCTCAGGCGGATGGAAAAGTGCTGGCGCACAGGATACACGTAATCGGCTATAGGGCTTTTCCGACGAATAGCTGGGCCGCCGGCGAAGCCTATATGGAGAAGTTAAAAGTGCAATTGCCTTCTACGGGCTTAGTGGATATAGAGAAGATAAGGTTCTATTTTTTTGATTGTTTGACCGGGGAATTGCTGGGTATTTAATATGGATATCGTTAAATGTAATTTATGCGGCTCTCAGGATCACAGGCTGGTCTATGATATAAAGATCTCTTCTCCGGACCAAGGCAAGCAGGAGTATAAGATCACTGCTGGCAATCTGCAGGCTGACCTGAAACTTTTGCGTTGCGCGCATTGTGGCCTGGTTTTTGCCGATCCGCTACAAAGCAGAAAGTTCCTCAAAACGCAATATTCTGTTTTTAAGGATGAGCTTTACATCTCAGAGGAAAAGGGAAGGCGCATCGCTGCGCGCGCGGTGCTTAAGAAGATTTCCAGGTTCAAAAAGCCGGGAGAGCTGCTTGAAATCGGTTGCGCGGCGGGGTTCTTGCTGGATGAAGCGGTTAAACTTGGGTGGAAAACGCACGGCATAGAGCCATGCAAATGGATGTCTGATTTTGCCAAAAACAAACTGGGGCTTGGGTCTATCTTTGATTCTTTGGAGCAGGCCGCTTTTCGCGCCCATTATTTTGACCTGATCATCCTGGCTGATGTTTTAGAGCATCTTGATGACCCGCGCAGCGAATTAGAACGGCTGCGTAAGCTGCTTAAACCCGGCGGTATTCTTTATATCTCCACTCCTGATATTGATAGTTTTTTAAGCCGGTTACTCAAGGCGAAATGGTGGGGCATACAATATGGCCATTTATTCTATTTTTCCCGCAAGACACTCTCTAAAATGCTTGGGCTTTGCGGTTTTAAGCCATTAAGTTATTCCGCTTATTTAAGGGTATTCAGCGTCAGCTATTGGCAGCAACGCCTGGCAAGTTACAGTTGGTTACTCTCTAAAGTATTCGGTTTTTTAGCTAAGTGTTTTTCCCCTCTTTCAGGGTTATGGGCAGTAAGCTTCTTTGACCAGGTAGAGGTAATTTGCTGTAAAAAGCGCTCATTGTCTTTTATCGATACAGATGAATTCATAGCGGAACAAGTCCCGGCAAAAAGAATGAAGACCATTGTCGTGCTGCCGGCTTATAACGCGGAAAAAACATTAGCGATGACTTTACGGGATATCCCCAGGCAGTTAGTTGACGATATCATCCTGGTTGATGACGCAAGCAGGGATAATACCGTTACTCTGGCAGAAAGCCTTGGTTTAAAAGTATTCCGCCATTCTAGGAATTCAGGGTATGGGGCTAATCAGAAGACATGTTATACTAAAGCGCTGGCAATGGGTGCGGAGATCATTGTGATGGTCCATCCGGATTACCAGTATGACCCGGCGGCGATCAGCTCGATGGTCCAGCCCATACAGAATGGTTCTGCCGACGCGGTGTTCGGTTCGCGGATGATCGCTGGTGGCGCCCTGGAGGGCGGCATGCCGCTTTGGAAACATAATACGAATATTCTGCTTACCGCTTTGGAGAATGTTATCCTGGGGACTTATTTTAGCGAATACCACAGCGGGTTCAGGGCTTATAGCGCAAAGTACCTGCGTACCGTTAATTTCATGGCTAATTCGGATAATTTTGTTTTTGATAATGAAATTCTCGTCCAGGGGTTATTGCATAATTTGAGGATAGAAGAGGTGCCGATCAAAACGCGCTATTTTGAAGAAGCTTCAACGATAAAGCTGCTGCCGGCGGTGATCTACGGGATGGGGATATTAAACACTCTTTTGAAATATATTTTGCATACGCGTGGCTTGATCAGGTTTAAACAGTTTGATTAATCCAGGGTGTTAAGAAGATGACAAAAGAAAGCATAATTATACGCGGGGCAAAGGAACATAACTTAAAGAATATAGACCTTGACCTGCCGCGCAATAAACTGATCGTTATTACCGGGCTCTCCGGCTCAGGCAAGTCCAGCTTAGCGTTTGACACGATCTACGCCGAAGGCCAGCGTAGGTTCGTAGAGAGTTTATCCAGCTATGCCCGGCAGTTTTTGGAGCAGTTACAGAAGCCGGATGTTGAATTCATCTCCGGTTTATCCCCGGCTATCGCCATTGAACAAAGGCAGGCTACGGGAAATCCGCGCTCTACTGTCGCCACGCAGACGGAGATCTATGATTATTTAAGGCTTTTATTCGCCCGCGTGGGAAAGGTGTATTGTTACCGCTGCGGCAGGCCGATAGAAAGGCAAAGCGCCCAGGAAATAGTGGAAATGATATCCGGCCTTACGCAAGGCAGCCAGATAAGGATATTGGCCCCTTTGATCAGCGGCAAGAAAGGCGAGCACAGGGGGATATTCAGCCAGATGCAAAAGGCCGGCTTCGTCCGCTGCCGGGTCGATGGCAAAGATTACGAGTTGCCTGCGAAGATCAAACTGGATAAATTCAAACTCCATAATATCGAGGTGGTTGTTGACCGGCTTACTTTAAAACCCGGGATCAAGAAACGGCTGACTGATTCAGTGGAGACTGCGCTTTCCGCAGGCAAAGGCCTGTTGATACTTTCCCGGGCAAATGCTGGAGATCTTGTTTTTAACGAAGAGTATGCTTGCCCGCATTGCGGGATAAGTTATGCGGAAGTACAGCCGCGTATTTTTTCTTTTAATTCTCCTTATGGCGCATGCCCGGAATGCAATGGTTTAGGGATGAAGCTTAAGTTTGACCCGGAGCTGATCATCCCGGATAAGAATAAAAGCATTAACCAGGGGGCGATCGCCTGCTGGAAGCGCGGAGGCCGCGGTTATATCCTGTATTATCGTTGGCTCATCCGGGAGCTGTCTTCATGCCTGGGGTTTAGCCTGGATCTGCCTTTTAAATCCATCGGCAAAAAAGTGCAAAAAGCGATACTTTACGGCTGTGATGAGATCATCGGCAGCAAGCCTTACGAAGGCGTGATACCGCATTTAGAAAGGCTGTTCAGGGATTCAGACAGTGATTATCTGAAAGAAGAGATCAGCAAATTCATGTCCACATTGGCCTGCCCGCTTTGTAAGGGGGCGCGCCTGAAAAACGAAAGCCTGGCTGTCCGGATAAACCAGAAGAATATCTGGGAGGTAACGCAGTTTTCCATAACACAGGCCATGGATTTCTTTAGCAGCCTTAAATTAAATAACCAGGAAGCTTTGGTTAGCCACCAGGTGCTTAAGGAACTGAAACAAAAACTGAAATTCTGTATTGATGTGGGGTTGGATTACCTTACTTTGGACAGAAAAAGTTCCACGCTTTCCGGCGGCGAGGCGCAAAGGATACATCTGGCGACGCAGGTCGGCTCCGGGTTAGTCGGGGTGATCTATGTTTTAGATGAACCGAGTATCGGTTTACACCAGAAAGACAATGAAAAACTGCTTTCAACGCTGGAGGCCTTAAGGGACCTGGGCAATACCTTGATTGTTGTTGAGCATGATGAGTCAACTATCCGCAAAGCCGATCACGTTGTGGACCTTGGCCCAGGCGCAGGAAGGCATGGCGGCAGAGTGATCTTTTCCGGGCCCGGAGAGGAACTATTGAAAAGCAAAGATTCTTTGACAGCGCAATATTTGAATGGCCTTACACAGATAGCTTTGCCTTTGAACAGGCAAAACTGGCGCAAGAAAAAATTCCTTGAGGTGATCAATGCTAGCGAACATAACCTTAAGGGGATAGATGTCAGATTCCCTTTAGGCACATTCACGGTAGTTACGGGAGTTTCCGGCTCGGGAAAATCCACACTGGTCAATGATATATTGTATCTGGCCTTAAAACAGAAGCTTTACAGGACAAATGACCGGCCGGGGGCTTTTAGCCGGATTAACGGGATTAATGAGGTTGATAATGTGATCATCGTGGACCAGTCGCCTATCGGCAGGACGCCGCGCTCAAACCCGGCTACTTACACGCAACTTTTCGGCCATATCCGCGAGATCTTCGCGCAGGTCCCGGAGGCGCGCAGCCGCGGGTATAAGCCGGGCAGGTTCTCTTTTAACGTGAAAGGCGGCAGGTGCGAGGCCTGTTCAGGAGACGGGATCAAGAAGATTGAGATGCATTTCTTACCGGATGTTTACGTAAAGTGCGACGTATGTAAAGGCTTGAGATTCGGCGAGTCAACTCTGGAAATAAAATACAAAGGCAAATCAATAGCTGATGTCCTGGAGATGACCGTGGAGGAAGCGCTGGATGTTTTCTCCAATATACCGAAAATAAAGAATATACTTACCTATCTTTTTGATGTCGGGCTTGGTTATATCCAGTTAGGCCAGGCGGCAACCACGCTTTCCGGCGGCGAAGCCCAGAGGATCAAGCTGTCTTTGGAACTAAGCAAACGCTCCACCGGCAAGACTGTCTATATCCTTGATGAGCCTACCACGGGTTTGCACTTTGCCGATGTCGCTAAACTGGTTTCTGTTTTGCAAAGGCTGGTTTCTATGGGCAATACAGTAATCGTAATTGAACATAACCTGGAAGTGGTCAAATGCGCTGACTATATCATTGACCTGGGCCCGGAAGGCGGGGAGAAGGGCGGAGAGATCGTTGCTGCCTGCAGCCCCGAAGAACTTCTTTTGGTAAAGCGCTCTTTTACGGGAAAATTCCTTAAAAGCATTTTAGAGAAGCGTTGATATATTTACTGATGAATATGATTAAGAAGATCCTGATAATTGTATTTTCTTTATTTCTGGCAGCCGATCTTTTGGCCGCGACAGCGAATAAGGATGAAGCGCTTTTAATGGGCAAGAAAGCGTTTGAGGACGGTTTTTACGAAGTAAGCATTGGTTTGCTTGAGCGGTATCTGGCTGGTTCGCCTGAACCAGCGGGCGAAAGTGAAGCCGGGCTTTTGATCGCCCAGTGTTATTTTCACCAGAACCGTTTTTTCGAGGCGCTTAAGGAACTGGAAACGTTAGCTAACGACCCGAAAAGCGGCAGCCTTAAAGATGCCGTGTACTACTGGATGGCGGAAGTGCATTTTAAGTGTAATAACCTGAAGAAGGCCGCTGAATTGTACAGTAAGCTGCTTACTGGATATCCGTCTTCTGCGTATGCGCCGGCCGCGTATTATTCTCTGGGTTGGGCGCTTGTCCAGATGGGCGATTATTCCCAGGCTTTGGATAATTTCCGTATCCTGGAGAAAAAATTCCCTAAAGAACCACAGGCTAAAGAGGCGGCTTTTAAGATCATTGAGTGTTTGTATAACCTGAAGGATTATCCGGCTTTAAAACAGCAGGTAAATCCGTATTTGAAGGTTTACAGCTCCGAGCCGTTGCGTTTAGCTTACCTTTATTTTTACCTTGCGGAATCAGATTATTACCAGGGGGATTTTGAGGCGGCTTCCCAGAATTATGCCAAAGCTTATAGCGTAACAACTGAAGATAAGGTTAAGGCATCTGCCAGGCTTGGCCTGGGATGGTCGTATTTGAAACTTAAGAAATACAACAAGGCAGAGGACGCTTTTTCTGATATCAATAATATTAACCTGGATAAGAAAAGTATAGGGATACTGCTCCTGGGCAAGGCGTTATTGATGTTCCAAAGCAACCGCCTCCAGGAGGCCAAGAAAATATATGCGCAGATAATCGCTTCCGACAATGATCCTTCTATACGTATCCAGGCGTATTTAGGCATGGGAGATGCCTGTTATAATCTTGCTGAATATTCACAGGCGGTTAAGGCTTACCAGCAGGGGCTTGCTGTTTCCGATGCGGGCGTGGCTAATGAAATGATTTCCAACCTGCGTTATAATTTAAGTTTGGCCTATTTAAAAATGGGCCAATCAACAGAAGGATTAGGCGAGCTTGAACTTATAATTAAATCCGGCGCAGAGCAATTTGTAAAAGTGCGCGCGCTTTGCGCGCTTGGCGATGCCTATCAGGCCCAGGCGGACCTTGCCCGGGCGCAGGATGCTTATAACGACATCCTTACGCATTATTCTGGTTTACCGGGAGCGGATTATGCGCAATACCAGCTGGGGGTAATCGCCCTGAAGAGGTCAGATTTAGCCGGGGTGGTCTCAAACCTTGCTGGTTTTGGCAATAAATATCCTGCTTCAGAGCTTATTGACGACGCTGTCTATACATTAGGTTTGGCGTATTTTCAAAACAAGGATTACCATAACAGCCTTAAAGTATTAAGCTCATTTAAGGATATCCCGCAGGATAATTCTTTGCAGGCGCAGGCGCTTTATCTATCGGCCAGTAGCTTGATGAAGATAGGTAAATTCAATGAGGCGGTAGTAAAGTTCAAGAAGATCATCAACCGTTTCAGCCAGGACAAGGAGCTTGTCCAGAAAGCGGAATACCAGATCGCCGATTGTTTTTATAAAATGAATAACGAAGAGGAGGCTGTGGCCAGGTTCAAGGGCCTGCGTTCCAAATACCCGGATTCAAATTTTGCCCCGGAAGTCATCTGGTGGCTGGGAGAATATTATTACCGCCAGAATGATCTTATTGTGGCGCGGCGTTATTTTTCTTCCTTGATCAATGATTATCCCAGGAGCCCGCTTTTAGCGGACGCGTATTATTTTTTAGGTTCTATATGCCTGGATGAGGAGAAGTTTTCCGCTGCGCAAGAGAACCTTGAAATGGCGCTTAAGTTCTCCAATGCGCAGGAGCGTGAATCGATCATCCTGTCTTTAGTTGATTCTTTTATCCTACAGGGAAAGCACAGCCAGATGGATCATTTTTCTACGGAACTGGCGGCTAAATACCCTGATTACTCCGGCGCGATCTATCAAAAATTAGCCGAAGTATATTATAAAGAAAATGATTACGCGCTTGCTTCGCAATATTACCAAAGAAGCCTGGGATCGCTTGCGCCCGGGGAGGGCGCGGATATACAGTTTAAACTAGCGGAAAGTTTTGAGGCTGCGGGTAATTTTGAAGCGGCAGCAGATGGTTACCAGAACGTCGCAAACCTTTCAGATGCAGGAGAACTATCGCTGCGTGCTTTGTTGAGGCTGGCAAAGATTTACGAAGACAGGGATGAATTTAAGAAAGCCCTGGCCGTATATAATAAGATCATCCAGGCTAATACCCAGGAGTCAGGCCTGGCCAAAGAGAGGATAGATTGGATAAAAGCCAATAATAAGCTTTGAAAACTTGATGAAAATCATTGACATGTCTATAGTTACTAATATAATAAAGCTCTGGAGGTAATAAAATGATAACTGAAATCGGAATCGTCGCAGGGGAAATATGGCATTTTCTTGATCAGAATGGTTCAGTCAGCATAGCTTCTTTAGCTACAGGTATCGACCGTTCGCGGGATAATGTCCTGATGAGCCTTGGTTGGCTTGCCCGCGAAGGCCACGTGATATTGCAGGCTGCTAACAATGATTATATAGTAAGCTTAAGGAAGAATGATTAAATCCTGCCCGGATAAAAGGGGAGTTGCGTTATTTATAACCTTAGCAGCAGTAGCAATAGTAATAATCCTCGCCAATGTCGTGTTGAATATCATGTCCACCCAGGGCAGATTAACACACCATCAGGTCAGCCGCATTCAGGCTTATTATGCCGCGCAAGCAGGGATGGTTTATACTATGGAGATGTTAAAGAGCGGTGCCTGGTCAGCAGATGCCTCAAACATAAGGTATGCTTGCCATCGTAGTTGCATTGATAGCGTTGCCGCCACATATACGATCCCCACAGATGCTGATATTCCATACAATATCCAGGTTACCATTTATCCGCTTGGAAGCGGTATATCCGGAACCACCCGCCTGGATATTAAAACCGATTATACCTACTCCGGATAAACCGTAACCCCCCCAAGCGTTATTCACCCTAAAAACCAAACTCTAAACAACCGTCCTTATCAGATTATGCGCATGCGCGCGTAATTTATCATTGAGTATAACCATAATAAAGTAAGTAAGATTATTATAATATATATTGTTATGTTCTGATTGCTTCTCCGACGGTACAATAACTGTAAGTAAGTTTAAGTAAGTCTATAGATAAATTCATAAGAAAACACTTGACAAAGGTAATCTGTTATGTTTTAATCTCATTGTTATTGTTTTTTGAATAAAACTTATTGAAAGGCAGGCAGGAAGATGCCAAAGCTTATTGATGTCGATGAATTAGCGGATTACTTGAGGCTCAAAAAACAAACTATCTATAATTGGCTCAACCAGGGTAAGATATCCGGGATGAAGGTGGGCGGGGTCTGGAGGTTTGACCGTAAGGAGATAGATGCCTGGCTGAGAAGTAAAAGGCAGGTTTCTAAAGGCGGAGATAAGTAATGACAAATTCTTCTTTAGGCATATATTTTGGCCCAAAAAGCATAAACCTGGTAGAGACCTCTAACAAGAAGATCTTGAACAATATCCAGATCCAGAGGTCGCTTTTTGCTCCCAGCGACCTTGAGCCACAGGTGCCGGATGAAGTAAAGATCGTTGCCCTTTTTAATGAAGAGTTCCGCAAGAATAAGATCGAGGTCAAGGAAGCCAATATCTGCCTTTCCGGTAAAGACCTGATCATCCGCACTTTTGAGATCCCCCAGCTGCCTCCGGAAGAGCTTGCTAATGGAGTTAATTTTGAGGTCAAGAAATACATACCTTTTAAAGTTGAGGACCTGGTGGCGGATTTCCAGGCGGTGACCGATAAAGTCGCCCGGCGCAATCAGGTCCTTTATGTCGGCATCAAGAAAGAGACGCTGGAGAAGTATTTTTCTATCGCCAGCCAGCTGAATATCAAGGTCAATACGATAGAGCACTCTGTTTTCAGCCTATTGAGGTTTTTGAAGCTGACTAATTTCAACAACCGCGGGGTGGTCGCTGTTTTCAATGTGGATTACCTTGAGGAGGATGAGGCGAACTTTATCATCCTGGAGAATGGGTTTCCGTTATTCAGCAGGGATATCGTTATCTCCGGCGGGCCGGAAGAGATGCACAGGCAGGATAGTACCCCGGGCATGCTTTTGGAAAAACTGAAAACCGAGATACGAATTTCTTTGGATTATTATAACCGGACATTCCTTGCCAAAAAAATCTCCAAAATCTACCTGATCGCGAATAATGACCTGCACGCGGACCTGGAGTCATTCTTCAAGGATATGTCTTTGTCAGTCAGTTCTATTGATATCGCTAAATATGTCCCGCGCAATCAGGTATTCAGCCTGGGGATGGTCAAAGGATGCGGATGCTCCCTTGCTAAAATCATAAAAAGCGAATTAAAGATCAATCTTTTGGCCGCGCGGGTAAAGATCAAGGGGCATAAAGATACCGGCATCGGGTTTGATATCGGTGCCTTATTCGCCGGCTTCAAGGTGGATACGCGCGTGATCGCCGCCGGGTTATTTATCTGTTTGCTTGCTTTTGCCTTCGGTATTTACCGTAAAATACCTGCTCAACAGGAATTAGCCAGGATCACTGAAGGATCGCCGAAAGTCGCTAATGTGCTTCCCGGGGCCAGCCTTAATGACTTAGAAACGTTGAACAGCGAGTTGAATAAGCAGAGGAAAGTCTTTAATAACCTGATTTTGAATCAGCCTTACCTGACGGAAGTCCTGGATGTCCTGCCAAAGATCATCCCTGAGCAGATGCGCCTGATTAATGTGACCTACTCTGTTAAAAGCGAGACAAGCGCGGAGCTGCAGTTGCAGGGCATGGTGGATACCGGTGACAGCGACCAGGAGCTTAAACTGATCAATAGTTTTGCGATGCTCTTAAAGGACGACCCGGTATTTAAGAAGCATTTCCGGAGCGTTGGGCTGATGAATATCGGCCATATTGATAAGGTGGACGGGACGAATTTTACCATATCTTGTAAAAAATAAGGGTGGTTTAAATGATGGAAATGCAGGATATCATTAAAAAATACCATAATAAGGCGGTGAATGCCGCGGTGGTCATCGCGGCATTGGTCATCGCTTTCAGGATCTACAATAATTATGCCCAGGAAGTCGCCCTGATAAATAAGACCAAAGATACGCAGGTAGAAAAGAATATTGTGCTGGAGAAGGTCAGTAAGACCAGTAAGGAGATTGACAATCTTAAGAAATTCATCAACAAGAAAGAGTTAGACAGCGTGATCAACACTATTGGTGACATCGCCAAGGATTCCTCCGTGGATATTGTCTCTATCAGCCCGGCTACCGAGGAGAACAAGCCGTACTATATAAAATTCTTCTTTGATATGCGTTTATCCGCTGACAGTTACCATAGCATTGGGAAGTTTATCAGCAGCCTGGAAAGTTCACAGGATATTCTTAATGTTGAGACTGTGAGCATGGACCAGTCTTTGCTGGGCCCAGGGGCTAAAAACGAAAGAATAAGCATTGGTTTACGCATAAGCACGGTTTTAGCGAAATAAGTAAAATATGCATAGAGAGAAGATAATTATAATCTGTGGTTTGATGCTTACGGGTTTTATTTTGAGGCCCGCGATCGTTTCTGCCCAGGCAGAAGAAAAAGCCAAAACAAGGCCTGCACAGAAAGAAGCGCTGCCTATTGCCAGGCCTGTGGTGGAATATACAGCAGCCAGCTTTAAAGATCCTTTCCGTTTGTTTAAGCCGGCCAAGGAAATAAAGAATATCCAGGTTGTGGAAATACCGGTTAATCCACCGGAGTTACGGGTTAGCGGGTTAGTCTGGGGAGCGGAGAATCCGCAGGCGGTGGTTAACGGCAAAGTGGTCAAGGTAGGCGATATAATTGAGGAAGCCCGCATTGAAAGTATCGGTAAGGGCGGAATAGTGATAGAATTCAGCGGAAAAAAATTTACCATACCGGTAACCATGAATATCTCCGCAAGGAATAATAACAGGAATGATTCAAGAATGATAGCAGGTAACCGGAATAATAATACTCAGGAAAATTTTACAGGTGGGCCACAAGGAATACCTCAAGGAGGAAAAAATGCAAATTAAACTCAAGTTATCCGTGTTTTTAGCCCTGTTGTCTTTATTCTTATTTCCTTGCCGGTTGAATGCGGGCTCAGAGCCTGCGTTTGATAACCCGGAGGTGGCCATCTCCATGGATTTTCAGGATGTGTCGCTTAAAGACGTGCTGAAGCTGCTTTCCATACAGTCAGGCCTTAACTTTATTGCCGCTGATACGGTGCAGGACCGTAACATCACCCTTTATCTGGACAAAGTCGGGATAAAGCAGGTAATGGATAAGTTATTCCTGGCAAATAACCTGACTTATGAATTGGATAAAGGCAACAATATTTTTATCGTTAAGGACCTGGGCAAGCCGCAGGTTGAGACAGTGACCAAGGTTTTTTACCTTAAATACGCCACGGTCTCTTCCTCTTCCTTGAAAGACGAGATGAAGAAGATAAAGGAGGATAGCGCTTCTTCTTCTGAATCGTCCTCAAGCTCATCATCCGGTGGTTCGGAAGATTCCGGCGGCAAGTGGACCCAGGAAGAGGACGCCGGTATTACCAAGGCAATTAAAAAGATAATTTCAGAGTACGGTTCTGTTGTTGAGGATTTCCGCACAAACAGCCTGGTGGTTACTGATATACCCAGCCGGATGAAGAATATCAGTGATACTATTGCCGCCCTGGATATGCCTGTATCGCAGGTAATGCTGGAAGTTGAGATGTTGGATGTGAGCAAGAATGCTTTAGATAAGATGGGTATAAAATATCAGACAGATATGACAAGCTCGCTTTTCAGCGCTTTAATACAGGGAGCTACTATGAGCACGGGTTTTCCTTTGCCGAATAGCCTGATTAGCAGGTACACTGCTGTTGAAAGTGAAGGCGGTTTGTCAAAAAACCAGTATATACCCGGGTCAATTACTTATGGCTCCAACAATATTTCTTTTGATTTTATCAAACAGAACCTGGATGCTAAAACATTAGCCAGGCCCAGGATCATGACTTTGAATAATGAGACAGCGGAGATCAAGATCGCTACCAATGAAGTGATCAGTATCAATACTACAGACAACGGCTCGGGATCGGCTGTTTCTTCAACGACCAGCGCTGAAAGAGTTGAGACCGGCGTAATGCTAAGGGTCACGCCGCAGATCAATGTTGATACTGGTGAGATAACGATGTATATTTACCCTAAAGTAGTGGAAGCTACCGCCAGCAGTTTTTCCGATTACAAAGACCCGGAGGAGCGTTCCACTAAATCCACGGTCAGAATAAAAGATGGAGAGACCGTGGTCATCGGCGGCCTTATCCGCAAGGATAAATCAGAAACATTGACCAAAGTGCCTATTTTGGGAGATATCCCTGTTTTAGGTGCGTTATTCAGGCATAAATACATTGATAAAAACAAGGATAGGGAGTTATTGGTATTCATTACTCCGCATATCCTCAAAACCCCGGACGCAAAAACAATCCAGATACAGAAACTTAACCTGCCTATGCGCGAGCAGGGAGCAGCTCCGGGATTAAGCAGGGATTATTTGATCAACTCAAGCCTCAACAACTTTGATAAGAAGAGTAAATAATGGCCAAAGAAAAATACTTAAGGTTAGGTGAACTTTTAATCAAAGAGGGGCTGCTTAATCCCTCCCAGCTTGAGAAAGCTATCAGTATCCAGCGGCAGGAAGGCGGCCGGCTGGGAGAGATACTGGTTAAATTAGGCGCAGTTAAGGAGGACCAGCTTGTGGCAGTATTGAGCAAGCAGCTGGGTATCCCTTATTGTTCGCTAGGCACAGGCATGCTTAAACCTGCGGTAGACCAGGGATTAGAGCAGCTTATCCAGCATGACTTTGCCGCTAAAAACTTGGTCCTGCCGCTTTCCCGCACTTTTAAATCCATTACTGTTGCTGTTGTCGATCCTTTGGATTTTATACTTATTGATAGTTTACGCAAATTAACCGGTTGCGGTATTAACCTGGTCGTGGCTACCCGTTCGGATATCATCAAGGCGATTGAGGATTTCTATGGTAAGTCAGCTATGTTGGATCAGGCGGTAAAAGACAGTTATGAAATGAGCCCTGTGGAGGGATTGACGGGCACAGTAGAAACAGTTGAACAGGAATTAAGTTTGGATAAGTTGATCGCCCGCGCTGAAGAAGCGCCGGTGGTGAAACTTGTAGACCTGATCATCCGCCAGGCGATCGATGAAAGGGCTTCAGATATCCATATAGAGCCATTTAAAGACAAGATATCTTTAAGGTACAGGATAGACGGCAAACTTTTTGAGATACCGCCTCCGGCAAAACAGCTGCACTTGCCTATCGTCTCCCGTATCAAGATCTTAAGCAAGCTGGATATCGCTGAAAAACGGCTTCCTCAGGACGGGGCTTTCCTGGTTAATTTGGAAAACCGCGCCGTAGACCTGCGTGTTTCCAGCATCCCGACGATTTACGGGGAGAAGATCGTTATGAGGATATTAGACAGGGGCGCTGTGGTCCTGGACCTGAACGTGATGGGTTTTGACGCAAAACAGCTGGAGCTCATCCGTAAGGCAGTGCATTCATCCTATGGCATGGTGCTTCTTACCGGGCCTACAGGAAGCGGCAAGACCACTACCCTATATGCCATACTTAACGAGATAAAAGATCCCACCAAGAATATTGTGACTATTGAGGACCCGGTAGAATATAAACTGGAAGGCATAAACCAGGTCCAGGTGAAACCGGATATCGGGCTTACTTTTGCCAGCGCCTTGCGCTCTTTTTTAAGGCAGGACCCGGATGTGATGCTGGTTGGAGAGGTCAGAGACCTGGAAACCGCGCAGATCTGCATACGTTCGGCTTTGACCGGCCACCTTGTATTAAGCACGCTGCACACTAATGACGCTCCGCAGGCTGTCAGCCGGCTGATGGATATCGGGATCGAGCCCTACTTGATGGCGCCTTCGCTGGTCTTAGTCGTAGGACAGCGTTTGATCAGGAAGTTATGCCCGGATTGTAAAGAAGCTTATGAGCCCACTTCAGAGCAGTTTAAAAGCCTTAAACTAAAAACAGACCTGATCTATCGCGCCAAAGGTTGCCCCCGGTGCGGCCAGATAGGGTATAAGGGCCGTTCGACGATCGCCGAAGTCATGGCGACCAATGAAGAGATAAAAGCCCTGATCAATCAGGGCGTTTCTTTCCAGAAAATAAGGGAAGCGGCACGCGCCGCAGGCATGCAGACACTTTATGAATCAGCGATGAAGAAAGTGGAACTAGGCATTACTTCCCTGGAAGAAGCGCTTTCCGTGACATTGGGAGAAGCTTGATGGCGAAGTTTTATTATATTGCTCGTGACAACAAGGGCCAAAAAAATACCGGGGTAGAAGATGGCCAGAGCATGGATGAAGTAGTCAGCAGGCTGCAGGTAAAAGGCTTGCTTGTCGTCAGCATTATCCCCGAAGCGGAAGGCCCGGCAGTAAATGTGCAGGCTGAAAAAACTCCCGGTGTAAGCAAGCAGAAGTTCAAGCATCATGGTATCTCCAGCGATGATCTAGTCCTTTTCTGCCGGCAGTTAGCGACGCTCTTAGGCGCGGGGGTGAATATTTTAAGAAGCCTGCGCATTATATCCATGCAGATCACCAGTTCCAAGCTGCATGCTGTATTGATTAAATTGCAGAAGGATATGGAAGCAGGGTTAAGTTTGCATGAGGCGTTATCCAAGCACCCGGCGGTGTTCTCCGACCTTTGGGTGAACCTTGTGGAAAGCGGGGAAGCCAGCGGAAACCTGGCTATGGTTTTAAGCCGCTTGGCCGGATACCTGGAAAAGAACGCCGCTTTTAAGGCTAAAGTCATCTCCGCATTGATCTATCCGTTCATACTGATGACTGCCGGTTTCGGCGCTTTGATCTTTCTGACAGTGAAGATCATCCCGACTTTTGCCCAGTTGTTTAAAGGGTTCAACATGCAGATGCCTTTTTTGACGCAGATACTTATTGATATAAGCTATTTTATACGTTTCAGCCTGGTCTGGATAATTGTCGCCGGCGCTATCGCGTTTTATATATTCAAGCAATACATGAAAACAAAAGCCGGTAGAAAGAAGTATGAGAAGTTTACGTTTTCCTTGCCGATATTCGGTGATTTTTTCCGCAGCCTGGTCATTGAAAGGTTTTCTTCGGAGATGTCCACTCTGGTAGAAAGCGGCGTGCCCATACTTTACTCTCTGGAGATCACCGAGCGAAGCGTGGATAATCTGGTTATGGCGGAGATCATCCATAATATAAAAGATGAGGTAAGGGAGGGCAAGAATTTAAGCCATCCTTTGGAAAAAAGCGGTTTTTTTGACCCGATGGTGGTGCAGATGATCTCCATCGGCGAGGAAGTCGGCGAGCTGCCTCAGATGTTCAAACGGATCAACTCTTTTTATCAGGAATACATTGAGGTTTTCTTAATGCGTTTTTCTTCAATGTTCGAGCCGTTCATCCTGATATTTATGGGCTTGGTCATCGGGATCATGATCATCGGGATGTTTTTACCGATATTCCAGATCTCGCAGATCTCCGGTTAAATATCTGTTGACAAAAAAGCAGCCTATTATAGAATAAGAACGAGCAGAAAGTCGAAGCAATCACGCAAAAAAGGAGGAATCGGTGAAAAAAGGTTTTACGCTTCTGGAACTTATTATCGTCATAATTATCATCGGTGTTTTGGCAACATTAGGTTTCTCGCAGTATACCAAGATGATCGAAAAAGGGCGTGCTGCTGAAGCAAGGGCGATCCTTGGGTCTTTGAGGACAATGCAGGCAGCGTATTATCTTGAGAATGGCATCTACACAGCCGTTATCTCTGAATTAGGCGGCGCTGAGCCTACGTCGTGCACAAACACACATTATTTTTCGTATGCTTGCGCAGCAACCGGCACATGCACAGCGACAAGATGCACCGCGAGTGGTAAAACTCCTAATTTTAGTACTGCTTATACCAAGACCTTGACCGTCGCTGGTGTATTTGGCGGAGACGCGGGTTATTAATTTAAAGTAGCCTTGAATGTTTAAAAAAAAGATAGTTGCCCCGTTAGAGAGAATTTCTTTTAGAGGAGTTTATTCTCTAACGGGGTTTACTTTACTTGAACTTCTGATTGTCATTGTCATTGTTGGCGTGCTGGCGACATTGGGCTTATCAAATTTAAAGCCTTTCAAAGAAAAGACGCTGGAGAAGGAAGTCAAGGCGTCTTTAAGCCTGATCCGTGCCGCGGAGAAAATCTACCGTATGGAATCAGGGCATTATTATCCACCCAGCGGTATTGCGCTTACTTCTACTATCAACAGCGAACTTAAGCTGTCCCTGGCAGCGACTAACTGGAATTACAGGATAGATAACTATACTGGTACGGGTTTTACCGGCAGAGGCACACGCACAAATGATTCTACTAAACAATGGTGTATTACCGAATCAACAGAAACTCCATACGCCTGTAATTAAACATCGGTAGTATAATGGGGGATATTCTTTAGAGATAAGAGTATTCCCTAAAATTTTATACGAAATGAAAAATAATAAAATAGGGTTGACGATATTGGAGATTTTGATTTCCAGCGTAATCCTTGCTATTACCGTAGCGGGTTTAAGCGGAATTTTTGTTTCAGGCAAAAAGTATATACTTCATGAACGTATGCGTATGTCCGGCGGGGGGCTGGGGGCGGCATTTATTGACCCATCACAAGTAGCTGTTATGCAGGGCCAAACGACAGTGGGAAGTTTAGACGGCTGGAATCAGTCTAATAATGCCCTGCGCGTAACCCCGGTAGGGGACTTTCGCTATTGCGACAGCGACCCGGCGCACGCTTCCAAGCAGGCTTCATTTTGCCCGCCAACTTCGGCGCGCACGATGTCTAATACGGAGTATAGCGCAAAATACAAGATCGAAGACGTCGGGTCGATTAACCCCGTGCGTAAAGTAGCGACAACGATCACCTGGACCGAAACAGATTAACCATATGAACAGGCGCACCGGCATCACTCTTTTAGAACTGATTATCGCCATATCCCTTTTAGGCGTCCTCGCTTTGGCCTTTACCAGCATCCAGTCTTTCAGCCAATACCACGCTATAGGCTCTGACCGCCGCGCAAAAGTGCAGAATGAGCTGTCTTTTGTCTTGGAACACATAGCCAAGAATATACAGCGCGCTTCAGGCGATTATAATAACCCTCCGATACAGACAGTAGCTAATGGTTTTCGGGTTAGGGTCGATGTCAATACAACACCTACTCCCAATACATATGCTGATGATACATGGTATAATTATGTTTTAAGCGGCAACACCCTTTCCTGTAACGGCGAAGTTTTGACTACCCGCCTTGTAAGCGGCACAAACAGCAATTATCCCACAAGCGCGCCGGCTGGCAGGGGGTTTAATTTTGGTTTACCCGATGGCGGGATGACTTGCCTTGCGCTTATGTTACGCGGCAGGTATTTTCCGGCTAACGCCGTAAATATTGATAATCCGGAAACAATGATGGGCAGCCGTTTTTGCACAGCTTCTTCAGCTTCCAAATAAACCTTTTCCTTTTGCCCTCCTGTTTTTAATGCTATAATAAGAAACTTAAAGCATTTTGTTTTTCTTGATTTGGGCCCGTAGCTCAGCTGGGAGAGCACCTCGTTCGCAACGAGGGGGTCAGCGGTTCGATCCCGCTCGGGTCCACCAAAAAACAGCTAATCTGTTTTTGTTTAAGGGTTATTTATGCCGAAGATAATTTTAAGCTGTTTTGTCTTTATGGTATTCTCCCTGCAGTTTCTGCTTGTTCAGGTTTTTCCGGCAGAACTTAAGAATGCCGAGTTTGCCGGCCAATTCTATCCTGCCAAGAAAAAAGAATTAGCCGCTATGCTTTCCGATTATGCCAGTGCTGTTGCCACTCCTGCTTTACAGGGGGATATCCTGGCGATAATCGTGCCGCATGCCGGTTATGGTTATTCCGGCAAGACTGCCTCCAGCGCTTATAACCTGATCCGCAGGAAACCGTATAAAACAGTGGTTATTATCGGTTCAAGCCACCATTATCCTTTCAGCGGTTTCTCCGTTTACGCCAAAGGTGCTTTTGCCACGCCTTTGGGTGAGCTTAAGGTAGATGAGGCCTTTAGCAGCCAACTGACCGGCAAAAAAGCGAATATTACTTTTGATAAACAGGCGTTTGAGGGCGAACATTCGCTGGAAGTCCAGTTGCCGTTTTTACAAAGCGCGCTTAATGATTTTTTGATCGTCCCGGTTGTTACCGGCGATGTCACCCTGGATGACTGCAAAGAATTCGCTAAATTGCTTAAAAACGCGATAGGCCTGCGCGAGGATGTCCTTATTGTAGCTTCTACGGATATGTACCATGGTTATAGCATAAAGGATGCGGAGAAAACCGATGAACTTACTTTGGAAACACTCAAGAAAATGGATGCGCAAGCGCTTTACTATGGGTTGCGCGAAGGCTCTTTACAGCTTTGCGGAGGGTTTGGGGTAGTCAGCGCGATCATCCTCTCAAAGGAGT
>JBAZNG010000006.1:0-34947 GCA_041649385.1 Candidatus Omnitrophota bacterium | reverse complement strand
TATCGTGATAAACATTTTGTTCTCTATCTTTGCCAGGCAGATAGTTATTGACCAGATCCAGGATAACCTGAAACTTCCGGCAAAATTAAAAAGCATAAGTTTAAGCCTGCCATTATGCGTTAACCTTTCGGAACTGGAGGTCGGGTCTTTGCTAAAAGCAAAGAAACTCTCTGTTTCCATCAATCCTCTCGGGTTTCTGGCGGGCAAAGTGGCGATCAGCAATTTAAGCATCCTGGAGCCCGAGGTAAATCTTACGCAAGGCGCGGATGGTTCAATGAACCTGCCTGTTTTAAAACAGGGCGGTAATCCGCCCCCGGTTTATCTGACCGGCATGCATATCAGGAATGGCCGGGTGGTTTTTACGGATAAAAAGGTTTCTTCCGGCGCAACCAGGATAATCATTGGGCAATTGAACCTTAACGCTGTTAAGGATATGCTTCCGCCCACATCTTTAAAAGTGCGCTTTGACTTTAGCGCCGAGCTTACAAACGGCGCGGCTAACCATTTAGGCAGTGTGCTTGCCGAAGGCTGGGTGGATATGGCTGCCAAGGATATGGACGCTAAATTGCAGGTAAAAGCCCTGGAGATTACGCAGTTTGCGCCTTATTACGGCAACTTTATCTCCAATAAAAAGATCTCTTCGGGTAAGCTTGGCCTTACCAGTATATTCAAAGCCAAGAATAACCAGCTGCAGATTGCTAGCAATTTCCGCCTTTTCGGACTGGTCTATGAAGAAAGCGATGAATTGCAGGAATTATCCGGGCTGGATATGGTAAAAAACACTTTGGACCTGTTCACGGATAAGTCAGGCAACCTGGATCTGGAGTTTACCATTAACACCCAGCTGGATAAACCCGCCCTGGACCCTGATAAGCTTAAAGGGATGATCTTAAAGGCGGCGATGAAAAACCTCGCCAATCAGCCACCTGAAGAACTGGCGGAAAAAGTAATGGATACGGTGGATAAGATAAAGAATTTCAGCAAGGGCCTAAAAGAAATATTCAACTAACCAGGGGTTTAGGGATCATGGAAAACAAGCCGAAATCATTAAGGAATATTGAAGAGAAGATGCAGAACCTGGAAGCCGGTTCATTGCGTTATCATATACTGGAAAGCGCCAAGAACTTTAAAAGCTCATGGATCGAGCTTGGCCGCTCACTGTATTCAGCCTGGAAGGATAAGATGTATAAGGAGTGGGGCTACGGCGGTTTTGATATCTATGTTTCCAAGGAGATAGGCATACGCAAGCAGACGGCGATGAAGCTGCTTAAATCTTATTATTTCCTGGAGAAAGAGGAGCCGCAGTATCTAAATGACGAATTCATGCAGGAGGCCAGCCCGGCGAGCCTGCCCAGCTATGAAGCGATTGATGTGCTTCGCCAGGCTAAAAATAAACTGACCCCGGATGGCGGCGATTACGCCAGCCTTAAAAAAGAGATATTTGAAAAAGGCCGCCAGGCTACGGAGGCAAAAAAAGACCTTAGCGCGCTTATCCGGCAAAGGCAGGAGCTTGACCCGGAAGAAGCGCAGAGTAAAAGAAAAATGGCGACACTTAACCGGCTGCTTGGTTCCTTGAAATCGCTTAAACGGGAAACCGAAACGCTTAAGCTTTTAAGCGCGCCGCTGGTAAGGGAATTAGACAGCCTGATCAAGAAAATTGACGCGGAGATCATTGAATAAAGCGGTGACGCCGGGAAAAACTTTGGCAGCTACAGGTATCCGCCAGGAGGATATAAAGGAGAGCTTTATCCGCTCCAGCGCTCCGGGCGGCCAGAATGTCAACAAGACGTCTACCTGCGTTTACTTGAAACACCTGCCTACTGGTATTGAAGTAAAATGCCAGATAGAACGCAGCCAGGCGCAAAACCGCTGCCTGGCCAGGAAGATACTCGCAGAGAAAGTGGCGCGGTTTTATAGCCTGCCTGCGCATAAAGCCCTGGCTTTGCGCGAGAAACTGCGCAGGCAGAACCGGAAACGCAGCGCAGCGCAGAAGGCCAGGATCCTGGAGGGCAAACGCAAGCGTTCGGATAAAAAGAGCGGGCGCAGGAAAATTCGCGAGATTGAAGTTGCATAATGGCGATTAATGTGTTAAGATTAACAAATAAAAAAGGAGGTAGTGATGTCTAATGGAGCTAGTTTAGTAGCAGGTATCATTTCCTTGGGGTTAACCGTGTGGTTTGTCGTGTTTACCGTGTTAGTAGTCGTAAAATTGAGCAAGATCGCGCAGTTATTGAACAAGAAATAAAAGATAATTTATTGACTTCTCGGGAAAGTTCGAGTATAATCATTAAATTATGAAAGGGAGGTGAAGAAATTGGTTTTGGTAAAAGAAAAGAAAGCAAAGATCATTGACGATTTTAAGGTACACTCCAGGGACACAGGTTCGGCGGAGGTGCAAATCGCGATTTTGACCGAGAGGATCAACACGCTGGGAGATCATTTCAAGAGCCACAAGAAGGATTTCCATTCTCGCCGCGGGCTGCTTTTGATGGTCGGCAGGCGCCGCAGTCTCCTCAATTATCTCAAGGATAAGGATATGAAGAAGTACGAAGAGCTTCTGGGAAAACTTAACTTGAGAAAGTAAATTAAGGAATACAACTAAATTAAAAGAGAGAAAATCAAGAATGCAAAATAATAGCCTAAAGATTAAATTTGGTAAGGATGAGCTTATTTTAGAAACCGGCAGGATCGCCAAACAAGCTAACGGTTCGGTAACCGTTACTTACGGCGGCACGGTGGTTTTAGTCACTGCCTGTATGTCCAAGAAGATCAAGGAAGGCCAGGATTTCTTTCCTTTGACCGTGGAATACCAGGAAAAGACCTATGCCGCAGGAAGGATCCCGGGCGGGTTTTTTAAGCGCGAAGGCCGCCCATCGGAAAATGAAATCTTAACAAGCCGTCTTATTGACCGGCCCATCCGCCCGTTATTCCCTGAAGGCTTCTTAAACGAAGTCCAGGTAATGGCTATTGTTTTATCCAGTGACGGAGAAAATGACCCGGATATCCTTGCGCTTATCGGCGCAAGCGCCGCGTTATCCATATCGAATATCCCTTTTAACGGCCCATTGGCTTGCTGCCGCGTGGCCAGGATAAATGACCAGTTTGTGCTTAATCCTACTTACGCTGAACTTGAAACATCAGAGCTGGAAGTAATCGTTACGGTCAACAAAAAAGGCGTAGTGATGCTTGAGTCAAGGGCAAATGAAGTGTCCGAAGAAGTTTATCTTGAAGCAGTCAAATTCGGCCTGGATAGCCTGCAGCCTATACTGGTTATGCAGGAGGAATTCAAGCGCCTTTACGGCAAGCCTAAAGCGAACATAGAATTTAAACTAATTAACGCTGAACTACTGGCGAAGATCGAGTCGCTTTCTCAGGAAAAACTGAACAAAGTTTATAAATTAAGCAAGAAAGAGGAGCGCGAGGAAGAGATCGCGCTTTTGACCAAGGAATTGGAGGCGCAGCTGGTTAGCGAAGGCTACCTGGCGCCGGATATCAACGCGGGCCTGCATGAAGTTGAGAAAAAACAGGTGCGTAAGATGATCCTTAAGGAGCATGTGCGCATTGATGGCAGGTCTTTTAAAGAGATCCGGCCGATCACCTGTGAGGTTTCTGTTTTACCGCGCACGCATGGATCAGGGCTTTTCACGCGCGGCCAGACCCAGAGCCTGGCGATCACTACTTTAGGCACAGGCGATGATGAACAATTAGTGGAAGCTTTAGACGGCGAAAAGAAGAAAACTTTTATGCTGCATTATAATTTCCCTTCTTTTAGCGTAGGGGAGACAAAGCCTATACGCGGGCCCGGAAGGCGGGAGATCGGACATGGCGCATTAGCCGAGAAAGCTTTACTGGTGGTAATGCCTTCTAAAGAAAAATTTCCTTATACGGTAAGAGTGGTTTCCGAAATATTGGAATCTAACGGTTCCAGCAGCATGGCTTCTGTATGCGCGGCTACTCTTTCATTGATGGACGCGGGCGTGCCGATCAGAGACGCTGTAGGCGGCGTAGCGATGGGTTTGGTTAAAGATGGTTCCCAAGAAGTTATCCTCACGGATATCGCAGGGCTGGAAGATCATTTCGGCGATATGGATTTTAAAGTCGCCGGGACAAAAAAAGGCGTTACCGCGGTGCAGCTTGACCTTAAAATTGACGGTATTTCCTTAGAGCTTTTAAAAGAATGCCTTGCGCAGTCTAAAGAAGGAAGGCTTTTTATCCTGGATAAGATGCATGCCGCTTTGAGCGCGCCCAGAGAACAACTTTCCGCTTTCGCTCCGCGCATTGATGTTTTGAAGATCAATACGGAAAAGATAGGCGAGCTGATCGGCCCGGGAGGCAAGACGATCAAAGCGATCATCGCGGCAACCGGCGCAAGCATTGATATTGAAGATGACGGCACCGTGCTTGTCGGTTCAACCGACGCTAAAGGATCGGACGCGGCGATCAAGATGATCAAGGCGATTACTGAAGATGTCGAGGTAGGCCGTATCTATATCGGCAAAGTAAAACGCCTTATGCAGTTCGGCGCGTTCGTCGAGATCGCCCCGCGCAAAGAGGGGCTGGTGCATGTTTCAGAACTTTCCGATACCTTTGTTAAAAAGCCGGAAGACGTGGTCAAGATCGGCGATGAGATAAAGGTTAAGGTCATCGGCATAGATGAATTAGGCAGGATCAATTTAAGTAAAAAACAGGCGCAAGAGCCAAAGAACAGTTAAACAGGCAGTGAGAGAAAGAAGACTAAATGAGGTCAAAGGCGTTATTTTAGTCGCAGTGGGGCTGATGGTTTTAGCCAGCCTCATCAGGTTTGACCGTTTTGACCTTGTTTTTTATACATCAAGCCCCAATATTCCCCCCAAAAACCTTCTGGGTATCTTCGGCGCTTATCTGGCAGGTTTCATCGTTTTTTTATTCGGCAGGATATCAAGTTTTATCATCCCGATCCTGGTGGTCATGCTGGGAGTGAAATTCTTCCGGCAGGAGAAACCGTATTTAAGCATCCCGCGCATACTGGGGATGCTTGTTTTGCTTTTATCGATCAGTTCTGCCGTGGGGATGTTCAACTTAAATAACAGCCTGATGAGGTTCTATACCGCCGGGTTCTTCGGTTCGCTGATCGCTAATTTTATCACCGCCTACTTCAGCCGTTTAGGCGGTTTTATTATTTTGCTTACCTTTATCATCCTCTCTTTGGCTTTAGTCACAGAGATCATGATTTCTTCTTTATTCCAGAATGTGGCGGATAAAACCAAGAATGTTTTTGGCAGTATCTTGAATTTCCGGGCCAAAGAAAAGGCCACGCCTGTTAAAGTCAGGATACCGGCAAACAGGAATAATGCTGTTAAAAAGGAAGATCAATCCGCTCCCGCGCTTTCCGCGGTAAAACCCAAGATCTTTATGCCTGAACAGGCAGCGGCAAAGCCCGTAAAGGCGCAAGTTAAAAGTAAGCCCGTGGAATTGAAAAGCGGTGATTATCAGGTCCCTTCCATGGATCTTCTCAACGATCCTCCCCAACCAGATACCCGCCAGATGAAAGAGGATTTAGAGGCCAGCGCCAGGATCCTTGAGGATACGCTGGCGGATTTCGGCATATCCGCTAAAGTCACGGATATCATCCGCGGGCCGGTGATCACCCGTTATGAACTGGAACCTGCTCCCGGAGTAAAGATAAACCGCATAGAGAGCTTAAGCGATGATATCGCTTTAGCGATTAAAGCCCAATCAGTGAGGATCATTGCGCCGATACCCGGCAAAGGCAGGGTAGGCGTGGAAGTGCCTAATTTGCACGCAAGCCTTGTTTGTATCAAAGATATACTCAGCTCCGGTGATTTCCGTAAAAAAGATAATGCGCTTACGCTGGCCTTAGGCAAGGACATCACGGGCAAGCCTGTTTTCGGCGATTTAGAAGGTATGCCGCATCTTTTGGTTGCCGGCACCACAGGCTCAGGAAAGACCGTCTGCGTCAATACATGCATATTATCGCTGCTTTTTAAATCTTCGCCGAACGACCTGAAATTTTTAATGATCGACCCGAAAATGGTCGAGCTTATGCCTTTTAACGGCCTGCCGCATTTATTGTGCCCGGTAGTTACCGATGCCAAGAAAGCCGCTGTCGCGCTTAACTGGGTAGTCAGCGAGATGGAGGAGCGCTACCAGTTGCTCTCTAAGGCCGGCGCAAGGAATATTGATGCGTATAATGTTAAGCAGGAGAAAATACCATATATTATAGTTGTTGTTGATGAGTTTGCCGACCTGATGAGCGTGGCGCGCGACCAGATCGAGAATGCGATCACGCGCCTTGCGCAGTTATCGCGCGCAGTGGGCATACATCTGATTTTGGCAACACAACGGCCTTCAGTTGACGTGATCACCGGCGTGATCAAGGCGAATCTGCCTGCGCGCATATCTTTTAAAGTAGCTTCTAAAGTTGACTCCCGCACGGTCCTGGATATGAACGGCGCTGAAACGCTTTTAGGCAAAGGAGATATGTTGTTTTTGCAGCCGGGCAAGGAAGACCTTATCCGTATTCAGGGCGCCTTGGTAAAAGACGAAGAGATTGAGCGCGTGGTTAGCTTTATCAAATCGCAGGGTGAACCCGTATATGACGAAGAGATCCTCAGCCAGCAGCAGAAAAGTAACGCTTCCGGCGCCGGCGAGAAAGATGAACTTTACGACGAAGCGGTAAGAGTGATCATGGAAAGTAACCAGGCCTCTGTTTCTATTTTGCAAAGGCGCATGCGTTTAGGATATACACGGGCTGCGCGCATTATTGATACAATGGAGTTAGACGGTTTGGTCGGCCCATTTGAAGGCAGCAAGCCGCGCAGGATACTGGTGGATAGGGAAAATTGGCTTAAGAATTTAACGGGCGAGAATAAACAGGCAGGGTAAGTAAAGTGAATATTCAGTCAGCCGGGGCAAGATTAAAACAGTTGCGCCTTGAAAAAGGGATAAGCCTTGAAGAGGTGCAGAAGAAAACCAAGATCCATTTGAATGTGCTTAGGGCTATTGAGGGTGACAGCCTCTCTGACCTAAGCCCGATATATTTAAAGAGTTTTATCAGGATATACTGTAATTACCTGGGGGTGGATAGCAAGGATTACCTGGGCGTAAGCGCTCAAAGCGTGCATGCAGCCCCGGTATTGAATTCCAAAGTTGGCAGGCCCGTGGGCACCCGTTTAGATAGAAGCCGCTCATTCATCAAGGATACTGCCGTGAAGATCAGTTCTCTGCGCCCGCCTAAAAGGTTCAACAAACTTATATTATTCATTGTCCTGGCAGTTTTAGCTGTGCTGGTATTGACAAAATTGTTTTCATTATTCGCTAACCGCAAGGCAAAAGATGTAAGCGAGGCCAGAAGCGCTGCTTTAAGCGCCCCAGCGCAGCCAAAGCAGAAAACACAGGCCGATGCACGCAAAAAAGGCGCAGCGGCATCAAAAGATAATACCGCTGTATTTAAGATGCAGAAGGAGATAACTTCCGGGTTTACGCTTGGGGTCCTGGCAAAAGATAAATGCTGGATCTCGCTTAAAGTTGATGGCCGGCTGGCTTTCCACGGCGTCCTGGCCAGGGGAAGGTTTGAAAGCTGGAAGGCGAAAAACAAGATAGAATTTTCTTTGGGCGACGCTGCCGCGGTGGAGTTACAGGTCAATGACCAGCGTTTTCCGACCCTGGGCAGGAGAGGCCAGTCCATACGCGTTTTGGTGAATAAAGACGGCTTAAAGATCGGCAAATGAAAGACAAGGTGGGTATCTTCAGTTTAGGGTGCCCGCGGAACCTTGTGGATAGCGAAAATATAGCCGGAAGGCTTGCTCTTAAAGGTTATAAGATCGTAGATATAGAGGACGCGGATATCGGTTTGATCAATACCTGCGCTTTTATTGAGTCAGCAAAACGTGAATCCGTAGGCGCTATACTGGATATGATCAAGCTTAAGCAACAGGGTAAGCTTAAGAAGGTCATTGTTTATGGCTGCCTTACGCAGCGCTATAAATATGAATTAAAGAAGCATCTGCCTGAAGTGGATGCTTTTGTGGGGGCTTTGGAACTTGGCCCTTCCTTAAAACAGTTCAAGTTGACCCCTGCTTATTACCGTTACCTTAAAATCTGCGAGGGGTGCGTCAATAATTGCAGTTATTGTATTATCCCCAGCATCAAGGGTAAGTTTAAAAGCCTGAAAGAGCAAGACCTGCTTAAACAGGTTGGCCAGTTTAATAAGGCAAAGATAGCCGAGTTGAATATCATCGGCCAGGATATCACAGGCTATGGCATTGATCTTTATGGTAAGCCGCGCCTGGCGGATTTATTAAAACAGATTGTCAGGCAGGCAACGGATATCAGATGGATCCGTTTGCTTTATCTGAACCCCGAGAGGCTTGATAGTGAGTTGATCGGCCTGATCAGGGACCAGGCAAAGATCTGTAAATATGTTGATCTGCCGATACAGCATATCAATAACCGGTTGTTAAAATTAATGCGCCGGCCAAGCAGCGAAGAGCAGGTCATCCGCCTGATACGGCGTTTACGCAGAGAAATACCCGGGGTTACGTTGCGTACTTCGGTGATCGTGGGTTTTCCTTCTGAGACAGAAGCTGAATTTAGGCAATTACTTGATTTTATCAAGGAGGTAAAGTTCCAGAGATTGGGGGCATTTACTTACTCCCGCGAGGAAGGCACTGCAGCTTACAAATTACCCGGTCAGTTGCCGGAGGAGATAAAAGAGGAGAGGTTTGCCAGGGTGATGTCTGTGCAGCAGGAGGTTTCAGGGTTTAACAACCGGAAACTTCTGGGTACTACCCTGGAAGTGCTGATCGAGGAGAAAAAGGGAGCGGATTACCTTGGCCGTACGCAGGCTGACGCTCCGGAAGTCGACGGCCTGGTTTATCTAAAGAGCAAAAGGAAACTTTGCGCGGGGGATTTTGTGAAAGCCAGGATAATCGATACTTTAGAGTATGACCTAGTGGGGGAAGCTTAAAATGAATATCGCCAATCGTTTGACATTATCGCGTATTTTTCTTACCTTTGTGTTTATGTTTTTCTTGTTTTGCAACGGGCTTTTGTGGAAGGTGGCCAGCTTAATCGTGTTTATCCTTGCTGCTTTGAGCGACCTTTTGGACGGCATGATCGCCCACCGCCGGAATATGGTCACTGATTTCGGCAGGCTGATGGACCCGATCGCCGATAAAATACTGGTTTTAGCGGCATTCGCCGCTTTTGTGCAGATGCAGTTGATCGATGCCTGGATGTTCGTGATCATTGTTTCGCGCGAGATACTTATTACTTCTTTGCGGCTGTTTGCCTTGAATAAAGGTAAGGTTCTCTCCGCTGCGCGCGCCGGAAAACACAAAACGGTTTCTCAAATGGTGGTTATTTTTGCCATTCTTGGTTTTATCGTGCTAAAAGAAGTAGTGCTTAAATATTCTACCTGGAATCCTGATTGGGAGAATGCCTTCCGTCAGGGGATCTATGCCCTCATGCTGCTTACGGTGGGCCTGACACTTTATTCCGGCTTAAGCTATCTTTGGGAAAACCGTAAAATAATCGCCCGTCTATAGTGAGCAGATCATTATCGAATTTTATCCTTAAAACCACCGGCACGCTATTCTTTACAGGTTACTTGCCTTTCATACCGGGGACATTCGGCAGCCTTGTAGGGGTTGGGCTGTTTATCCTCTTGAAAGGCCAGGTGGTAAATTGTTCCATCGCGCTTTTATTGCTGCTTGTGGCAGGTTTCTTGGTTTCCGGCAGGATGGAGAAACTTCTGAAGAAGAAGGACCCGTCTTGCATTGTGATTGATGAGGCCTGCGGCATGCTTATCGCGCTTATTTTTATACCCCCGGATCCAAAGTTGGTCGTCCTGGGGTTTATATTTTTCCGCATCCTGGATACTTTAAAACCGTATCCTGCATCGGCCTTGCAGAATATCAAAGGTTCGTTTGGGGTGATGAGCGATGATATTGTGGCAGGAATCTATACGAACATCATACTTCAGCTTATCTTAAGATCCTCTTGCGCAACTTTCTCGTAGATCGAGCCGCCAGCCGTAAGTTTACTTTCAAAAAGAGCCAGTTTATCTATCTTAAAAACTACAGGCGCATCTGCGTAATACTTACTTAGCGCGCTGATATTGCCTGAAAGCGCCTTGAGGTTCGTTTTGGATTTTACCCTTGCGATAGTAATATGGGTCAGGAAATCATGGTTGTTGCGCGTTTCTTCCGGAACTTTAATGCCAGTTTCTATTGCTGCGGCTAATTGGGCGATCCGGCCATTTTCCTGGCCTACCCCGACCCAGATTATACGGGGAGAGCGCGTATCCGGGAAAACGCCTAACCCTGTCAGGGTGGCTGTAAAGCAGTTGAAATGCCGGGCTGTATTCTTTAGCGCGATCCGCGCAGCGTTTAATTGCCCGGGGCCTATTTCTCCTAAAAATTTTAAAGTAATGTGCAGGTTGGCAGGTTTGACCCAGGCGGCTTTAACATTGGTTTCTTTGAGGATATCCTGTAAAGAGGAGAGTTTTAAGATTATTTCCTGCGGTAAGCTTATGCCGATGAATGCGCGCATATTAATTCTGCCAGCATTTTCAGCGCCTGGCCAGATGCCCGGGTTTTGATCCTTGCGCGGTTCCCGGAGAAGCGGAATTTTCTGCAGATAAGCTTATTCTTTGCGCAAGCGCAGATATAAACAGTACCCACAGGTTTATTTTTTACCGCGCCAGCCGGGCCGGCAATACCTGTTATGCTTAAGGCAATTGTGGCTTTGGCGAGGCGCCTGATATTCCCGGCCATTAAAGCAGCTACGGTTTCAGAAACAGCGCCCTGGCTTTTGATTATTTTATGAGGTATTTTAAGCAGTTTTTCCTTGGATTTGTTGCTATAGGCTACGATCCCCAGGATAAAATAAAGCGAACTGCCGGGGTATCTGGTCAAAAGCCCGGAAAGTTCCCCGCCTGTGCAGGATTCAGCTACGGCAATAGTGATTTTTCCGCGGGAAAGTTTTTTATGGAGCAGTTTAAGGGTATTTTCCATTTTTCCTTGCCTGGATCTTTAATGGTTTTCCGGTTGCCGGATCTGTTTTTAACGCCTTTTACCTGATTATAGCCGCTTTTAATTATATTGACAAGCTAAGTTTTCCTGGTATACTATTAACAATTAATCTTCAGGGCAAGGTGGAAACCCTTACCGGCGGTTAAGCCCGCAAGCCAAGCGGATGGAAGTCCGCGGCAGATCTGGCGAAATTCCAGAGCCGATGGTTAGAGTCCAGATAGAAGGAGATTAAAATTATTATGCCCGAAGGTTTGTCTTCGGGTTTTTGTTTTTATAAGGAGAGAAATGTTCAATTCCATACCAGAGATCATCCAGGATATCAAGAAAGGCCTGATGGTCATTGTTGTTGATGACGAAGACCGCGAGAATGAGGGCGATCTGTTGATGGCGGCGTCTTTTGTTAAGCCGGAG
The DNA here is from genome assembly GCA_041649385.1 of Candidatus Omnitrophota bacterium. Lineage (GTDB taxonomy): Bacteria > Omnitrophota > Gorgyraeia > Gygaellales > Profunditerraquicolaceae > JALOBQ01. Next base: position 23,500 of record JBAZNG010000006.1, on the reverse strand, counting down.
CATATTAATTTCATGGCTAAACACGGCCGTGGGCTTATTTGCGTTCCCATGGAAGAGGAAAGGCTAAACGCGCTGGACCTTGAGCCTATGCTGGAAGGCAAAAACCTCAACCATAAGAAAGACCCGTTATCTACCGCCTGGATGGTTTCTGTCGACGCCAGCCACGGGATTACCACAGGTATTTCAGCTTTTGACCGCGCGCGCACCATAGAAGTTTTGATCAATCCGCAATCCAAACCTGAAGACCTGATCAAACCCGGGCATTCATTCCCATTAAGAGCAAGAAAAGGCGGTATCCTGGTAAGGGCCGGGCATACGGAAGCTACGGTTGACCTGATGAAGTTATGCGGGCTTTATCCGGCAGGGGTTATCTGCGAGATAATGAATGAAGATGGTTCAATGTCCAGGTTGCCGCAATTGATAGAATTTTCAAAACGGCATAATCTTAAGATCTGTTCTGTGGCCAGCTTGATTGAGTATCGCAGGCGTAATGAAAAATTGACGGAGAGGTTGACCACGGCCAGCCTGCCCACGGAATTCGGGGATTACCAGATGACTGTTTACCGCGACCTGACCAATGGCCAGACGCATATCGCGCTGACTATGGGCGAATTAGGCAGCGAGGCTGTTTTGGTGCGCGTGCATTCAGCTTGCCTTACCGGCGATGCTTTTGGCTCGCTGCGCTGTGATTGCGGAAAACAGCTTAAACAGGCGATGCAGATCATCGGCAAAGAGAAAAAAGGGGTAGTCCTTTATATGAGCCAGGAGGGCAGGGGCATAGGGCTTGTCGAGAAGATCCGCGCTTATGACCTGCAGGATAAAGGCATGGATACTGTTGAAGCTAACCAGGCCTTAGGCCATAAGGTTGATCTAAGGGATTATGGTATCGGCGCCCAGATACTGGTCGACCTGGGGGTCAAACAGTTAAGGTTGTTGACCAATAATCCGCGAAAGATCGTCGGACTGGAAGGATACGGTTTAAAGGTGGTTGAGCGCGTGCCTATTGAGATCGCACCCAACGCGGTAAATTATAAATACCTGAAGACGAAGAAGGATAAGATGGGCCATCAGATTGACCTTATATAGGGTAGGTAATAGTTAGTATATAGTAGGTAGGGAAAACCAAAAGCAAAACCAAAAACAAAAGCTGATAGCTGAAGGCTGAAGGCTGAGGGCTGACAGCTGAAAAAGGAGGAAAAGATGAAAGTAATTGAAGGAAATTTGATCGCCAAAGGAAAATCTTTTGCAGTGGTCGCTTCAAGGTTCAATGATTTTATGACCAAGGAACTGGTGGCAGGTTGCCGCGATGCTTTGGTCAGGCATGGCGCAGATGACAAGGATATCGCGTTGTTCTGGGTGCCGGGCGCTTTTGAAATACCTTTAGCTGCCCAGAAAGCCGCTAAAGCGAAAAAATTTGACGCGGTCATCTGCCTGGGCACAGTGATCCGCGGCGCAACACCGCATTTTGATTATATTGCCGCTGAAGTCGCCAAAGGCGTAAGTAAGATATCCCTGGATACGGGCGTGCCGGTTATTTTCGGCGTGATCACGGCAGATACGATCGAGCAGGCAGTGGAACGTTCAGGGTCCAAGGATGGCAATAAGGGCCAGGATGCTGCGCTTTCTGCTATTGAAATGGCTAATCTTGCGGAGCAGTTAAAGTAAACTGTTTAAAATATGCGTAAACGTTCACGAGCCAGGGAGTATGTCCTGCAAATGCTCTATCAGCTGGATATTACCGGCGATAAACAGGAAAATATCTTTAATAACTTCTGGCAGAATAAAGAGCATGAAGATGTTTCCGCGGAGTTAAAGGATTTTTCCGCTGAACTGCTGGCCGGGGTGATCGAGCATATCGCCGAGATCGACGCTAAGATCCGCCAGTATGCGGATAATTGGCAGCTTGAACGTATGGCTTATGTGGACCGCAATATCATGCGACTGGGCAGTTTTGAGCTGCTTTTTCGCGAAGATATCCCGCCTAAGGTATCGATCAATGAGGCCGTAGAACTGGCGAAAAGATATTCCGGTCCGGAGGCGGGCAAATTCGTGAACGCCATCCTGGATAAGATCAAGATTGAAAAACGCAAATAAGTGTTTTACCCCCTGAACAATTAAAATAAACCTAAAATAAGATCAGGTAAAAGCCAAGAAAGCAGGTATAAGAAATTGAAATATGCTGATTTGCATGTGCATACCAACGAAAGCGACGGCACTTCTTCCCCGGAGAAACTGGTTAAAGAGGCAGCCCGCGCCGGGCTTTATGCCGTCGGCATAGTCGACCACGATACGGTGAGCGCTCTGGCGCCGGCGATGGCCGCGGCAAAAGCATCCGGCGTAGAAATCGTTCCCGGGATAGAACTTACCGCTCAATATGAGGGCCAGGAGATCCATATCCTGGGTTATTATATTGATTATCGCAATGAGCAGCTTTTAGAAAAGCTGCTTCTTGTGCGCCAGGACCGTGTGGAGCGCGTGATAAAGATCGTGAATAACTTGAAAGAGATGGGTGTTCATCTTGATGCCCAGGCGGTGTTTGATATCTCCGGCAATGCCACGGTAGGCAGGATGCATGTTGCCCGGGCTTTGGTTAAGGAAGGGCTGGTCGGCTCAACCGGGGAAGCCTTCCAGAGGTATATCGGCGATAAATCACCGGCTTATGTCCTGGGTTTTAAATTTTCTCCAGCCGAAGCGATCAAGCTGATCAGGGAGTGCGGGGGTGTTGCAGTGCTGGCGCACCCTTATATAATTCACAACGACAGCCTGATTCCGCAATTTGTCAAAGATGGCCTGATGGGGCTGGAAGCTTATTATCCCGAGCATTCACAGTCAATGATCAATTTTTACCTCGGGTTAGCCAAGGAGCTGGATTTATTGGTTACCGGAGGCTCGGATTTTCATGGAAGCGCCAAGCCCGATGTCAAGTTAGGCAAGATGAAGATCCCCTGGGAGCTGGTGGAAAAACTGAAAGCAGCCAGCAGGAATAAGAATGATTAAGAAGAATGATGAATATTATATGCGCATTGCTTTAAGCCTTGCGTTGAAAGCAAAAGGCAAGACATCGCCCAACCCTCTGGTCGGGGCTGTGATCGTCAAGAATGGCCGTATTGTCGGCAAGGGATTCCATCGCCAGGCAGGTTTGGCGCATGCGGAGATCGCCGCGATCGAAGAAGCCGGGGCAAGGGCAAAAGGCGCGGCGCTTTATGTGACGCTTGAGCCCTGTATGCATTTTGGCCGCACGCCGCCCTGCACCAACAGGATAATCCAGAGCGGGATCAAAGAAGTGGTCGTCGGGATGATCGACCCTAATCCGTTGAATAACGGTAAGGGCTTAAGCATACTCAAAGAGAATAGTATTAAAGTCAAGGTGGGTGTTTTGCAGGATGAGTTGCGCAGGATCAATGAGACATTCATAAAATTCATCACTACCAGAATACCTTTTGTTACGGTGAAGGTCGCTGAATCTTTGGATGGGCGTATCGCCACCTATACAGGAGATTCCAAATGGGTCAGTTCCGATAAGTCGCGTGCCTATGCGCACCGTTTACGCAAAGATTATGATGCGATCATGGTGGGCGTAAATACCGTTTTAAGGGATAACCCTCGGCTGGATGCATGGTTTTCCAAGAAACACCCGGTGAAAGTCATTGTGGATAGTAATTTAAGTACTCCGCAGAACGCCAACATATTCCTGGGCCAAAACCCGGTGGTTTTGGCTACAGTGGCTGCCCGGCCCGGCCAGGAAACGGAAAACCGTAAGGCACTTGCCCAGAAAGCCAAAATCCTGGAAGTTAAGGAGAAGTCCGGGCAGGTGAACTTGAGGGATACGCTTAAGAAACTTGGCGGCCTTGGGATAGCCAGTGTTATTGTTGAAGGGGGAGGCATGCTCATCGGCTCATTGTTTGATGAGAAACTCGTTGATAAGGTGATCTTTTTCATCAGCCCCAAGATAATAGGAGGAAAAGAGGCGATCGGCGCGGTGATGGGTAAGGGGATAACCCGCATGGACCAGGCGGTCAAATTAGAAGGCGTAAAATTCCGGCGTTTCGCCGAGGACCTGCTTGTGGAAGCCTACATAAAAAAATAATGTTTACAGGCATAGTGGAAGAATTAGGGGTTTTAAGGCGCAGGCATCAGTCAGGCCGCGTCATGGTTATAGAGGTCAGCGCGGATAAAACGCTGCAGGGCGCTTCTGTGGGCGAGAGTATCGCGGTTAACGGCGCCTGCCTTACCGTTGTGCAGTTAAAGAAGGATGCTTTAGTTTTTGAGGTAATGTCTGAAACGCTTAAAAGTACGAATATCGGTTTACTTAAAACAGGAGAACAGGTCAACCTTGAGCGCAGCCTTAAAGCAGGCGACCGGATCAGCGGCCATTTTGTCACCGGCCACATCGATTGCCTGGGGCTGGTGCGTAAGAAAAGTTACCTGAACAATAACCTGGTATTCCAGATAGCTGTTAAGCCCGAATACCTGCGTTACTGCCTGCCTAAAGGCTCAATATGCGTTGACGGCATAAGCCTGACTTTGGCTGCCAAAACCAATTCAACTTTCAGCGTTTATCTCATCCCGCACACTCTGAAAAACACCACGCTAAACTTTAAAGGGCCTTCCAGCAGAGTGAATGTTGAGTTCGATATTCTTGCCAAAAAAGACCATTCTTAAACCGTTTAGAAACATTGCGTATGCCTTAAATTTTTGATATACTATTTAGATATGTGGCGGGCTCGTACCCCGTTACAAACTAAATGGTTTTAGTAATTAAGATGAGGGATGTGATGGGGCGTGGTCCGTTACAAATTATATCTTTTATAGGTAGATTTGTAACGGACCGGGCTCCCGTTACATCTCCACAAGTATAGATCAGGGATGTAACGGGGCGTGGCTCAGTTTGGTAGAGCGCAGCGTTCGGGACGCTGAGGCCGACAGTTCAAGTCTGTCCGCCCCGACTTTAAATAGCAGGTAAAATCACTACGCAATGAAAAAGCAGGTGCAGCTTATCTATTCCGGAAGGGTCCAGGGGATAGGTTTTCGTTATACGGCTACAGAGATCGCCGGTACTTTGAATATTTCCGGGTGGGTGAGGAATACTTCCGGCGGGCAGGTAGAGATCCTGGCTGAAGGAGAGAAAGAAGACCTGGATAATTTTATTGAAGAGATTGGCCGGCGCATGCAGCGCTATATCTCTGATTGCCATCTGCAGTGGCAGGGGGCTACCGGGTCATTTAAAGATTTTCAGGTTTTGTTCTAGCAAATCCTAGTTAAAATGTCCGCTCAAGCCCAGAAGAGAATCCAGGAATTAACCGAAAATATCCGCCGCCACGATTACCTTTATTACGTATTAAGCCAGCCCAAAGTTTCCGATAAGGAATATGACGAACTGCTAAAAGAATTATCCCTTCTTGAGGATGATTACCCGCAGTTTAAAAGCCCGGATTCGCCTACGCAAAGAGTAGGCGGAGGGATTGCTAAGGGTTTTCAAGCCATGCGCCATATTCAGAAGATGCTTTCTTTGGATAATACCTATTCTAAACTTGAACTTAAAGATTGGGATAAACGTATCCGTAAAGGCCTGAAAGGCCAGGAGCCAGGCGGTTATGTCGCTGAACTTAAGATCGATGGCGTCAGCGCCAACCTTATTTATTCCTCCGGCCGCCTGGAGAACGGCTTAACCCGCGGCGACGGAGTGTTGGGCGAGGATATCACACAGAATATCAGGAAGATCCCGGCTATCCCGCTGGTTTTAAGAGGAAAAGGTATACCCGAACTGGTAGAGATCCGCGGGGAGATCTATATGGGAAGGGAGGATTTCCTCGCGTTAAACAAAGAAAAGGAAGATCTGGGTGAGATTATTTTTGCCAATCCGCGCAACGCCACCAGTGGTTCACTAAAACTTTTAGATAGCAGTATCGTAGCCAAAAGAAAACTTAATTTTTTCGCGCATTCACTTGGCCAGTGCCAACCGCAAAGCTTAAACAGCCAGTGGGAGTTTCTTGGGCAATTGAAGGATTGGGGCATACGCTCCAATATGCACGCGTCATTTTGCAAGGATATTGAGGAAGTGATCGCTTATTGCGATAAATGGCAGCAGTCCCGGGATGGCTTGGACTATGATATTGACGGCGTTGTGGTCAAGCTGGATTCTTTTGCCTTCCAAAAGAAGCTGGGGTTTACCTCTAAAAGCCCGCGTTGGGCTGTAGCTTATAAGTTTCCCGCGCGCCAGGCAACAACAAAAGTGGTCAAGATAAATGTTTTTGTAGGCAGGACAGGCGTGATCACTCCTACAGCCACGCTGGAGCCGGTAGAGTGCGCCGGTGTTACGATCAGCCACGCCACGCTGCATAATTTTGACGAGATCAAGCGCCTTAATTTAAGGGAATCTGACCTGGTGCTTATTGAACGCGCCGGGGATGTTATCCCCAAGGTGGTCAAGGTTGTCGAACACCTGGGAAGGAAAACTTTTTCCGTGCCTTCTAAATGCCCGGCATGCGGCGGCAGGATCATTAAGGAAAAAGAGTTGGATGTGGCTTACCGCTGTATCAACCCTGATTGCCCGGCGCAGCTGGAAAGGGCGTTATTGCATTTTTCCAGCCGTAAAGCTATGGATATTGAAGGAATGGGAGAAGCGGTGATCTCTCAGCTTGTTGCTGCCGGCCTTGTCAAAAGCCTGTCCGATATTTATAAATTAAGCAGAACCGACCTGCTGGGCCTGGAATTATTCAAGGATAAAAAGGCGGATAATCTTATTCAAGCGATCCTATCCAGCAAGCAGCGTTCTTTATCCAGGTTGATCTATGCTTTGGGTATACGGCATGTCGGCGAAAAAGCAGCTTATACTTTAGCCGGAAGATTTATCAGCCTAGACAACCTGATGCATGCGGATGTAGCTGATTTAGAAGCTATCAATGAGATCGGCCCGGTGATCGCCCTTTCAGTGGCGGATTATTTTAAGCTGCCCCAGGTAAAGAAACTGATCCGGGAACTAAAAGGATTTGGCTTAAATATTAAAGAGGATAAGCCTTTTATTCCAGAAGGACATTTGGCAGGCAAAACAGCTGTATTCACAGGAGAGCTGAAAAATTATTCCCGGGATAAAGCTCAAAGGCTATGGCGGTTATCCGGGGGTAAGTTTTCTTCTACTATCAGCGGCAAGACAGATTTTTTGGTTGTTGGCGAAAACCCCGGTTCAAAATTAGCTAAAGCCAGGAAATTAGGCGTTCGCCTGATCACGGAAGCTGAATTCAAGGAGATGTTGAAATGATGAGAAAATGCATAGCGTTCTTTATTTTTGTTTTTTTACTGGTTAACCTTACCGGTTGTGAATCTTTCGCGCGCAAATTCACGCGTAAATCCAAGAAGAGCGGCCAGCCGATAGAGATGGTCCTGGTGCCTCAGGAATACACCGGGCCGCAGATGAGCAAGGAAGAGCTCTACCGGCAGTATTATTTATACTGGCAATCCTGGCATGATGAATTGATCAACGCGTTCACTTATAAAGCAAGCGTAAAGAAACAGGTGGATTGCGCCAATGAAGCGGCCAAGAACCTTGCGAATATGGGCGCTTTGCTTAACGAGGATAAGCAAAAAAAGATGATCATGTATATTGATAAACTTAAAGGCTTAAAAGACCAGGCGCAGCTTGATATCTATGGCACTGATACCGCCAGGAGCGCCCGTAACGCCGAAAGGCTTAAAAGCAATATCATGCGGGATTTTACTTATCCGAAGATCAAGAATTATATGCGATGATACTTAAAAGCGTATGCGTAGGTTCCATGCAGGTGAATTGTTATATTTTAGCCTGCGCCGAAAACAGCGACGCGCTGATCATTGATCCTGGCCAGCAGGAGCGTAAGATCAAAGCTGTGCTTAATCAGTATAAGCTAAAGCCGGCTTTAATCATTAACACGCATGGCCATTACGACCATATTTGTTGTGATGACCAGTTCGCTGTACCGGTTTATGTGCACGCTGCTGATCAAAATATGCTCAAAGACCCGGAGCTGAATCTTTCCGCGTCTTTCTCCGAACCTTATAGCGTCAATTCCGAGATCAGGGTTTTGAAAGACAAACAAATGATCAAGCTTGATTGTATTGAGCTTGAGGTGATCCATACGCCCGGGCATTCTCCGGGAGGTATTGCGTTATTGATGAAAAACCCCCAGGATGATATTTTGTTCACCGGGGATACTTTGTTCTGCCAGGGAGTTGGCCGCAGCGATCTTCCCGGCGGAGACCAGGGCATGCTGGAGAGTTCGCTTAAAGAAAAACTCTTTGCGCTGCCGGACAACGTGATTATATATCCGGGGCATGGGCCGGCGTCAACTATCGGGGAGGAAAGGAAGAATTTCCTTTTTTAAGGCATAGATGGAAGAGCTTGTTGATTCTTTTCTGGATTATCTTTCTGTGGAACGCGGGTTGTCCAAGAATACGATCGCTTCCTATCGCGTGGACCTGCGCACTTACCTGGATTTTATCAACGCAGCCGGTATTACGGCGCTTTCTAAAATATCCAAGGGTAATATTACGGATTTTATGCTTGCTCAAAAAGAGAAAGGTATTTCTCCTACGAGCATATCCAGGCGGCTGGCGGCGATGCGCATGTTCCACAGGTTTCTGGCGCGCGAAAGGATATTAAAACTTGATCCTACGAATTTAATTGAATCGCCTAAGCTCTGGAAGAAGATACCGGATACGCTTTCTTTGAACGAGGTAGAGGCGCTTATCGCGCAGCCGGATCCAATGGACAGACAAGGCTGCCGCGACCGGGCGATATTGGAAACGCTTTATGCCACCGGTATGCGCGTTTCAGAGGCGGTGAATCTCAAGAAAGATAATGTGAACCTGGATGTGGGGTTCTTGCGCTGTATCGGAAAAGGCAATAAGGAACGGGTGATCCCCCTGGGCAAGAAAGCTATCCATAGTATACAAAGGTATCTGGAATTCAGCAGGCCGAAGCTTCTGAAACCGAAGACGGAATCGGATTTTCTTTTCTTAAACCGCAGCGGCAGGAGTATCTCCAGGCAGTCTTTGTGGAAGATAATCAAAATATACGCCCGCCAGGCGAAGATCAGAAAATTGATCAAGCCGCATACTTTGCGGCATTCTTTTGCCACGCACCTTTTGGAAAGAGGCGCGGACCTGCGTTCTGTGCAGGAGATGCTCGGGCATTCTGATATCTCTACGACGCAGATTTATACGCATATCAATAAGGACAGGTTAAAGAGCGTGCATAAGATGTTCCATCCCCGGCCGTAGAAAGGCAGTATGTAGAATGTAGTAGGTAGAATGTAGGTAGAAGCAAAAGAGCAGTAGATAGAATGTAGGGAAAAGATGAAGAAATATTTTAAGAAATTACCCCAGGAATTAAAGAAAGTGATCAGCTTGGCGCAAGCCGTTGCGCAAGAAAGCGGAGTGCCTGCTTATCTGGTAGGCGGTTTTGTGCGCGATATGATCTTGGGTGTTAAAAACCTGGATATGGATATGGTCATAGAAGGCGAGGGCATTGCTTTCGCGCAAAAGCTCATGCCGAAATTAAAGGCGAAGATCCTTATCCACCAGAGGTTTGGCACAGCAACGCTTAGTTTCGGGAAATTGAAAGTTGATGTTGCCAGCGCAAGGAAAGAGGCCTATGCGCATCCGGCCGAGCTGCCGCAGGTCGCTTTCAGTTCTTTGAAGGATGACCTTAAGCGCAGGGATTTTACGATCAATTCTATGGCTGTGGGTATTTCAGGCAAGGGGCAATGTAAGCTGATCGATCCTTACGCGGGTAAAGATGACCTGGTTTCCGGAAAAGTACGCGTATTGCATGATTTAAGTTTTCAGGATGACCCTACGCGCATATTCAGGGCAGTTAGGTTTGAGCAGCGTTATGATTTCAGGATAGAACCGCATACGCTTAAGCTGCTTAAAGAGTCGCTTGGCTCTGGCCTAATAGGCCTGCTTAGCCCGCAGCGCAAGCGCCATGAATTGGTCCTGATGCTTAAGGAAGTTGAGCCATTCAGGCAACTCAAGCGGCTTAAAGAGCTTGGCCTATTGGGTTTGATTTGTCCTGAATTGCGGAATTTAAATATTGAGCGTTCTTTATTCGCCTCATTAGAGAAGCAGATATCCTGGTTCAACAAACAGCACTCCTGCCGCAGGAAGCTGGATACCTGGTTGCTTTATCTGATGGCCTTGGCGGATAAATTGACCCGCGCGCAAATAGCCAGATTATCCGGCAATCTTAACCTGCATAAGGGCGAAGAAAAGCGCATTTTAAGCATCAGGGCATTTAGTAAAAACAGCCTGAAAAGTTTAAGCAGCAGCAAAATCGCTCCTGCCAGGATCTTTGCTTTGCTTGAGCCGTTAAGCTATGAGGCGATAATTTTTATCAAGGCAAAGCATCCTTCTTTTGCTTTAAACAAACATATAGAGGATTTCCTTGAGATTTATAACGGTATGCGCGTTAGTGTTTCAGGGGAAGTCCTGCGCAAGCTTGGTTTATTGCCCGGCCCGGCATACCAGAAGATATTTTCCAGGGCCCTGGATGCCAAACTCAATGGTTTAGTCAACAACCGGCAGGAAGAAGTAGCCCTGATCAGGGAATTGATCAGCAAAAAAGCAGTTTGAATTTTATTAACTTAAGAAACGGAGAGTAAAACAGATGTCCAGACAAGATAGGATCGCTGAAGCGATCAGGCAGGAGGCCAGCCTGATCATCCATGACAAACTTAAAGACCCCCGTTTAGGGTTCGTTACGATCATTCGGGTGGAGATCACCAAGGACTTGCGCCTGGCTAAGGTCTTTTACAGTGTTTTAGGCAAAGAAGAAGACCATAAAAAAACCCAGGATGCACTTGATTCTGCCTTAGGTTATATCAGGAGTTTAGTGGCGCAAAGGCTGAACCTGCGTATCGCCCCCGAACTGCTCTTTAAAGAAGACAGGTCAACTGAGTACAGCGTGAGGATCGAAGAGCTGCTCAGGGACATTAAGGAGAAGAATGAGCCTAAAGAGGATAATTGAAAGCATAAAGAAATATGATAATTTTCTGATCACTTCGCATACAAGCCCAGAAGGCGATGCCTTGGGCGCGCAACTTGGTTTGGCAAGTATAATCCGTAAAATGGGCAAGCGCGGGGTGATCGTAGACCAGGATGTTTTGCCTTATGGCCTGGATTTTCTGCCCGGCAGCAAAAGGATACGCCTTTTGGACAAAAATTGTTCGCGTATCGCGTTTGATTGTTTTGTCGCCGTGGATTGCGCCGACCTTAAGCGCACGGGTTCAGTCTACAAATTAAACCACGCGCGCAAGCCGGTATTGAATATTGACCATCATATCAGCAACAGTTTTTTTGGCGACGTAAACTGGGTTGATGCGGATGCTTCTTCTTGCTCGGAGATGATCTATATTTTGCATAAGAAGCTTGGGCTTGCCATGGACCAGGATACTGCTGTGGCTTTATATACGGGGATAATGACTGATACGGGGTCTTTCAGGTATTCTAATACATCCCGTTTCACGCATCTGGCGGCGGCAGACCTCTTGAAATACGGGGTTGATGTCGTGGAGGTATACCGTAAAGCTTACGCGGATATACCCGTGCGCGAAGCAAAATTGCTGCTTAAGATCCTGCCGGGGATGCGGCTTTGTGCAGAAGGCAAGGTGGCCTGGTTTGAGTTCAAGAAAAAACTTTTCGCCGGAAGGCAACCCTGCGTTGATTTAGCGGAGATGGCTTTAAGTTTTGGGCGCGCGATCAAGGGAGTGGAGGTGGTCGTTTTGTTCAAAGAGAATTTGGGGCCGGTAAAAGACGTGCGTGTGAACTTGCGTTCATCCGGTTCTTTTGATGTGAATAAGGTCGCCTCATTTTTCGGCGGGGGAGGGCATAAAACAGCGTCCGGCTGCACGCTCTCCGGCAGTATACGCCAGGTAGAGGCAAAGGTCTTGCGCAAGATCAGGGAGAGTTTCTGATTTTTATTTGGATATGAATATCTATTACGGCTTAAGCAAAGTCAAAAAATTCAATAAAGCGGTTGTGGCATTGGGTGTTTTTGACGGCGTGCACCTGGGGCACAGGCGCATATTGCAGGCGCTGGTGCGCAAGGCTAAAGAAATAAAAGGCACAAGCGTCGTGGTCACTTTCTGGCCCCACCCTCAAAGGGAAAGCAGCCTTTATTCACTTGAGCACAGGTTGCGCCTGATAGAAGAGGTTGGCGTGCAGAATTGCATTGTCCTTCAATTTAACGCGCGGTTATCCAATATCCTCGCCGGTGATTTTATCAGCAAGATCCTCGCCGGTTCATTGGGCGCCCGTTTTATTTATATCGGGGAGAATTTCCGTTTCGGCAGGAACGCTTCCGGAGATAGCAGGCTATTACGTTTATTTTCTAAGGCGCATGGGTTTAGCGTCAGGGTTTTTAAGGTGATCAGGTCAGGGGCTCGGCCTGTAAGCAGCACCTTGATCAGGGGATTGGTCAGCTCCGGCAGGATAAGGCAAGCTGAAAAATTACTTGGCCGTAAGGTAAGCGTCCTGGGCACAGTGATCAGGGGCACTGCCTTAGGCAGGATACTGGGTTTTCCTACGGCAAATATCGATCCTCATCATGAAGTGATCCCGGCAAGCGGTATTTACGCCGTCAGGGTGATGCTTTCAGGCAGACGCTACCCCGGCCTTTGTTATATCGGCAGACGGCCTACGGTAAAATCAAAAACAAAAAGAATAAATATTGAAGTGCATATCCTGAATTTTCGCAGGGATATCTATGGAGAATTCCTGGAGATCCACTTTATCAAGAAGATCCGCGCGGACCGGAAATTCCCCTCTTTAACTGCTTTGGCAGGGCAGATCTCCAAAGATATCGCTTTAGCCAGGAAAATCTTCCACTAACCAGCCAAAATAAGCCACTACAGATAGTAATTTCTGCCGTAAAATACACTATTCGTTGTATTCTATGTATTTAGGTAAATATTTTTCTTGACAATTTAGGTGATTTTATGTATATTTTGTCTACTAAGTGGATGTAAGTGGAGTAAAGTGGAAGGAAAGAAAATATGTTTTATGGCGAGTACGAACATTCTATAGACCGTAAAGGCCGCCTTATATTACCAGCCAAATTCCGCGAAGCAGCCAAGTCGCAATTCATCGAGAAATTCTTTGTTACCCGTGGCCTGGATAAATGCCTTTTTATGTTCCCGGAAGAAGAGTGGCGTTCCCAGGAAAATAAATTCAAATCCATGTCTTTTACCAAACAGCAGTCGCGTACCTTTAACCGCATGCTTTTTTCCGGCGCCATTGATGTGCAGGCGGATAAACAGGGCAGGGTGCTTTTACCGCAGTACTTGAAAGATTTCGCCGCGATTAAACGCGATGTGGTGATTGTGGGAGTTTCTAACCGTATTGAAATATGGGCTAAAGATAAATGGCTGGAGTTTGCCGAGAACAGCCGGCAGTCTTATGAAGAGATTGCGGAAAAATTATTGGATGTTTAAGTCGTGGATGTAAAATTTCATATACCAGTTATGCTGCAGGAAACAATCAGTAACCTGAATTTAAAGCCTGGCCAAGTGATCGTGGATGCTACTTTGGGTACTGGCGGGCACAGCCAGGAAATATTAAAGATGATTACTCCTGGCGGCAGGCTGATCGCGATTGACCGGGATATGGAAGCCATAGAGATCTCCCGCAGCAGGCTTGAGCCTTTTGGAAGCGCCTGTGAATTTTACCACGGTAATTTTGCTGATCTTGACTTAGTCCTTGAGAAAGCAGGCGTGAGCAAAATTGACGGCATAGTTTTTGACCTGGGGATATCCACCGTGCAGTTAAAGAACGCGGAGAGAGGTTTTAGTTTTCAGGAGGAGGGGCCTTTGGATATGCGCTTAGACAGGGAAAGTTATATCTCCGCTTATGACCTGGTGAATAACCTGAACGAAAGCGAGATATCCGACCTGCTCTGGACTTTCGGGGAGGAGCGCTGGCATAATCGTATCGCGCATCTTGTCGTTGAGGAAAGGCAGAAGCAGCCAATCGCCACGACTACGCAGTTAGCCGAACTGGTCAGCCGTTCCATACCGGCGCGTTTCCGCCACAGGCATTATCGTATCCATCCGGCTACGCGCACATTCCAGGCGGTGCGCATAGCCGTCAACCGTGAGTTAGAGATCTTAGGGGCCGCGCTCGATAAAGCCGTTGCTTTTTTGAATAATCAAGCTAGAATATCTGTTATTTCGTTTCATTCGCTTGAGGACAGGGTAGTCAAGCATACATTCCGCCGCATGGAGGCGGAAGGGTCGGTCAATATAATCACGGCGAAACCTTTAACGCCTGCTTATTCAGAAATAGAGGTTAACCCTTCAAGCCGCAGCAGTAAATTGCGCGTAGCGGAAAGGTCAATAGAACCATGAGGCTGACAAAGTTTTTATCCTTAACCGTATTCATCACTTCCTTCTCGCTGCTTTATGTTTACCAGCAGTCCGAGATCTTCCGTTTAGCTTACCTGGGCCAGAAAAAACAGGCCTGCTTCAATGAAATACTTGATAAAAACACCGCATTAAAATACAATATCAAGAAGGATTCCTCGTTGGTCCGTATAGGCAACAAGATCTCAGGCTCTAGCGATTTTCAGATGCCGGATAGCTATAGATTCGTGAAGTTTGTTTCTTCTCCGGGTGGATATAAACTGGCCAAGATAGAACGTGCCCGGCCGACTTTACTTTCACGGATCTTCGGCATTAATCGCGAAGCCCAGGCAAAGACAATTAACCCCTAATATTTATTACTCTGATAAATTGTGTATATAAGTAATTATCGCCGTAGAAGCGAGGCGGTATTTTTGATCTTCCTTTTCATCCTCATCCTCTGCATATTCCGCGTACTCTATATCCAGTTTTTCCGCTCCAGTTACTTGAAACAGATAGCCGATAAGCAGCACAACATCTTTATGGAACTTGAGCCGCGCCGCGGCACTATTTATGACATCAATTTGCGGCCGCAGGCATTCAACATGTCCATGGATTCCTTGTATGCTAACCCCAGTATAATCAGCGACCATGAGAAATCGCGCATTGAGGCGCAACTCTCGGTGATGCTTGGTTTAGAGCGCGTTTATTTGGCGGACCGGCTAAATAGGAAAAAAGCTTTTATCTGGCTTGCCCGGAAATTACCTCCGGCAAAATCCGAAGCAGTCAGGAGATTAAAAATCAAAGGCCTGGGGTTTGTGAAAGAAAGCAAGCGTATTTATCCTAATGGTTACCTGGCCAGCCATGTTTTGGGTTTTGCCGGTATGGATAATAATGGCTTGGAAGGCGCAGAGAGGGATTTTGATAAATACTTAAAAGGCGAGCCCGGCTGGGCGCTTTTTTTAAGGGATGCCCGGCAGAAGAAACTGGATATCTGGGAGAAGATGGTTTTGCCTAAAGACGGCCTGGAGCTTGTCCTGACCATTGATGAAGTCATCCAGTATATCGCCGAAAGAGAGCTGGATAAAGCTTACCGTAAATATAATGCCAAGGGCGCCAGTATCATTGTAATGGACCCGCATACAGGCAGGATCCTGGCGATGGCCAGCCGGCCTACTTATGATTTGGAGAACTACGGCCGCGTGAGTAAAGATGTGATGCGTAACCGCGCGATCTGCGATCTTTTTGAACCGGGTTCAGTTTTTAAGATCGTCACTGCCTCCGCAGCTTTAGAAGAAAAGAAAGTTTCCGAAGAGGATACATTCTTCTGCGGCAATGGCATTTATAAAGTAGGCGGACGCATCCTGCACGACCATATGCCCCATGGCACGCTTACTTTCAGGCAGGTGATCGAGGAATCCAGTAATATCGGTACGGTCAAGGTCGCTCAGATCCTGGGCGCTGATACGGTTTACCGTTATATAAAGGCTTTTGGTTTCGGGAAAAAGCTAGGTATTGATATATCCGGGGAGATTTCCGGTATGATCAAGGAACCGCGTTTTTGGTCCAAAACATCGATCTCCGCCATTCCCATTGGCCAGGAGGTCGGGGTGACCTCGCTGCAGTTAGCCAGCGCCATATCGGTTATCGCTAACGGCGGGCAGTTGATGAAGCCTTATGTCGTTGATTCCATCCGCGACAGGCAGGGAGAAATAATCAAACAGAATAGCCCTGTGCTTATTCGTAAAGTGATCTCTGTTGATACCGCCGCGCGCATCAGAAAGATCCTCACCGGCGTAGTGGAGGAAGGAACAGGCAAGCTGGGGAAGGTGGCTGGTTACAGCGCCGCCGGCAAAACCGGCACAGCGCAGAAATTAGAGCCTAATGGCGCGTATTCGCACAATAAATTCGTAGGTTCTTTTATCGGTTTTGCTCCGGCGGAAGACCCGATTTTAGCGATCGTAGTGACATTGGATGAGCCGCGTCCTGTTTATTTCGGCGGCGTAGTGGCTGCTCCCGTATTTAAGGCGGTGGCCGGAGATGTTATCCGCTATATAAAAAGCAATGAATTACCTGTTGAGGTGGCATTGTAATGAGGATCAACGGTAAAAAAATACTCGGGATAAGCGATAATTCAAAATCCGTCAAAAAAGATTTTATTTTTGTGGCGGTAAAAGGAACGCGCCAGGATGGACGGCGTTTTATCCAGGAGGCGGTAGATAAGAAAGCCTGCTTAGTCGCCGTAGAAGGCAAAAAGCCGGAAGGTAATGTTTTTCCGTCCGTTACATTTTTAGAGGTCAAAGACAGCCGTAGTTTTCTGGCCCTTGCCGCAAGCGAGTTTTACGGGTTTCCCTCCGATAAAATAAAAGTCGCCGGGATCACCGGCACTAACGGCAAAACTACCGTGGCGTATCTTTTGGAGGCGATCCTTAAAGCCGCCAGAATTAAATGCGGGGTGGTCGGCACAGTGAACTACCGCTATGGCAATAAAGTTTTTAAAGCCAGAAATACCACGCCGGGGCCCGTAGAATTAAATTCCATGCTTTCCTCTATGCTGAAAAGCGGCGCGCTTTTCTGCGCTATGGAGGTCTCTTCGCATGCTTTGGACCAGCAGAGAGTAGGGGGGATCTATTTTCACTCCGCGATATTCACTAACCTTACTTGCGACCATCTGGATTATCATAAGGATATGGAAAGTTATTTTCAGGCTAAAACTAAATTATTCCGCGGCCTTAACAGCCGTGCATTGGCAGTAGTCAATACTGACGATGAATACGGCCGCAGGATCGTAAAGTCCACTTGCGCGAAGTTGATCACTTACGGGATAAAGAATAAAGCCGATGTAATGGCGAAAAATATCAGGTACAATATCCAGGGGACAAATTTTCTATTGCTTTCTCCCTCCGGGAAGATGAAAATAAAGAGCAGATTGATCGGCGAGCATAATGTTTATAACCTGCTTGCTGCGGCCAGCTGGGGCCTTGGCGCGGGCGTAAGCCTTGAAGTGATCAAACGCGCCGTCGGAACTTTCATCGCTCCTCCGGGAAGGCTGGAGAGGGTAGGCAGCGGTGCCCAAAAAAATATTTTTGTGGATTATGCGCATACAGACGACGCTTTATACAATGTGTTGAGCGCTCTCCGGCCTCTCTGTAAGGGTAAGATCATTCTCATTTTTGGCTGCGGAGGGGACAGGGATAAAGGAAAAAGGCCCAAGATGGGGGCTGTTAGCGAAAAGCTGGCGGATAAGGTGATCATCACCAATGATAACCCGCGTTCAGAAGACCCTCTGGAGATAATTAAAGATATCAAGAAAGGTTTACGCAAGGCAAACGCCCGCGTTATCACTGACCGGGCTCAGGCGATCAAGGCCGGCCTGGATATGGCCGGCCGGGAAGATATCCTGCTTATCGCCGGAAAAGGCCATGAGGATTACCAGATTATCGGCAATAACGCTATCCATTTTGATGATAAAGAGGAAGTAAAAAAATGTTTAAGGTCAGCGAATTAGTCAAAGCAACGCAGGGTAAGCTTATCCAGGGTGATCCCCGGAAAATCACTGGCGGCATATCCACAGACTCGCGTAAATTAAAATCCGGCGAGGTTTTTCTGGCGATAAAAGGCGATAACTTTAACGGCCATGACTTTATCGCCAGGGCAGCTTTGCTCAAAGCAGGGTGTATTATCTGTGAGCGGGTTAAAGGCGTTATCCCGCCCGCTATAGCCGTGATCAGGGTCGCGGATACGACGATCGCCCTTGGGGATATCGCGCGTTTTGCGCGCCTTAAGTTCAGTTTGCCTGTTATCGCGGTTACCGGCTCAAACGGCAAGACCACTACCAAGGATATGGCCGCCTGGGTGTTATCCGGTAGCGGCAAAACCCTTAAGAACGAAGGCTCCAGGAATAACCATATCGGCCTGCCGCAGACATTGCTGAAAGTTTGCGCTAAAGACCGCTACGCTGTTTTAGAGATCGGCACCAACCATTTCGGTGAGGTAAAATATTTAAGCGATATCTGCCTGCCGCAGGTCGGCGTGATCACTAACGTTGGCCACGCGCACCTGGAGTTCTTTAAGGACTTAAAAGGTGTTTTTAAGGAAAAGTCTTCGTTGTTGGATAACCTTAAAGGAGCGCGCATCGCTGTGCTTAATGCCGATGACAGCCATTTGCGCAGGTTGACCGCTGCCCCGGCTAGAAATAAACTTCCTGTTTTTAGTTTTGCCATAAACAGCCCCGCTGATTTTAAGGCTTCTTCTGTCAGGATAGAAGGTAACCGTGTATCCTTCAAGGTTAACGGCAAATTCCCATTCCTGCTTGATACGCCGGGCAGGCATAATATCTATAACGCCCTGGCAGCCGTGGCTATCGGCAGGATCTTTGGCTTAAGTTATGCGCGCATCTCAAAGAGGTTAGCCGCTTTTACTTTTCCCAAAGGCAGGCTTAAGGCGATAAGAGTGCGCGGGCTGAACTTTATCGACGATACATATAATGCTAATCCCCTTTCTTTGCACCGCTCCCTGGAGACGTTAAACGATATGCGTGCTGCCGGCAGAAAAGTACTCGTGTTGGGCGATATGCTTGAATTGGGCGCCCAAAAAGAATCATTGCATAAAGAAATCGCTGGTAGTATAACTAATATTTGTGATATCTTCATCGCCTGCGGGAAGCTGGCTTGTTTAGCGGCTGCCGCAGCCGAAAAAAATGGTTTTAAGAAAGAAAATATATTTTGCTGCTCGAACAGCCTAAAGGCGCGCAAGCTGGTCTTTCAGAATGGGCTATTGCGTAAGGATGATCTAATCCTTGTCAAGGGCTCGCGCGGCATGCACATGGAAGAGGTATTCAAGGTTTAATGTTCTATAATCTGCTATATCCTTTACGGGATTTTGTTTCTGCTTTCAATATCTTCCGTTATATTACCTTCCGCGCGGTGATGGCAGCGCTTACCGCTTTTGTCCTTAGCCTGATTTTCGGGCCGCTACTCATCAAGAAACTTAAAACTTTAAAAGTCGGAGAGAAGATCAATAAAGATGATTCCGCCAGGCTTGATCACCTGCACCGCCATAAACAGGATACTCCCACAATGGGGGGGATACTTATTTTAGGCGCGGTAATTATCGCTACTTTGCTTTGGGCGGATGTGACAAACCGTAATATTTGGGTCGTTTTGTTAAGTTTGACCTGGTTGGGGGTAACTGGTTTTATCGATGATTATCTTAAACAGGTAAAGAGGAAGTCTAAAGGGATCAACGCTACTGTCAAACTGACCAGCCAGATCGTCCTGGGGCTGATTTTGGGCACGATCATCCTTATGGGCGCGCAGCAGAATGTCAGGCTGGATCTGCCTTTCCTAAAAGACGTTTCCCTGGATTTAGATGGGTTGTATATCATCTTCGTGATCCTGGTGGTCGCCGGGTCTTCTAACGCAGTCAACCTTACCGACGGGCTTGATGGATTGGCTATCGGTATAGTGGTAATGGTGGCGATCGCTTTCAGTATCCTCTGTTATGTATCCGGTAACTTCAATTTAAGTAGTTACCTGCTTGTGCCTTATATCCGGGGTAGCGGCGAACTGACCGTGTTCTGCGCATCCATCATTGGAGCTGGGTTAGGGTTTTTATGGTTCAATTGTTATCCCGCGTCTATTTTTATGGGTGATGTCGGTTCACTCGCTTTAGGCGGCGCGATCGGCACAGTGGCCTTATTGATCAAGAAAGAGCTGTTGTTGATCATTGTCGGCGGCATATTCGTTATTGAGGCGCTTTCGGTGATATTGCAGGTCGGCTCATTTAAGCTGACCAAAAAACGTATTTTTAAAATCGCCCCGTTGCACCATCATTTCCAGTTTCTTGACTGGCCGGAGAATAAGGTGATCGTGCGTTTTTGGATCATCGCAGGGTTGCTGGCTTTATTGACTTTGGTAACTTTGAAGATTCGTTAAATTTCCTTATGCGTAACAGCGGATATTTCAAGAATAAAACCGTTGTGGTCGTCGGTTTTGCCCGTTCAGGATTAGCCTGCGCCAATCTCCTCTATTCTTTAGGCGCGCATGTGAAGGTATCCGATTCAGCTGATAACGCGGGCACGCGCGCTAACCTCTTAAAGCTTAAATCCCCCAAGATCCAGGTTGAGCTGGGCGCGCATAACAAGGATTTCATCATTAACAACGACCTGCTTGTGGTTTCTCCGGGCCTGCCTCAGGATGCTTTGCCTCTTGTCTGGGCAAGGCAATTTGCTGTACCTGTGATCAGCGAGATAGAAGTAGCGAGCATTCTTTGTGCGGCAAAGATCATCGCTGTCACCGGCTCCAACGGCAAGACCACGGTGACGACATTGATCGGCAGGATGATCGAAGCCAGCGGCAGGAAAACATTTGTCTGCGGAAATATCGGCAATCCTTTCAGCGCGGTAGTGGAAAATATCCGTGCGGAAGATTTCGTGGTCCTGGAGATAAGCTCTTTCCAGCTGGAAACGATCCGTGATTTCAAGCCGCATGTGGCGGTGATCTTGAATATCACCTTAAACCACCTGGACCACTATAATAATATGCGGGAGTACGCCGATGCCAAGAAGCGTATTTTTATCAATCAGGATAAAGATGATTTTCTCGTTCTTAACGCCGATGATCCGGCTTTAAAGGAAATACCCGCGCTTGCCAAGCCTAAGGTTGTTTTTTTTCGTAAGGCCGCAGGGCTTAACCCTAATCAGGCCGCGGTGTTGGCTGTGGGTTCAACCCTGGGTATAGAGGAAAACCTGGTTTACAAAGTCTTTAAGGAGTTTAAAGGCCTTGAGCACCGCATGGAGGATGTCGCCTCCATTAAGGGCGTGAAATTCATTAATGATTCCAAGGCAACTACCGTGGATTCCGCGCTCTGGGCAGTGAATAATATACCCGGCAGCGTCGTGCTTATCGCCGGAGGCAGGGATAAAGGCGTTGATTACAGCCTGATGCTTAATGCGCCTTCCGGCAGGATAAAGCAGGCGGTGTTGCTTGGCGAGGCAAAAGAGAAGATCGCTTCTGTTTTTAACGGGAAGATCCCGTTAGAAACAGCCTCTTCTCTAGAGGATGCGGTGAAAAAAGCTTTTGCCAAAGCCTCCAAAGGCGACAGCGTGTTGTTTTCGCCGATGTGCTCAAGTTTTGATATGTTTAAGGATTACGAGGAGCGTGGCAGGGTGTTCAAGAAAATAGTCATTGAATTGGCAGAAAGAGAGCAGGGGGCATGATCAGGCGTGTGCGCATTAACCTGTTCACTGTAGCCGTGATGCTTATCTGCATCGGTATCGTGATGATCTATAGTTCATCCAGTATTTATGCCTGGGAAAGGTACCACGACAGTTTTTATTTTTTAAAGAGGCACCTGGTTTTTCTGATCATCGGGGTAGTGTTGACATTCCTGGTGATGCTCTTTGATTACCGCTCTTTTAGGAAATATGCCCGTCCATTCCTGGGATTTTCCTTATTGCTTTTAGTGCTTGTGCTTATCCCCGGTTTAGGCAGGCAGGTTTCTGGCGCGCAACGCTGGTTCAGGTTCTACTTCTTAAGTTTCCAGCCTTCAGAGCTGGTCAACCTGGCGATGATCATTTATATGGCGGATTTTGTCTGCCGTAAGGCGACTTTGATGAAGACATTTGTCAGAGGATTTTTGCCTCCTATTTGCGTCCTTGGTTGCGCGTCTATGCTTATTCTTTTGCAGCCGGACCTTGGCACGACCATTGCTTTAGCCAGCGTAGCGATGATCATGCTCTTTGTCGCCGGGGTGCGCGGCAAGTATTTGCTAGGACTGATTTTAGCCAGCCTTCCGGCAATGTATCTATTGGTCTTTAGCGTCCCTTACCGCCGGGCGCGCGTTATGGCTTTTTTAAATCCCTGGCTGGATCCTCAAGGAACGGGTTTTCAGGTGATCCAGTCGCAGGTAGCCATTGGAAGCGGCGGTTTGTTCGGAGTGGGCTTAGGCCATTCAAAGCAAAAGCTGTTTTACCTGCCCGCGGCGCATACGGATTTCATATTCTCTATTATCGGCGAAGAGTTGGGGCTTGTGGGCACGCTTGGCGTGATCATCCTTTTTATGGTTTTTATCCGCCAGGGGTTAAGGATCATTAAGAACGCGCCGGATAAATTCGGTTATTTCCTCGCTTTAGGGCTTGTGCTGCTTATTTCGCTCAGAGCGATAATCAATATCGGCGTATCATGCGGGTTGTTCCCCACCAAAGGGTTGCCATTGCCTTTTATCAGCTATGGAGGCTCTTCGCTTATACTGGATATGGTCTGCGTGGGGATATTGATCAATATAGCGCGCACAGGGGAGTATCCTTAATGAAGGTATTGATTGTTACCGGCTCAAGCGGTGGGCATATTTTCCCGGCGGCCAGCCTTACTGAGGAACTTATCGCGCTTGACCAAAGCACGCAGGTCCTTTTGTTGCTGCCTGAAAGAAGCAAAATTTCCCTGGATATCCCTGCCGGGTGCGCCGTAGTATACAGCAAAGCGCCCCGTTTGGTCCCGGCGTTTAGCCGTAGCGGGATCAAGAGCCTGTGGGGTATATTTAAGGCTGCCTGCCAGGATGCAAGAGTGTTGCTTAATTTTAAGCCCGACGTGGTTGTGGGCTTCGGCAGTATAGATTCAGTTTGCCTGGTTTTTTTGGCCTGGTTTTTCAGGATGAAGACGATCATCCATGAACAGAATGTCATCCCCGGGAAGGCGAACAGGTTTTTGGCCAAATTAGTGGATAAAGCCGCTGTTTCTTTTGAGCAAACCATCCCCCGGCTGCGCGTAAATAAAGAGAAGGCGGTTTTAACGGGTAACCCCTTGCGTAAGGGGATAAGCCGGTTAGAGCGTAAAACCGCTTCAGGTTATTTTGGTTTTCAGGAAGATAAATTTACTCTGCTGGTTTGCGGCGGTAGCCAGGGCTCAAGCAAAGTGAACGCGGTTTTTGCCGATGCTTTCAGCGCGTTGCCAGGCAGAGAAAAACTGCAGTTGATACATTTAAGCGGCAAGCAGGATTATGAGCTTCTAAAAAAGCGTTACGCTAAGGAGGGAGTGCGCGCGCAGGTCTTTGATTTTTTCTCTCCCATGCATTACGCTTACAGCGCTTCCGACCTTGTGGTTTGCCGCGCGGGGGCAACGACGATCAGC
>JBAZNG010000005.1:0-35313 GCA_041649385.1 Candidatus Omnitrophota bacterium | reverse complement strand
GATAAGGCCGTAAGCCATGCCCCAATCGATCAAGCAGATCAAAAACCGCATCCGCAGCATTGAAAATACCAAAAAGGTCACCGCTGCGTTAGAGATGGTTTCTGTGGCTAAGTTAAGCCGCATAGATAAACAGCTGTATGCTTTAAGGCCGTTTTCTTTGAAGATGGTCGACCTTTTGAATAACCTCGCTAGCTGCCCGCAGGCGCCTTTTTCCACCCTGATGGAAAAGAGAAAGCCGGGAGGAGATATCGCGCTTTGCGTGATTACTTCCGACAATGGCTTATGCGCTTTATATAACCACAATGTTATCCGTGTGGCTGAAGAGTTCATCAGGAATAACCCCAAGGTAGCGGTCAGGCTTGTTTTGATCGGACACAAGGGTTTGAATTATTTTAAGACCCGTTATAAGCAGATCAATAATTACCGTGTTGGTTTAAATGGGAATTATTCCGATAAGGCATGCGACGAGATAACCGAAGAACTGTCCGGGTTATTTTTAAGCCGCCAGGTGGATAAGGTCTATGTGGCTTATACGCATTTTCAGAACTCTCTTCTCCAGAAAGCAGTGGTGGAACAGCTTTTAAATATCGGCGCGGAGGCAACAAAACCTATAGAATACATTTTAGAGCCGGATTTAGAAAGTATACTGGCGCAAATAATCCCGCAGTACCTGAAGGTCAAGATGCGCCTTATACTTTTAGAGTCGTTTACTTCCGAGCACGCGGCAAGGACAGTGGCGATGAAGGCGGCTACGGATAACGCTAAGGAACTTCTGGAAAGCCTGATCTTGACGCGTAACAAAGTCCGCCAGGCAGGGATCACCCAGGAGATACTCGAGATCAGTTCATCATCTGAAGCTTTGAAAGGATAAAAAACTATGGCAGACGGAGAGATTATTCAGGTTATTGGCCCAAGCGTGGATATTAGATTCCCTGATAATGAGGGGCCGCAGCTTTTTAACGCGATCAAGGTGAAGAATCAGAATATTGACCTTACCCTGGAAGTTGCCCAGGATATCGGCAACAATACCGTGCGTTGTATCGCTTTGGGGCCGACGGATGGCCTTGCCCGCAGCATGACCGCTCATGATACAGGAAAACCGATCACCGTGCCTATCGGCAGGCAGACCTTGGGCAGGATATTTAACCTGCTTGGCGAGCCGATTGACGGAAAAGGCGCATTGGAAGATCCTAATCGGCGCGATCCGATACATAGGATAAGCCCGAATTTTGAAGAACAGCTCCCTATTGAAACTATGTTAGAGACCGGTTTAAAGGTCCTGGACCTTTTGGCGCCTATCCCTAAAGGCGGCAAAGTGGGCCTGTTCGGCGGGGCAGGGGTAGGAAAGACCGTGATCGTTATGGAACTTATCCGCACTATCGCCACAGAACACGGAGGTGTTTCTGTGTTTGCCGGGATCGGCGAACGCACCCGTGAAGGCAATGAGCTTTGGCTTGAGTTGAATGAGTCCGGCGTAATCAAAAACAGCGCTCTTGTTTTTGGGCAGATGAATGAACCGCCTGGCGCGCGGTTACGTATTGGTTTGTCCGCTTTGACCATGGCGGAATATTTCCGCGACCAGGAAAGAAAAGACGTTCTTTTGTTCATTGATAATGTCTATCGTTACATCCAGGCGGGTTCGGAAGTTTCCACGCTTTTAGGCAGGATGCCTTCGGCAGTAGGTTATCAACCGAATCTTTCCACGGAAGTTGCCCAGCTTGAGGAAAGGATCGCCTCAACGCGTAACGGTTCGATCACTTCCATACAGGCGGTGTATGTACCGGCGGATGACTTGACTGATCCGGCGCCGGCGGCGATATTCGCGCATCTGGACGCTAAGATCGTCCTTTCACGGCAGATCTCTGAACTTGGCATCTATCCGGCAATTGACCCGCTGGATTCCACCTCCAGGATCATGGATCCGCGCTTGCTTGGCGAGGAGCACTATAATACCGCTTTGGCTGTACAGAAAGTCCTGCAGCGTTATAAGGACTTAAGGGATATTATCTCTATCCTTGGCATTGATGAGTTATCTGATGAGGATAAGGTAACCGTGCAGCGGGCGCGTAAAGTGCAAAGGTTCTTTTCCCAGCCGTTCTTTGTCGCGGAGAATTTTACCGGGATGAAAGGCAAATATGTTAAGCTGGAAGATACGATCAAAGGCGTAAAAATGATCATTGACGGCTCGCTGGACCACCTGCATGAGCAGGCATTCTTTATGGTCGGCACGATCGAAGAAGCGATCCAGAAGCATGAGCAGCTAACCAAAGGTTCTTAATCCTTAAGCGATATGAATAAACTTTTCCGTTTGAGCATTTATACGCCCTATAAGACAGTATTTGAAGGAGAAGCTTCAATGTTGAGTGTCCCCGGCAGCACTGGTTATTTGCAGGTGCTTAGCGGCCATGCGCCTATTGTGGTAAACTTAACCAAAGGCAGGGTCACTTATCGTGATCGTCTGGATAAGACGGTATCTTTTGATATAGAAGGCAAAGGGGTATTAGAGGTCTTAAAGAACAATGCTACGCTTCTGTTGGAAAATACACTATAAACATCCTATTTTTTTATCTGCCTTAACCAACCCGCGGGCGATGGAAGAGTATCTTACAGAATAACCTTTCTTGTGAAATAAATAACAAAAAACTTGACAAAGTGGCTTTGTATGGTAAATTTATATTAATTATTGTGAAAATAAGAACAAAATGATTACAAACAAAAACTGCATAATCCGGCTTTCCCGTTACAAAAACGCTCTTTACAGATTACAGGCGCTGGGTTTTGTCAAAGTTTTCTCAGATAACCTGGCTGATTCTGTAGGCAGTACTGCTTCGCAGGTGAGGAAAGATTTTTCCCTCTTTGGCATCTCCGGTAATAAAAAAGGCGGCTACCAGATCAATGCTTTGCTCGAGAAGTTAAACAGTATCCTTGGTAAAGACCAGTTGCAGAAGGTTATTGTGATCGGCGCCGGGCATATCGGAAGCGCTCTGATGCGTTACCGGGGTTTTGAAAAAGAAGGCATCAGGATCGTTGCCGGCTTTGACATTGACCCGGCAAAAATAAACCGTAACAATACTGTCCCTGTTTTGCCCCTTGAAGAAGCAAAAGCCTATATTAAATCGCAGGGTATCAAGATCGCCATATTGGCTGTCCCGGATATCGCTGCGCAGCAGGCTGCAGACTTGATCAGCGCCTCCGGGATCAAGGGCATACTGAATTTCGCGCCTTTGGGGCTTAAGAATGCCGAAGGCTGTATTATCAACAATGTTAACCTGGAAATTGAGTTAGAAAACCTTATTTATTTTGTGAATGTAACAGAGAAGACCAAATAACCAGGTCTAAAGTCAGGCGATGAGCAAGATTGTCTTAAAAGAAAAAGAAGCTTCCCATGCTGGTTTAAACAGGCTAAAGCTGGATAAGATTATCTCTTTGTACGCAGAAAAACCCGGCAGGCTCCTGGGGATATTAGAAGAAGCCCAGAAGCTGAATCAACATAAATACCTCACCCAAGGCGACCTGGAATACGTAGCTTTTAAAACAAAAATCCCTTTATCAAGGATCTATAACATTATTACCTTTTATGCTTTTTTTAACCTTACCCCGCAGGGTGAGCATTCCATCATTGTCTGCCGCGGTACAGCCTGCCACACCCGGGGGTCAAAGAACCTGCTGGATTTCTTGGTCAATCTATTCGGTTTTAAGGAAGATGACCTTAATCAGGACGGCAAGTCATTCTTGACCACCAAGGACAATAAATTCACGATCAAGACCGTTGCCTGTTTTGGCCAGTGCGCGTTGGCTCCGGTAGTTGAGATAGACGGAAATATTTACAGCCGGATGAACAGGGAGAAATTACGCAAGATCATTAAAGGGATAGTCTCCCGGAGAAGCAATAAATGACCATTAAAAACGCCGAAGATCTGAAATTGATCAAAGAAAAAGGCCTGGCTAAACTGTTGCCTAAAACAGCGCGTATTGCCGTAGGCATGGGGACTTGCGGTATTGGTAATGGCGCGCAGGAGCTTTTAGAGGCTTTTAAAGATTCGTTGGCAAAAAGAAAAATACCGGCGGTTTTGACTAAAGTGGGCTGCTTTGGTTTTTGCGCCCAGGAGCCGTTTGTCAACATTACCCTTCCCGGCAAGCCATTAGTTATCCTAAACCGTGTTCTGCCTAAAGACGCGGATAATATAGTCAAGGGGCTTGCCAATAATAGCATTGATCCGAAAACTGCCTTATGCAAGATCGAAACATGGGATCATCTTACCGGGCAGGTTTCTTATGGCAAAGGGTTTGAGCAGATACCTGTTTGGAACCAGATCCCGTTCTTTAAATACCAGAAAAAGATCATTTTAAGGGATTGCGGGTTGATCAATCCCGAAGATATAGAGGAGTATATCGGCATAGGCGGATACCAGGCCTTGTTGGATGTTTTAACAGGATTTAAGCCGGAAGATGTGGTCGCGGAGGTAAAGAAATCCAAGCTAAGGGGCAGGGGTGGCGCAGGTTTCCCTACCGGGTTAAAATGGGAATTAATGCGCAAAGAGGTTGCCAAGGAGAAATATATCATTTGTAACGCCGATGAAGGAGATCCCGGCGCATATATGAACCGCAATGAGAGCGAGAGCGACCCGCACATGCTTTTAGAGGGGATGGTTATCGGTGCTTACGCCATGGCTGCTTCCTCGGGGGTTATTTATGTGCGCGCAGAATATCCGTTGGCGGTAGAACGGATACGCAAAGCGATTACTGATGCCCAAAGCTATGGTTTGCTGGGAGAGAATATATTTAATAGCGGTTTTTCTTTTAACCTGCAGTTGGTAGAGGGCGCCGGGGCGTTTGTCTGCGGAGAAGAGACAGCTTTGATCTCTTCGCTTGAGGGTAAGTCCGGCAGGCCGCATCCCCGCCCGCCGTTTCCCGCGCAAAAAGGATATTTAGATAAGCCGACCAATATCAACAATGTGGAAACCTGGAGCAATATCCCGGTTGTCATCACAAAAGGCGCGGATTGGTTCCTGCAAACCGGGACCCAGAACAGTTCCGGGACAAAGGTTTTTTCTCTTGTGGGCAAGATAAAGAATACCGGGTTAGTGGAGCTGCCTTTAGGGTCGACTTTACAGACCCTTGTTTATAATGTCGGGGCAGGGACTGGTACGAATAAAAGGATCAAGGCTGTGCAGAGCGGCGGTCCTTCCGGAGGCTGTATTCCCGCTTCTTTATTCAATACCCCGATTGATTATGAAACACTTGCTTCTCTGGGGGCGATCATGGGTTCGGGCGGCATGGTGGTCATGGATGATGACAATTGCATGGTCGATGTGGCGCGTTATTTTACGGAGTTTACGACCAGTGAATCCTGCGGTAAATGCACTCCTTGCCGTGAAGGGCTGATGCAGAGTTTGAATATACTTACCAATGTCACCAAGGGCAAGGCTATCCAGGATGATTTGCCGGGTTTAGAGGATTTAGGGGCGGTGATCAAAGATACCGCTCTTTGCGGGTTAGGCCAGACCGGGCCCAATCCTGTGCTTACTACGCTTAAATATTTCAAGCATGAATATGAAGAGCATATCAAAGAAAAGCGTTGTGACGCAGGAGTGTGTTCCGATCTTTTTGTCTCTCCCTGCGAAAATAGCTGCCCGTTACATATGAACATTCCGGGATTCCTGGAATTATTCAAAGAAGACCGCCTGAGCGAGGCATTTGAGTGTATCATCCGCGATAATCCTTTCCCATCTTCTAGCGGCAGGATCTGCCATTTTCATTGTAAAATGCGCTGCCGCAGGGAGGATATTGACCAACCGGTTTCACAGGGCGAGATCCACAGGTATATCGCAGACCAGATATATAAAAGCGCAAAAGAAGCCAGGATCATTGAGCGTTTAGCCAAAGAAAAATTACCTAAGACCGGTAAGAAGATCGTTATTATCGGTGCAGGCCCCTGCGGGTTGACCGCAGCTTTTTACTTGAGTCGGCTTGGACATGATGTCACCATCTATGAAGCTAATCCTGAACCGGGAGGTGTTTTGCGTTATGGCATACCGGAATACCGGCTGCCCAAGGCAGTATTGAGAAAAGAGATCGCTTTTGTGCAAAAGATGGGAGCCAAGATATTATGTAATAAGAAAATTAACGCCGCCCGATTGCAAGAGAAGATCAGCTCCGCGCATGCCGTATTATTGGCGACCGGCGCCTACAAAAATATGGGTTTGGGCATTCCGCATGAAGATTCAAATGGCGTTTTATCGGGTACAGCTTTTCTGGGGGATGTGGCGGCCGGCAAAAAACCGCCTATCGGCAAGAAAGTGCTGGTCATTGGGGCTGGAAATGTGGCGGTGGACGCAGCGCGTACAGCTTTAAGGTTGGGCAGCCAGGTGACGATTGTTTACCGCCGCGAGAAAACGGATATGCCGGCGAATAAAGAAGAGATCAAGGGCGCAGAGGCGGAAGGCGTTAAATTCATATTCCTGGCCAGCCCTGAATCTATAATAGCGGATTCCCGCAATAAAGTCCAGGGGCTAAGAGCGGTCAGGATGAGCTTAGGAGAATATGACCTTTCCGGAAGAAGAAAGCCGGTAGCTACCAAAGAGGTTTTTGAGATTCCTTGCAATACTATCATTTTGGCCATTGGAGAAAGAGTGGATGCGGAGTTTATTCAGAGCTGCGGTATTTTGATCAATCAGGACGGGACAGTTAAGGCGGGCAAGTTTGATTTGAAGACCAACCTGGATACGGTTTATGCCGGAGGAGACCTGGTCATCGGCCCGGCAACCGCAGTAGAGGCGATGTCAGACGGTAAAAAAGCCGCCAGGGCAATCGACCTGGCATTGACTTCAGAAGACAGGTTTGTTAGGTTGGCGCATAAATTTACTTATCAATCCCAGGTGCCTTTGGAGCCCAAGGTATCTAAAAAGCTGGAGGGGGAAAAGCTGCAGCCAGGCAAGCGTAAGAATAATTTCAAGGAAGTTTCTTTGGGCCTGTCATTAAAACAGGCCCGTTTTGAGGCGAACAGGTGTTTAAGGTGCGATGTTAAAGAAGGAAAATAAATGCCGGAAGAGAAGATATCCTTAAAAATTGACGGTAAAATTTACGAATGCGATGCGGACGCGACTATTTTAGAGGCCTGCAACCAGGCTTCAATTGATATTCCCACGCTTTGCTATTTAAAGGAGATCAACCAGGAAGCTGCCTGTTCAATCTGCCTGGTTGAGGTAAAAGGGGCAAAAACACTGCTGCGTTCATGCGTTACTCCGGCCAGAAAAGATATGGAGATTTTTACCAATACCCAGCGCGTAAGGAACGCAAGAAAACTGAACCTGGAATTACTTTTAGCCGGCCACCCCAAGGATTGCCTGGTTTGCGACAGGAATCAGACCTGTGAGTTAAGAAAGTTAGCTTTTGATATGGGGATAAGGCAGGTTAGGTTCCCTAAGACAGCAAAAATAGAGTTGCCGCTTGATACGACTTCCGTGTCTTTGACCAGGGATCCTAATAAATGTATTCTCTGCGGCCGTTGTGTTTCTGTTTGTTCGGCTATCCAGAGCGTGAAAGCGATTGATTTTTCCGGACGCGGAAAATCAAGCAAGGTAACCACATTTTTTGATTCTGGCCTGGCCAATAGTGTCTGCGTTAACTGCGGGCAGTGCCTTTTGGTTTGCCCTACCGGCGCGATCACGGAAAAAGACGCAACAGCGCAAGTCTGGCGCGCATTGACTGACCCCAAAAAATTTGTCGTCGTAGAGGTCGCTCCGGCGGTAAGGGCAGCGATCGGTGAAGAGTTTGGCATGCCCGCAGGCACTTTAGTTACCGCCAAGCTTGCCCAGGCTTTGCGCAAATTAGGTTTTGATAAAGTTTTTGACACGCAGTTCTCCGCTGACCTTACGATCATGGAAGAGGGGCATGAATTAATTGACAGGATCAAGAATAAGGGTAAGCTTCCCTTGATTACTTCATGTTCTCCAGGGTGGATAAAATTTGCCGAACATTTCTTTCCGGATATACTCGCAAATATCTCCAGCTGTAAATCTCCCCAGCAGATGTTTGGCGCAGTTGCCAAGACTTATTACGCCAAAAAGTATGATATTGACCCCAGGAATATGGTGGTTGTCTCGATCATGCCCTGTACCGCGAAGAAATTTGAAGCGCTGCGCCCGGAGATGAAAAGTGCGTTTAATTACTGGAAGGATGAATTAAACCTTAAAGAGGCCGAGGCATTTTATGATGTGGATTTTGTCCTGACTACCCGGGAGGCCAGCCGTTTGATCAAGGAAGCGGGGATAAATTTTGTTAATCTGAAAGGCGAGGATTTTGATGAGCCTTTAGGCATTTCTACGGGAGCCGCGGTAATATTCGGCTCTACCGGCGGCGTAATGGAGGCTGCCTTAAGGACAGCTTATGAGGTGCTCACCGGCAGGCCATTGGAGAAGCTTGACTTTTTCGGGTTAAGGGGCCTTGATGGCATTAAGGCCGCAGAGGTGGATATTGATGGGTTAAAATTGAAGGTCGCTGTGGCAAGCAGTTTAAGCAAGGCGCGCGTATTGTTAGAGGAGGTTAAGCAAGGCAATTCGCCTTACGCTTTTATAGAGATCATGACTTGTCCCGGAGGTTGCATCGGAGGCGCGGGCCAGCCGATCCCTACTAATAACGAGGTCAGGTTAAAAAGGATGGAAGCGATCTACCTTGAGGATAAAAATAAGCCTATTAGAAAATCACATGAAAACCCGGCGGTGCAGGCCTTGTATAAGGAGTTCCTGGGCCAGCCTTTGGGAGAAAAATCGCATCATTTGCTGCATACGCATTACAAGAAAAAAGAAGGGGTATTTTAAGAAGATTTTCCTTGTCTTTTAGGAAAGATATGGTAAAATTTTTAGGAAAATCCACGAGTTTCTTGTTTTTGGCCCATCCCTAGTAAGCCAAGTTAAGGACTTAAGGACAAACCAGCAGGAAAATACTTTAAGATTATTTACGATGGAACATCAAAAACTGAATCCTGAATTAGTCGGCCTTGTCCAGCAATGGAAAGGCAAAGAAGGCAATCTGATCATGATCCTGCATGAGATCCAGAATCATCATGGTTATGTGCCGCGGGAATTGTCTTTGGAATTATCCAAGATGCTGGATGTGCCGTTAGCCAGGATCTATGAAGTGATCACTTTTTATAATTTCTTCAAACTCAGCCCTCCTGGTAAACACCGTATCGCTTTATGCATGGGGACAGCCTGTTATTTGCGCGGCGCGGCGGTGATCCTGGAGGAAATAAAGAACATCTTGGGCATCAAAGAAGGCCAGACTACCAAAGACGGGTTATTTTATCTTGATGTAGTCAGGTGCCTTGGCTGCTGCGGTTTAGCCCCCGTAGTGATGATCGATAATAAAGTATATGGCAAGGTCAAGAAGAGCGAAGTAGCGGATATTTTGTCAAAATATATCAAAGAGGAATAACAGATCATGAGCAAATTTACGCCAGCTGACCTGGAAAAAATGAGCAAGGTTTCTTGCGATAAGCCAAAAGATTGGATCAAGGTAGGCATGAGCAGCTGCGGGATAGCCGCCGGCGCAGACGAGGTCTTCAATTTCTTTGTGGAAGAGGTAAAAAAAAGGAACCTGCATATCGAGATCAAGAAATGCGGCTGCACGGGTATGTGTTATGCGGAGCCTTTGGTTGAAGTAAGCGTAGAGGGCCTGCCTTCGGTGATCTATGGCGCGGTAAACAAGGACGTGGCCACCAAAATACTGGAAAAGCACGTTATCTCCAAGATGCTGGTCAATGATTGTATTTTTGAGGTATTGAGTTAGAAAAACGGGAAAATAAATTTATGTATACCAAGGTTATTTTAGTTAAAGATACGGATTTAAAAAGAGCGGATAAAACGCGTGAGTTTTATACCCGTTTGTTGGATTATCTGCGTGAGGCCGACCTCCATGAACAGATCCAGGTGGTCAGGGTAGCTGATATCGGTGTATATGAGCAAGGGCTGGTGGTTAAGATCCTCCCGGATAAGATCATTTATACCAATCTGCAGGATACGGATATTAAAAGGATCGTTGATCTTACTTTGTCCGAAGGCAAAATTATTGAGGACCTGCTTTTTAAGCCCAAAGCTAAACAGTGCAGGATCGTTTTACGTAATTGCGGGAAGATCGACCCGGAGAGCATTGAGGATTATATCGCTTGCGGCGGTTATTTAGCCTTAAAGAAAGTCCTTGGCGAATTAGGCCAGCTGAAATTGATCGATGAGATAAAGGCCAGCGGTATACGGGGAAGGGGAGGGGCGGGGTATCCTACCTGGATGAAATGGAATTTTGCCCGCGAGGTTGTTTCCGCGGAGAAATTTGTTATCTGTAATGCCGATGAAGGTGACCCTGGAGCATACATGGACAGAAGCATCCTTGAGGGCGATCCGCATTCGGTTATTGAGGGTTTGATCATCGCCGCTTTCGCTATCGGAGCTTCCCGTGGGTATTTTTATATCCGCGCGGAATACCCGCTGGCGGTAGAAAGGATCGAGAAGGCGATCAGGCAGGCTTATGAGCATGGGCTGCTGGGGGATAATATCCTCGGCAGTTCCTTTAATCTGAATATAGAGATCAGGTTAGGCGCAGGGGCATTTGTTTGTGGCGAAGAAACCGCATTGATCTCATCCATAGAAGGCAAAAGAGGCACGCCTCATCCGCGTCCGCCGTATCCTTCAGTAAAAGGTTTATGGGGCAAGCCCACCGTTATTAATAATGTTGAAACCCTGGCTAACATTCCGGTAATTATCTCAAAAGGCGGCAAGTGGTTTTCCCAGATAGGCACTCAAACCTCAAAAGGCACAAAGGTTTTTGCGGTAACCGGGAAGGTGAAGAACTCCGGTTTGGTAGAGATAGCCATGGGCGCGACTTTAAGAGAGATCGTCATGGATATCTGCGGAGGCACGCTCTCCGGCAAGCCGATAAAAGCAGTGCAGACAGGCGGGCCTTCCGGCGGAGTGATCCCAGAGAAACTCCTGGATACCCCGGTTGATTATGAAAACCTGCAGAAGTTAGGCTCGATCATGGGTTCAGGCGGCATGATCGTTATGGATGATGATGACTGTATGGTGGATATCCCGAAGTTTTATCTGGGTTTCTGCGTGGAGGAATCCTGCGGTAAATGCGCTCCCTGCCGTATCGGCGGGTTCCAGATGCTTAATTACTTAAAGAAGATCTCTGAAGGCAAAGGCAAGCCGGAGGACCTGGTGCAAATGCGCAGGATCGCCCAGGCTATGCAGAAGGCGTCTTTATGCGGATTAGGCCAGACCGCTTCAAACCCCGTGCTTTCTACTTTGAAATATTTTGAAGACGAATATAACGAGCACATTTTAAACAAACACTGCCCGGCGGGAAAATGCAGCAGCTTGGTGACTTATAAGATAATTGAGGAAAAATGCAAGCGCTGCGGGATCTGTTTTAATAATTGCCCGGTCAAAGCGATCACTGGCGGCAAAGAAGAGGGTTATGCGATAATCCAGGATAAATGCGTAAAATGCGGACAATGTTTTGATGTCTGTAAATTCAAGGCGATCAGCAAAAAATAAATATGGCTAAAATAATTAAAGCAAAGATCAATGGTATTCTATTAAGGGTGGAAGAAGGCACTACTATTTTAGAGGCAGCCAAGAGGGTGCAGATAAAGATACCCACTCTTTGCAAGCATCCGGATCTGCCTGCCTCGGCAGCTTGCGGTATTTGTATCGTCAAGAATAAAGGTTCGCAGAAAATGCTGCGTTCCTGCTGCACGCCTCTGGATGAGGGCATGGATATTATTACGCATGACCCTGAAATTGTGGAGATCCGCAGGACAGTGATCGAACTTATTTTATCCAACCATCCTAATGATTGCCTTAAGTGCGCCAGGAATAACCAGTGTGAGCTGCAAACACTTACCGCGGATTTCGGGATTAAAGAGGAATCTTTCCCGCAGTATTTAAGGGACCTGCCGATAGATACCTCAACCCGCGCTGTTGACCTGGATCCGAAGAAATGTATCCTTTGCGGCAGGTGCGTGCATGTTTGCCAGGAGTCACAGGATGTTTGGGCATTGTCATTCTTGGAAAGAGGGATGAAAACACGTATCTCTCCGGCAGGGGATATACAATTAGGCGATTCTCCTTGCGTTAAGTGCGGCCAGTGCGCGGCGCATTGCCCAACGGGCGCCTTTGTTGAGCAGGACCACACAGCCCAGGTCTGGAAGGGCCTGATGGATCCGGATAAATATTGCGTAGTGCAGATTGCTCCGGCAGTGAGGGTCTCCATAGGCGAAGCTTTCGGTTATGTGGGCAAGAATTTCACCAAAAAACTTTACGCTTTATTAAGGCGTTTAGGGTTCCATGCGGTTTTTGATACATCTTTTGCGGCGGATGTCACGATTATGGAGGAGGCAAGCGAATTTGAGGAGAGGCTTTTGCACGGGGACAGGCCGTTGCCTTTGATTACTTCCTGCTGCCCTTCCTGGGTGGATTTTATGGAGAAATTCTATCCGGATATGATTGAGCATTTCTCTTCCTGTAAATCACCGCATGAGATCTTAGGCGTACTTTCCAAGACTTATTACGCGGAAAAGAACAAGATCGACCCATCCAAGATCTTTATGGTTTCCATTATGCCCTGTACTTCCAAAAAATATGAGATCACCAGAAATGCCGAGATGTCCGCTTCCGGATTCCAGGATATAGATGTTGTGCTTTGTACCAGGGAATTGGTGCGCATGATCAAGCAGGCGGGTATAGATTTTGATAGCCTGCCTGATGAGGAGTGCGACAGTATACTGGGCGAATATGCCGGCGCAGGAGTGATCTTCGGTTCTACCGGCGGCGTAATGGAAGCGGCTTTAAGGACCGCGCATTATTTTGTTACCGGCAGAGAGTTAAAAAATGTAGCGTTTGAGAATGTCCGCGGCCTAAAGGGCGTTAAGGAAACTGAAGTTGAAATTGACGGAAAGAAGCTTAAGATCGCCATTGCCCATGGTTTGGGCAATGTGGAATATATTCTAAATAAGGTGCGTGACGCTAAGCTTAACAATAGAGAGATGCCTTATCATTTCATTGAAGTCATGGCTTGCCCTGGAGGATGCGTCGGAGGAGGCGGACAGCCTTATATGGTCACGGATGAGTTAAGGATAAAAAGGGCGCAGGCGTTATACCAGGATGATGACGAAAAACAGATCCGCTGCAGCCACCAGAATCCGTATATCAAAAGGCTTTATAAGGAGTTTTTAGGCAAGCCCTTGAGCGAGAAGTCGGAAAAGCTTCTGCACGTGCATTACAAGGCAAGGCCGGTTTACGTAAAATAACTTATTTTCTAAATATACTTCCTGCGTGGCAAGGAATAATATTCTTAGCCCAAGGGTAGCTGGATCTAATCAAGCTCTGGCCCTTCGCAAGGAAGGCTGGAGCTTTTTATTTTCAGGAGGCTGAGAAATGGAAAAACGTTTAGGTTTTGTAGGGGTGATCATCCACGGACGTAAAAATGCTGCGCCCCTTGTCAATAATATTTTGACTGAATACGGCGAGATAATTGTTGGCCGTATGGGTATACCCCAAGTTAAGAAAGAACTAAGTGTAATCGTGCTCATTGTAAATGCGACTACCGATGAGTTGGGCGCGTTAACGGGGAAATTAGGAAAAATAGCCGGTGTGAGCGTCAAATCCGCCCTGAGTAAAGGCGTTTAAAAAAGCTAAATTAAAATATGCAATATATCAATGAAGAGAGAATAAATAATTTATTGGCTGGCTCAAGAGATTTGGACAGCCGTAAAGTGGATGCTATCCTGGATAAAGCTAAGCTGTTAAAACGGCTTACTTTGGATGAATCAGCTGTTTTGCTTGCGGTAAGCGAGCCTGAATATATTCAGAAGATATTCCAGGCGGCCAGTTTCGTTAAGGAAGCTATTTACGGCAAAAGAGTCGTGCTTTTCGCCCCGCTTTATATCAGTAATCTTTGCGTAAATAATTGTCTGTACTGCGGTTTTAGGGCAGATAACTTGATGCTTGAACGTAAGGCGTTGACTATGCCTGAAATCACCCAGCAGGTCCAGTGGCTCCTAAAGCGCGGGCATAAAAGGATCCTGGCGGTTTGCGGTGAAGCTGCGCCTGGAGGGATGAAAAATATTGATTATTATCTCCAGGCGGTCAAGGCTATCTACCAGGCGTCAGCAGGAAAAAATAGAATTAAAAGGGTTAATGTCAATTGCGCGCCGTTAAGTGTCGTTGATTTTAAGAAGCTGAAATCTTCCGCTATCGGGACATTCCAGATTTTTCAGGAGACTTACCATGATCAAACCTACCGCGCAATGCATATTAAAGGCCCTAAATGCGATCCTGACAACCGGATCACCGCGCCGGACCGGGCATTTAGCGCCGGTATTGATGATATCGGCATTGGGGCGCTTTATGGCTTATATGATTGGAGATTTGAGACGCTGGGGTTACTCTCTCATATAGAACACATGGAAAATAAATTTCATGTCGGGCCGCATACCATATCCGTGCCGCGTATAGAACCTGCGGAAGGTTCCCAGCTTTCATTTAATCCTCCTTATAAGATTTCCGACGAAGATTTCAAAAAAGTGGTCGCAGTTTTAAGGCTTTCTGTGCCATATACGGGTATTATTATGTCTACGCGCGAGTCCGCTGTTATGCGCGATGCACTGCTTAGTTTGGGGGTTTCACAGGTCAGCGCAGAATCATCCACTTCACCCGGCGGCTACTCGGATGATAGAGCAAGCAGCGCAGGCCTGCCTACCGCCAAGGCAGGCAGCCAGTTTTCCCTGGGCGATAACCGTACTATTGATGAAATTGTCGCTTCCTTGATCAGCCATGGCTTTATCCCCAGTTTTTGCGCTGCTTGTTACCGCAAGGAAAGGACTGGGGAAGCCTTTATGAAAATGGCCAAGCCCGGCACGATCAAAGGTAAATGCAGCCTGAACGCTTTAGTTACTTTGAAAGAGTATATTGATGATTTTGCTTCTCTGCCCGTAAAAGAAGCGGGCAATGAACTGATCAATAAATTCCGCAATGAACTAAGCGCCAATGACCAGAAACTGCTCGGGCATCTTTTGGGCCATGTGGAGAAGGGCGTAAGGGATGAGTTTGTCTAAAGTAAAGGAATTACTGGAAAAAGTTTACTCTAGCCGCCTGCCTGACCAGGATGACCTGGTATATTTATTGGGGGTAGATACCCAGCAGGAAATAAGCTGCATCTTTGATTTTGCCGATAGCGTGCGTAAACGTTTTTGCGGCGAGGGTATTCTTTTAAGAGGAATAGTAGAATTCTCAAATTATTGCTTTCGGCAATGTTTTTATTGCGGTTTAAACGCCAGTAACCTTGAACTCACCCGCTACCGCCTGAGCCAGGAAGAAATTCTAGAGAGCGTAAAATTATTGGCAAATAGCGGCATTAAAACAGTGGTATTGCAGTCAGGTGAAGATAAGCAGGCCACCGTTTCCTGGATGGCTGAGCTGATCGGGAAAATAAAAACTGATTTTAATATCGCCATCACGCTTTCTTCTGGAGAGCGGCCGGAAAGCGACTACAAAAAATGGTTTGCTTGCGGAGCGGACAGGTATTTACTGAAAATTGAAACAAGCGACAAAAAACTTTATGCGTCTATGCATAAAGGGATGAGTTTTAATAACCGGCTTAAATGCCTGAAAATATTGCGCAGGCTTGGTTATCAGGTCGGTTCAGGCAGTATGATCGGCATCCCGGGGCAGACCTTAGAACATATTGCCAGGGATATCATCTTTTTTAAAGCCGAAGATTTTGATATGCTGGGTATCGGGCCGTTCATACCTAGCGCTGATACAGAGTTTGCAAAAGCGCCACGCGGCGAAGCGCAGCTTGTTTTAAAAGCCCTGGCGCTTACGCGCATTGTTACCAGGAATACGCATTTGCCGGCTACCACTGCTTTGGGCAGCCTGGAAAAAGATTTCCGGCCGGAAGGATTAAAAGCGGGGGCTAATGTGCTTATGCCGAATTTTACTCCTTTGGCCTACAGGAAACTTTACTCTATATACCCGGGGAAGAGATGTTTGACGGAATCACCGGGAACTTGCAATCCATGCATGGAGCAGATGGCTTTTTCCACCGGAAGGCCTATTGATTACGCCCGAGGAGATTCTTTAAAGAAGAAAAGAGAGGATTAATGTACAGGACGCCAGCGGGTAACCGCCTGCATATAGGCATATTCGGCAAAAGAAATACAGGTAAATCCAGCCTGATCAATGCGATCACCGGCCAGGATACCGCTATTGTTTCAGCGGTTGCAGGCACAACCACCGACCCGGTTTATAAAACGATGGAGATATTGCCGATCGGGCCCTGTATGCTTATTGATACCGCCGGCATTGATGATCAGGGTATTTTGGGTGAAGAAAGGGTCAAGCGGACATTAGTGGTATTAAGGAAGACCGATGTAGGTTTGATCGTTGTTGAACCGGATACGTTGATTGACAGTTTTGAAGAGGACCTGCTCAAGGCTTTTAGGAATAAAAGGCTGCCATTCTTGTTTGTGATCAATAAATCTGAGTTAGCCGGAAAAGCGGCGCAGGATTATTTAGAAACAAATAAGCTTCCATTTATCAAAGTAAGCTCTAAAACAAAACAGGGGATCGAAGAGCTTAAAGCAAAGATTATGGAGTTAGCCCCTGGCCACTGGTCGCCCATTCCTCTGGTCGCTGATATCATTGAACCAAAAGATACCGTGATTTTGGTCTGTCCCATCGATAGCGCAATGCCTCAGGGCAGGTTGATTTTACCTCAAGTGCAGGTAATGCGGGATATCCTGGATGCCAACGCTACCGCTTTTGTGACCAAGGAAACCGAAGTGCTGGACAGTATCAGCGCGTTAAAAGCAAAGCCAAAACTTGTGATCACGGATTCGCAGGTCTTTGAATATGTGCGTGATCAAATTCCGGCAGATATGCCGTTAACCTCATTTTCCACGGTTTTCGCCAGGCATAAAGGCGACCTGAACGCTTATATCCAGGGCGTCTATGCTCTGGAGAAGCTGGTTGATGGCGATGAGATACTCATAGCAGAGGCCTGCACGCACCATGTGCAGCCTGAGGATATTGGCCGCGCTAAGATCCCTACCTGGTTACTGAATTATACGCATAAGGACCTGCATTATGAAGTTACCGCCGGTGGAGATTTTCCTGATCACCTAAGCCGGTATAAAATGATCATCTCTTGCGGAGGGTGTATGGTCAACCGGGCGGAGATCATGCATCGTATCCAGAAAGCCGCATCCGCAGGTGTACCGATCACCAACTACGGCGTGCTCATGGCGTATCTTTCCGGTATCCTCAAGCGGGTAATTGAGCCTTTTAAGGGCGGGTTGGTGAAGATAGATATGGAAATCTTAAAATAGCCCGGCTATTGTAAACTATTGTTTTATTAATAAAAACTTGACAAAGATGCCAATCAGTAATAATATATCTGCGTTTTGGTTTAACGATAGGACAGAGACGTCCGGAGTTATTCGGGGGACGTCTTTTTTATTTTTTTAACTGCATAAAAATTAGGCAGAATAAGGTATGAAAATAATCAATAAGAAGCTGATCAATGATGTTGGCGGGGTAAAGATCACTCAACTGGATATAATTTCTCCTGATATTGCCTCTAAAGCTTTGCCAGGCCAGTTTGTGATGTTAATGGCAAGTGAAAAAGGGGAAAGGATCCCCTTAACTCTGGTAAACGCGGATAAAGATAAAGGGGTGGTCAGTTTGATCTTTCAGGAAGCAGGGTTTACTACCAAGAGCTTAGGTAAATTGAACCCCGGAGATACGCTTTATTCTCTGGTTGGCCCATTGGGACACCCTACAGAAATAAAAAAATTCGGAAAAGTAATTTTAGTCGGTGGAGGCGTGGGGATCGCTGAGATCCTGCCGGTTGCCCGCGCATTGAAGGAAGCCGGCAACCATATTGTTACCATTCTTGGCTCCCGGAATAAAGACCTGCTTATTTTGGAAGATGAGCTTAAAAGCGCATCCGACCAGGTCTATATCATGACTGATGATGGTTCTTACGGCAGGAAAGGTTTTACTACTGATATGCTTAAGGAACTTTTAAGTAAAGATAAATACGATTTGATCTATTCTGTCGGCCCGATCCCGATGATGAAAAGAGTGGCTTTGGTAAGCAAGGAATACAATACCAAAACTTTAGTTTCGCTTAATGCGCTGATGGTTGATGCCACTGGCATGTGCGGTTGCTGCCGGGTGACTGTGTCCGGTGAGGTAAAATTCAGCTGTGTTGACGGCCCGGATTTTGACGGCCATGGAGTTGATTGGGATGAACTTGAGAAGAGGAACAAGGTTTATAGTCTCCAGGAGAAACATATCTGTAATCTTTTTCCAGCATTGTAAAATATGAAAAAAGAACCTGTAAAAGTCAAAGAAGCTAACGCCGAAATCAGGGTGGGTAATTTCCAGGAGGTGGTCCAGGGTTACTCTGAAGAAGAGGCCTTGCTGGAAGCGTCCAGGTGCCTGCAGTGCAAGAACCCTCTTTGCAGCAGCGGTTGCCCTGTTGGCATCGATATAAAGAAATTTATTTTTCATATTACGCAGAAAGATTACCAAGCGGCGTATCTTACGATCAAGGAAAAGAACAATTTTCCGTCTATCTGCGGAAGGGTTTGCCCTGCCGAATACCAGTGCCGCAAGGCCTGTATCCTTACCAAAAAAGGCTCGCCTTTTGCCTCGGAACAGGCGATCAACATACATTTTCTGGAACGTTTTGTGGGTGATTTTGGCAAGAATAATAACCTGGATGTGCCGCAGGATAACCAGGAGAAAGTATCTCAATTTAAGGTAGCGGTAGTCGGTTCCGGGCCAGCAGGATTATGCTGCGCAGGAGAATTAGCGCGTAAAGGCGTAAAGGTGGATATCTTTGAAAGCCTGCATAAGACCGGCGGCGTTTTAAGGTATGGTATCCCGCCTTTCAGGCTGCCCTGGGATGTCCTGGATTTTGAGACAAATTACCTTAAGAAATTAGGCGTGAATTTTAATACTAATTTCCTTGTAGGAAAAGCCAAAACGCTCAAAGAATTATTTAGCCAGGGTTATGCAAAAATATTCCTGGGGTTGGGCGCGGGTGTGCCGTCTTTTCTGGGGATCAAAGGCGAAAACCTGTGCAATATCTATTCAGTGAATGAATTCCTCACGCGGGTAAATTTAATGTCCGCTTATAAATTTCCCGAATTCCACACGCCGGTAAATATCGGTAAAAACGTTTTGATCGTTGGCGGCGGCAATACTGCTATGGATTCTGCCAGGGTCGCTTTGAGGCTGCAGAAGATAAACGGCCTGCCGCTTAATACCACGGTCATCTATCGGCGTACGGAGATGGAAATGCCCGCCCGGCGGCTAGAGATTGAACATGCCAGGGAAGAGGGAATAAAATTTGAGTTTTTAGTGCAGCCCAAAGAATTTATTGGCGATGAAAAGGGGTTTGTAAAGAAGTTGATCTGTCTTAGGTCTAAATTGGGAGAACCGGATAGCTCCGGCAGGAGAAGGCCGGTAATTATCGAAGGAAGTGAATTTGAGATTGATTGTGATTTAAGTGTGATCGCCGTAGGGCTAAAAGCCAACCAGATTCTAATCAACGCGACGCCGGAACTAAAGACCGATAAGTATTCAGATCTTATCGTTGATCCTGAAAGCATGGAAAGTTCCATTAAGGGCGTTTTTGCCGGCGGGGATATTGTAGGCGGAGAAGGTACGGTGATTGAGGCTATGGGTATGGCCAAGAAGGCGGCTAAGGCGATAATAGGTGAGCTTACTAGAAAAGGAGAGTAATAATGTCAAAGAGAATTGAAGAGTTTATGGATCTAGTGGTAAGGAAGAACCCGGGCGAGAAGGAATTCCATCAGGCTGTACGTGAGGTCGTTGAGTCGGTAATGCCTTTTATCGAGAAAAACCCTCAGTATCAGAAAGCTAAAATTCTGGAAAAAATGATCGAGCCGGAAAGGGTAATAATCTTCCGTGTTCCCTGGCTTGATGATCAGGGAGAAGTCCAGATCAACCGGGGATACCGCATCCAGATGAACAGCGCGATCGGGCCTTATAAAGGCGGGATACGTTTACATCCGAGCGTGAATTTGGGGATATTGAAATTCCTGGCTTTTGAGCAGGTTTTTAAGAACGCGCTTACCACTTTACCGATGGGCGGTGCAAAAGGCGGATCAGATTTTGATCCTAAAGGAAAGTCAGATAATGAAGTAATGAAGTTTTGCCAGAGTTTCATGACCGAGTTAGAGAGGCATATCGGGCCGAACACGGATGTGCCTGCCGGAGATATCGGCACCGGCGGCCGCGAGATCGGTTATCTGTTCGGCCAGTATAAGAGGCTGCGCAATGAGTTCTCTGGCGTGCTTACGGGTAAAGGCCTTGGTTGGGGCGGTAGTTTGATCCGCCCGGAAGCCACAGGGTACGGTTGTGTGTATTTCGCGGAAGAAATGCTTAAGACGCGCGGAGATTCCCTGAAAGGAAAAGTTT
Source organism: Candidatus Omnitrophota bacterium (assembly GCA_041649385.1). Classification (GTDB taxonomy): domain Bacteria; phylum Omnitrophota; class Gorgyraeia; order Gygaellales; family Profunditerraquicolaceae; genus JALOBQ01. The sequence continues at coordinate 14,800 of JBAZNG010000005.1, read as the reverse complement.
GCGCGGTATCCGGTTCAGGCAATGTCGCCCAATACACCACAGAGAAGCTTATCGAGATGGGGGCAAAAGTGGTTACTTTGTCTGATTCCGACGGCTATATTTACGATGAAGGCGGTATTGACAAGAAAGAATTAAGCTGTGTTCTGAACTTAAAGAATGTCAAACGCGGCAGGATCAAGGAGTGCGCCAAGGAATTCAATTGCAAGTATTTTGATAAACAGAGGCCCTGGGGCGTTAAGTGCGATGTAGCTTTTCCTTCCGCCACCCAGAATGAAATAGATGAAAGTGACGCTAAAAGCCTGGTGAAAAATGGCTGTATCGCTGTTGCCGAAGGCGCAAATATGCCTACGACTCCGGAAGGGGTTGAGGTATTCCAGAAAGCCAAGATCCTTTATGCGCCCGGCAAGGCTTCCAATGCCGGCGGCGTAGCCACTTCAGGGCTTGAGATGAGCCAGAATAGCATCAGGTTATCCTGGACACGCGAAGAGGTGGATAAAAGGCTGCATGATATAATGATCGCTATACACCAGCAGTGCGTTAAATACGGCAAAGAATCCGGGCAAGTTAATTATGTCAATGGAGCGAATATCGCCGGGTTTGTTAAAGTAGCTGACGCTATGCTCAGCCAGGGCTTGGTATAAACAAAGTTCTTAGGCCGGTCATCTCCTAAAAAATGGGGGAGTTGGCTCTTGAAAGAAAGTTCGACTTTTAAGCGCCGGCTCCCCCAAATTGTAGTTGCAGTGGGTGCTTTTAAGTTGTAAAATAGCACACGTGGATAATGAAGAGTTATTAAAAGATTTTTTCCGCGCCTTAAGGGTTACGCTTACCAATGCTTTTTCCTATTCCAAGGACCATCCGTATTTTCTAAAATCCGTAGAAGAGCTTAAATCAAAACTAGACCAGGTGATCAAGTCGATCAATCCTTTTACTATCGGGGTGACTGACGCGGCGCTAGTCGCCGATGGAAAGACCTGGCAGCAGCAGGGTTTGCATGATGAATTGGCGCGTATTATGCACCAGAGAAAGATCAAGAATATCAAGATCTCTCCCGGCTTCGATACCGATGAGCTTATCCAATTCCTTTTTGCCATTTCTTTGCCGACCAAGGATATCTTAAAATCCGGCGGCGTTTCCAAGGTTTTGCTCCTTAAAGGCCTCAGGCATTTTGAGGTTGAGGAACTGGATTATTCATCTTTCCTGGATAAGAAGGGCCAGGAGGACGTGGATATCTGGGAGTATTTGCTTAAGGAGATCCTTAATAATGAAGACCGCCTGAAGTTAGAGGAGATGGTGAATAATTTTCCCGCCGTGTTGGCCAAGATCAGGGAAGAGGATTTCTTCTCAAGCGCTGGCCTTGCGCAAACTTTAAAGAATTTCCTGGCCTATTTAAAGAGCCGCGATATGCGTAAGTTCAATAAATGCGCCAGGGATATTTTTATGTGGCTCTTACAGAATAAGCGCCTGCTTGATGAAGAAAAACTTAATAAGGTCAAAGAGATCTTTGGTAATTTAAGCAATGATGATTTTCAGGCGCTGCTCTGGGAAGGGCTGCTTAATGAAGAACAATTTGATGATTTCAGCCTCCAGCTTTTTGCCAAGATCTCGGATAAGAACAGGCAGAAAGAATTCGCCGATAACCTGCTTAAGATGATCAGCAGTTCCGGGGTGCTGAAAACCAACCCCAAGGTGGTTAAGAAGATCCAGGCGCTTTTGACCAGGCCGGCGGAGGATTCTGTTTCTGCTGTTTACCGGAATACGCTGAACTATTTAAGCAAGGAGATGCTTTTTTTCGGGGTGATGCTTTTTGACCGGGCAAAACTCAAGGCTAATTTCCGCTACATCCTGCTTAGCCTGCTTGCTTATGATGCCGGGAAAGAAAGGTCAAACTTTATAGTAGGGATCATTGATAAAGAGCTTGGCCCTGCGATGAGAGAGAGGGATCTGGCTTACCTGCAAGACCTATGGGGTTTTTTCCTGGATAAGCAAAGAAACTTTCCTGATCTTTTTAGCGTGCAGGAGAATAAGATATCCGCCTTCATGGAAGACCTTCTCTGGAAAGGAGAATTGCCTGAAGAGTTCAAGGATTTAAGCGACAGGATAAAAGTGCCTGCCCAGGAACCTGGATTCTATTTAGAAAGGATGTTCGCGGAACACGTTTGCGGACCTGTAATTTTAAGATGGTTCCTGCGCATGTTTAATAATGACCTGAGGGCCTTTTACAGCCGGTTAGATGGTTTGCGCCAAAATACGGATCTTCTGGCGAAAATGATCGCTGATCTGAGTGTTTCAGGCTCATATTTTGCTTCACAGGTGCTTGAGTATATCTATAATTTCGCAAACCCACTGATCCAGATGGAGGTGCTCAAAGGCATGCACTCTTTGCCAAGCCCCAATTACCAGTTCCTTTGCTCTATTTTAAACACAGATTCTGTGGATATCCGCAAAGAAGCGCTCTCAATATTGGCCGCTTCCCCGCAGGCAAAGATCCAGGGTATCGATGCCTTGTTTAATACTCCCTGGAGCCTGGGGAAGAGAAAAAGGATCACCCTGGAAAATATGCATATTGTCTGGGAGCTGGGTTTAAAAGATGCCTCCGGGCAACTTTTACGTTTAAGCAAGAAAATGTTTTTTTGGAACAGCCAGGTGCGTAATAATGCCGCGCAGATATTAAGAGGTTGGAATGCTGGATAAGATCGAAGGGTTATTAAGGGAACTTTTCACATGCTTGCAGAGCGCCAAGATGTACGGTATAGACCACGCTTTATTCCAGAAAGAGCTGGATAAAGGTTATCTGATCTTCCAGGATGCCTTAAGCGCCCGCGATGAGATCATTATCGGCATTGTCGGGGAAGAACTTGCTTTTGAGAAAGAAGTGCTCTTTGACTTGAGCAAAATGTTGAATCCAACGATCATTTACCTGAAAGAGCGCAGTATTGAACGGCTTTCTTTTTACCGGGGCTTAAGCAGGGATGAGCTCGAGAAATTCGTTATTTTTATATCCGGCAAGAAAGAGGAATCCGGAGTTGACCCGCAGACGCAGCTTTCTTTGCTGGGTATCCGCAATATCAGCGTGGGTAAGCTTAAAACCACCGATGAAACTATCGCTCAAGCTGCGCAGGAATCGATCAAGAAATTAAGCCTTTATGATGATTCTGCCAAGAATGTGTCCGCGGCTTTGGATAACGCGCTTAACCTTGAGAAGATAGACCACCTTTCGTTAAAGACCAGCATCAATAATATCGTGGAAAGCTTAAGCGGCAAGAATAATGATATCCTGAAATTAGCTACGCTAAAAAGATACAGCATGGAGACCTATACGCATATGTTGAATGTCTCCATTATCGCCATGCATTTTTCCTCGAGCCTGGGGTTTGATAAGGAGGAAGTCTTAAATATCGGCATCGCAGCGCTCTTCCATGATATAGGCAAGCTTTATATCTCCAGAAAAGTGCTGAATAAGAAAGATAAATTGGGGGAAGAGGAGTTTGACCAGATCCGCAGCCACACGCTTTTGGGCGCGGAGATGATGCTTAAGTATATTGATAGCCTGGGTATTTTACCGGCAGTGGTTACTTTTGAACATCATCTGAAATATGACCTTACCGGTTATCCTAAACTGCCTTATGTCAGGAAACCGCACATTGTTTCATTGATCGTCTCTATCTGTGATGTTTATGATGCTTTATCGCAGAGAAGAGGTTATAAGCAGGATTATTCACCTGACATAGTCTACAGTATCATGAATAAAGATAAAGGTTCGGCATTTGACCCGAACCTCTTAGACAGGTTTTTTGCGATCATCGGCGTCTGGCCGATAGGCGCGATCGTATCGCTGGATAACGGCATGGTCGCCGTGGTCAGGGATGAGAATGAATCCGACATCCTGCGGCCGAAGGTGGAGATCATTTATCCCAGGGAGAGCAAAGAATCAGTCGATCTGTTAAAGCGCCAGGACCTGAAAGTCCAGCGTTACCTGGATCCATGGAAAGAAGGCAAGGAGTTTTTGCCCCTGGCGAACAACCAAGCGTAAGTAAAAATAAATTGACAAGAGGCGGTCTTGTGTTATAATTATACAAACAAAGGCGTTTAGGAGCCGGATTATCGGCGCTAAACGCCTTTTTGTGTAAACTATGGCTAAATATATATTCATTACCGGTGGAGTTATTTCAAGCTTAGGCAAAGGCATAGCTTCTGCTTCGCTGGGCAAGATACTTGAGTCCCGGGGCCTAAAAGTCACATTAATGAAGCTGGACCCTTATATCAACGTTGACCCGGGGACAATGAACCCTTACCAGCACGGTGAAGTCTATGTTACCGATGATGGCGCGGAGACCGACCTGGACCTGGGCCATTACGAAAGATTCACCCAGGCGCAGATGACCAGGTTCAATAACGCCACGACTGGCCAGGTATATAATGCGGTGATCTCCCGCGAGAGAAAAGGAGATTATTTAGGTAAAACCATCCAGGTCATCCCGCATATCACCGAAGAGATAAAAGAAAGGGTAAAAAAAGTCGCTTCTGTCTCGCAGGCGGATATCGTGCTGGTGGAGATCGGCGGCACAGTGGGCGATATTGAGAGCCTTCCTTTCCTGGAAGCAGCGCGCCAGTTTGAATTGGATGCAGGCGAGAAAAATGTGCTTTATATCCACCTGACTTTAGTCCCTTACATAAAAGTCGCTGATGAGATCAAGACAAAACCCACCCAGCATAGCGTGCAGGCGTTGCGCGAGATAGGCATCCAGCCGGATATACTTATCTGCCGGACGGAAAAGCCGCTTAACGCTGATGTGCGGGAGAAAATATCATTATTCTGCAATGTAAGAAAAGAAGCGGTCATTGAATCCCCTGATGTGGAATCCATCTATCAGGTGCCGCTGGTTTTCAAGAATCAGATACTTGATGAGATAATCTTAAGCCATTTTGGCCTGATCTCAAAACCTTCAGACTTAAAAAGCTGGGACAAAGATGTTATTGAAAGGCTGCTTAACCCTAAAGGGGAAGTGGCTGTCGCGGTAGTTGGTAAATACATTGGTTTACAAGATGCCTATAAGTCTATTTATGAAGCGCTTATCCACGCCGGCATCAGCAACAATGTCAAGGTGGTGATTAAAAAGATAGATTCGGAGGATATCTTAAAATTTGGCGCGCAAACAATGCTTAAAGATTTAAATGGGATACTGGTTCCTGGCGGTTTTGGCGGACGCGGTATTGAAGGAAAGATCAAAGCGATTGAATTTGCCCGTAAGAATAATATGCCATTTTTAGGGCTCTGCCTGGGGATGCAATGTGCTGTTTTGGAGTTTGCCCGTTCTGTCTGCGGGCTTAAAGACGCTAACTCCACGGAGTTCAACCCTAAAACCAAAAACCCGGTGATCAGCCTTTTAGTGGAGCAGAAGAAGATCAAAGAGTTGGGCGGTACAATGCGCCTGGGGGCATATCCATGTAAGATCAAGAAGAACACCCTTGCTTCCAGGATTTATAAAAAAGACCAGGTTTCCGAAAGGCACCGCCACAGGTATGAGTTTAACAATAAATACAGGAAGCTGCTGCAGCAGAAAGGGCTGTTTTTTTCAGGTATCTATGAAAAGAAGAACCTTGTTGAGATCATTGAACTTGCTTCCCATCCTTATTTTATCGCTGTGCAATTCCATCCTGAGTTTAAATCCAAGCCCGATAACGCGCACCCCTTATTCAGGGATTTTATCCGGGCGGCAATAGAAAGAAAATAAGATGAATGCCATTTTAGCTTTAGAGGACGGCAAAATATTCCGGGGTACGTCTTTTGGCGCATCCGGTGAAGTATACGGGGAGGTGGTCTTTAACACCAGCATGGCCGGCTACCAGGAGATCATTACGGATCCTTCTTATAAGGGCCAGATCGTGGTGATGACCTATCCTTTGATGGGTAATTATGGGGTGAATAAAGAGGATGTTGAATCACGTAAGCTTTTTCTGGAAGGTTTTGTGGTCAAAGAATACAGCAAGATCGCCAGCAACTGGAGAAAAGACCAGCCGCTGGGCGAGTACCTGAAAAATAATAACATTCCGGCTATTGAGGGGATCGATACGCGCGCGTTGACTTTGCACATCAGGGAAAAGGGCGCGATGAAAGCGGTGCTTTCCACGCTTGACCTTGATGCGGACAGCCTGGTTAAAAAGGCCAAGCTTTCCAAGGGTTTAGTCGGAGTGGATCTAGTTAAAGAAGTTACCTGCAACAAGAAGTATGTTTTTAATGCCGGTTCATCCGTAAATAAGTTCAAGGTAGTTGTCCTTGACTGCGGGGTAAAATACAATATTTTAAGACATCTGGCCCGGCTTGGTTGCGAGGTGATCGTTGTGCCGGCTAAGACAAGCGCTGAAGAGATATTAAAGTTGAATCCTGACGGGCTTTTGCTTTCCAATGGCCCGGGTGATCCGGCTGCTGTTAGTTACGTTGTGCGTACAACAGCCGCGCTTATCGGCAAACTTCCCATATTCGGTATATGTTTAGGCCATCAGATGATCGGTTTAGCTTTAGGCGGCAAGACGTATAAACTGAAATTCGGCCATCATGGGGCGAATCATCCGGTAAAGGATACGAAAACAGGCAAGATCTGCATCACCAGCCAGAACCACGGGTTTTGCGTAGATATCGGCTCTTTGAAGCAAAAAGATATACAGTTGACCCACCTGAACTTGAATGATTCTACATTAGAAGGCCTGCGGCACAAAAAGTTTCCGTTGTTTTCAGTGCAGTTCCATCCTGAAGCTTCTCCCGGGCCGCATGATTCGGAATATTTATTCGCGGAATTTGTGAAAATAATGCAGAAACATAAAAAAGCAGTATCTAGTAGGTAGTATTTAGGGAAAAACAAAAAATCGTAAATCAAATATAGTATAAGATAAACTAAAAGCAAAGATGCCCAAGAGAAAAGATATAAAGAAAATATTGATCATTGGTTCCGGGCCGATTGTCATTGGCCAGGCCTGTGAGTTTGATTATTCCGGAACGCAGGCCTGCAAGGTATTAAGGCAGGAAGGTTACCATGTGATCCTGGTCAACTCTAATCCTGCGACGATCATGACCGATCCGGAATTAGCGGATAAGACATATATCGAGCCGATCACCCCGGAATTCGTTGAAAAGATAATTATTAAAGAAAGGCCGGACGCGTTATTGCCTACTTTAGGCGGCCAAACCGCTTTAAATACTACAGTGGAACTGGATAAAATGGGTGTGTTAAAAAAATATAAGGTTGAGGTTATTGGAGCCAATATCAAAGCGATTAAAAAGGGGGAGGACCGCCAGCTGTTCAAGGAAGCAATGAGTAAAGCCGGCATTGACCTTCCTAAGAGCGGAAAAGCCTATAATCTGCCTGAGGCTTTGCAAGTAGCCAGGGTTATAGGTTTCCCGGCGATCATCCGGCCGAGTTTTACTCTTGGGGGCACGGGTGGTTCGATCGCCTATAACCAGGAGGAGTTCGAGTTGCTGGCCAAGCGCGGCTTAGAATCCAGCATGATCAGTGAAATACTTATTGAGGAATCTTTGATCGGCTGGAAGGAATTTGAACTGGAGGTAATGCGGGACTTAAAGGATAATGTGGTGATTATCTGCGGCATTGAGAATTTAGACCCGATGGGCGTGCATACCGGCGACAGCATCACCGTCGCCCCCATACAGACATTGACTGACCAGGAGTATCAATTGATGCGCGACGCAGCGCTTATCTGCATCCGCGCTATCGGCGTGGAAACCGGAGGCTCAAATATCCAGTTTGCCGTGCATCCAGAGACAGGCAGGATGGTGATCATTGAGATGAATCCGCGGGTTTCCAGGAGCTCCGCTTTATCTTCCAAGGCAACCGGTTTTCCTATCGCTAAGATCGCCGCGAAACTTGCCGTAGGTTTTACTTTGGATGAGATACCCAATGATATCACTCTTAAGACACCTGCCTGTTTTGAGCCGGCAATTGACTATTGCGTGGTCAAAGTGCCCCGTTTTACTTTTGAGAAATTCCCATCTGCAGATGCGACCCTGGGAGTTTCCATGAAAAGCGTAGGAGAAGCCATGGCCATCGGCAGGAGTTTTAAAGAAGCGTTGCAGAAAGGCTTGCGTTCTCTGGAAGTAAAGAAGTACGGTTTAGAGAGCATTGTTTTTGGCGACCCGTCAGTGGTCACTTGCGATAACGCAGAGCGGGATAGGATCTATGAAAAGTTGATCTACCCAGGGGCAGAGCGGATATTTTTTATCGGCGACGCTTTCCGGATAGGGGTGGAGATAGAGAAAATCCATGAGCTTACGCATATTGACCGGTGGTTCCTGCAGAATATCAAAGAGATCATTGACTTTGAGTCATTTTTGATTAAGAATAGAGATAAACTTACCAGGGAGATGTTACAGGAAGCCAAAGAGCTTGGTTTCAGCGACCGTCAGCTGGTTAAGGTTTTGAAGAAGAGCGAAGAAGAGATTGCCGGTTTACGCAAGAGTTTCGGCCTGAAGCCGGAGTTTAAACTGGTGGATACCTGCGCTGCGGAATTCCAGGCATTCACGCCTTACTTCTATTCCACTTATGATAAATAATGATGTGTTAAATTCCAGTTTTTTTTGGCTTGGGATGCCTAAAAATTAAGCATAAAATGACTAAGAAAACAGGGTTTGATAACGAAAAGTACCTTAAGGAACAGACGCAAGCGATATTAGACAGGGTAAAGAAATTCAATAACAAGCTTTACCTGGAGTTTGGCGGTAAACTTTGTTTTGATTATCACGCCTCCAGGGTGCTTCCCGGATATGACCCCAATGTGAAAATACGCCTCTTACAGTGTTTAAAGGACAAGATAGATATAGTGCTTTCTATTTACGCCGGCGATATCGAGAATGGCAGGGTACGCGGAGATTTCGGGATCACTTATGATGCGGCTACTTTGAAACTGATTGATGATTTAAGGAAGTGGGGTTTAGATGTCCTGGCGGTTGTGATAACCCGTTTTGCCAACCAGCCTTCAGCGGTGATCTTCAAGAATAAATTACAGCGCCGCGGCGTGGATGTTTATTTGCATTATCCTATCGAAGGATACCCGGCGGATGTGCCTTCTATTGTCAGCGATAAAGGTTTTGGCAAGAATGATTATGTGAAGACCAGGAATCCGATCGTCATTGTTACTGCCCCGGGGCCCAACAGCGGCAAACTTTCCACATGCCTATCCCAGCTTTATCACGAACATAAGCACGGTATTAACGCCGGCTACGCTAAATTCGAGACATTCCCTATCTGGAACTTAGACCTTAAAAATCCGGTGAATGTGGCGTATGAAGCCGCTACCGCGGATATCCAGGATTTTAACCTGGTAGATCCGTTCCATTTGAATAAATATAATAAAGTGGCGATAAATTATAACCGCGACGTGGAAAGCTTTCCTATCCTGAAGCTTATCTTAAGCCGCATTTTTGAAAAGGACGGTGCGTTACCGATGTACAACTCTCCGACGGATATGGGAGTTAACCGGGCGGGTTTCGGTATTACCGATGAAAAAGTCGTCCAGGAAGCCGCGCGCCAGGAACTTATCCGCAGGTATTTTCGCTATAACAGCGAATACCTGATGGGCGTAGAGAAGAAAGAGACTGTGGACAGGGTTGTCCTTCTTATGGAGGAACTGGGCGTAAAACTGACTGACCGGATAGTGATTGAGCCGGCCAGGAAAGCCGCAACCGATGCGGAAGAAAAAGGCAAAGGCAACGAAGGGATATTCTGCGGCGCAGCCATCCAGCTTAATGACGGGCAGATCATCCTGGGCAAGAATTCTAAACTTATGCATGCCGCATCCAGCTTGATCTTAAATGCCGCAAAAGTGCTGGCGCATATCCCGGACGAGATATTATTATTAAGCCCGCACATCATTAATCAGATCACCAAGCTTAAGGAGGGCGTTTTAAACGCTGAATCTGAAAGCCTGGATCTTGAAGAATGCCTGATTGCCTTAGCGATCAGCGCGGCAACTAACCATACGGCAGAGATAGCCATGCAGAAACTTGGCGAGCTTAAGGGCTGCCAGATGCATATGACACATATGCCCACACCGGGAGATGAAGTCGGGTTAAAAAGATTGGGGGTTAACCTGACCACGGACGGCAAGTTCTCTTCGCGCAACCTGTTTGTTACCTAAAAATCTAGAAATACCAGGTTTTTCCCGCAGCCATCCTAAAAAAAGATAAATCCTGTTGCTATTTATTCCTGCCTATATTATATTAAAAGCGAGCGGTTTTCAATAAGCAGTAGAATGGTAAAGTTGTTTTATCATCGTTTTATCCGCGCGTTATTTTATTGATCTGTATAGACAACTGAATTAAATATGCCCGTTAAATTAAGATTCTTAGGTGGCGCCAGGACAGTAACAGGCTCAAGCCATTTAGTCAATATAGGCTCAACAGAGGTGCTTCTTGACGCAGGACTTTTCCAGGGCCGCCGCGACGCTTTTTATGCGATAAACACGACTCTGCATTATAACCCGCGTACTATTGACGCGTTGGTTTTGTCGCATGCGCACGTTGACCATTGCGGTAATATCCCCACGTTGATCAAGAATGGTTTGCGCTGCAAGATATATACGACTTCCGCGACCAAAGACCTTGCTAACTTAATGCTTGTTGATTCAGGCAAGATCCAGGAAGAGGATGTGCGTTATGTGAACAAGATCAACAGGCGCCTGGGCCTTCCTTTAAGAAAACCTCTTTACACTGCGAAAGAAGCTTCCAAGGCGGTTAAAATATTCCGCTCTATCTCCTACAACCAGAAATTCTGTATCGCCAAGGATGTTTACGCGACGATCGTGGATGCCGGGCATATCCTGGGTTCGGGATTAGTGGTTTTGGATATTAAGTCCGACGGCCGGACTTTGCGTTTAGGTTATGCTGTAGATTTAGGCAGGAAGAACCTGCCGCTTTTGAATGACCCGGTGATCCCTAAAAACCTGGACTATTTGATTATGGAAAGCACTTACGGCGGCAGGCTGCATAGGCCGATAGAGGAAGCGCAATCCAAGCTGCGCCAGGCGATAAACCAGGCAGTGCGCAGGGGAGGCAAGGTGCTTATACCTTCCTTTACATTGGAGCGCGCGCAGGAGATTATTTATTTTTTAGGCGAATTGCTTAAGGAGAAACTGATCCCGGAAATACCCATTTATGTGGACAGCCCGCTGGCTACGGATATTACGGAATTATTTGAATTTCATCCTGATTTCTTAAACCCCAAGACACGCCAGATCTTCAGCCAGGGCGGAAATCCATTTGAGCTGCTCAATTTAAGGTATGTCCGCGACCAGAAAGAATCCAAGGCCTTGAACATGGATAAGCGGCCGATGATCATCATTGCCGGAAGCGGCATGTGCGAGTCCGGCAGGATCCTGCATCATTTGCAGAATAATATTGAGGATTCCCGCAATATGATCCTGGTGGTCGGTTATATGGCGCGCGATACTTTAGGCAGGAGGATCGTGGAAAAGGAGCCCTTTGTGAAGATATTCGGCGTAGAGTATGAACTTAATGCCGAGGTTGTTGTGATCAACTCTTTTTCCGGCCATGCCGACCAGCTGGAACTGATTGATTTTGTTTCCGGCTGCCTGCCCTTAAAGAAGGTTTTTCTGGTGCATGGGGAATTGGAGCAGTCTGAAGCGCTTTCAGGGCTGCTTTCCCAGAAGGGCGTAGAAGTAGCCATCCCGGACAAGGATGAAGAAGTGTTGCTAAATTGATAATCTTGTGGTAAAGTGGTTTCTCAATTTAATAAGGAATATCCCGCCTCAGAAGCAATACTAAAATTCTTTAGAATTTTAGTATATTCGGCGGGATAAATTCGTCCGCCATCGGTTCAGTGGCGGACTCATTTAAGGAGGAAATTAAAATGATTGGTGGTTTTTCAACTCCCAAAAAAGATCACGCGATGAAAACATCGGGTGGTAAATTAGTTAAAACCGGGGCAATACTTGTGCGCGGCGTGGATACTTACAAGGCCGGCGTTAATGTCAAAGGTTTGGGTACCTTATTTGCGACGACCCCCGGTAAAGTTTATTTTACCAAGAAAAAGACCAACCACGGAAAAGTGCGTACTTTTGTGAATGTCGCGCCTTTGGCAAAAACAACTAAGAAATAAGAATGGTTTGCCAGGCAAGGAGCTATTTTCGCCAGAAATACGCCCTTCAGGCGATAGATACGTTTTATACGTTGGTTTTACTTTTTGTTTTCCTGGGTTTAGGAATCTCTGTGGGCTTGGAAACTCTGATTAGAAAGATTCTCCAGGCCCATTTTGTTTTACCCGCATACCTGTTTGTTATTTTTATACTCTATTTCCTCTGCGCTTTCCCGCTTAACTTCTACCGCAGTTTCATCCTGGAACATAATTTTTCCCTTTCTAAACAGGCTCTGGGAGATTGGTGGCTGGATCAGCTTAAATCCGGGGTGGTCGCTTATTTAATGGTATTATTGTTTGTTGCTGCGCTTTTGTATCTGATCAACTTTTTACCGCACTTCTGGTGGTTAGGCATATCAGTGTTCTGGATTTTTTGCAGTTTCATCCTTGTGCGCCTTGCGCCGGTGGTGATCATGCCGTTATTCTTTAAGTATACAGTTTTGACCGATGAACTGTTAAGGTCCAGGATAATGGATTTAGCCAGGAAAATGCAGATCGGTATTTTGGATGTTTTTCAGATAAATCTTAGCAAGAAATCCCTGAAGGCAAACGCAGCTTTTACCGGGATGGGCAAGAGCCGCCGCGTGATATTAGCAGACACCTTAAAAGATAAATACAGCTACGATGAAATCGAGGTTATCCTGGCGCATGAATTCGCGCATTATAAGCTGAAGCATATTGTAAAACTGCTTACAGTTAACTGTATTTTTACATTCCTGCTGTTTTATATTATTTTTAAGAGTTCTGGCCCTGCGCTGGCTATTTTCAACCTGAATACGCTTAATCAGCCGGCAGCTGTGCCACTGTTCTTTGCTTATTTTATCCTCTTTGGCATTATTATGCAGCCCTTAGAGGCGTTGTTCAGCCGCAGGTATGAGAGAAGCGCAGATAAGCTCGCTTTGGAAACTACGCGTGCTCCGGAAGCATTCATCTCCATGATGAATAAACTGGCGGAGCAGAACCTTGCTGACCGCGCCCCGCATCCGCTGATCAAATTTTTCTTTTTTGACCATCCGCCTATCGATGAGCGTATTCAATCCGCCCGATCTTTTCAGACCGTTTCTATTTAACCATAATGCTAACAATGAGTTATGATAGAACTGTCCCCATAGGGACAGTTCTGTAGTAAATATCTGTAGATACTGAAGTTAGGTAGAAACGGTCTATTTTTTTAGGAGGGGGAGGATAGATTGGGCTGCGCGCAAACTTGCCCCGGAAGAACCTAGATTTACACAGGCATCCTTAAGGTCGTTTTGCATCTTTTGCTGTAGCTTTGGGTCATTTAGTAAGGCAACCGCCTCAAAGGAGATATTCTCTGCGCAGGCTTTAAACTGTATGAACTCCGGGATTATTTTCTTTTGCGCGATGATATTGATTATGCCTATAAAAGGTATCTTCACCTGTGGGCGATAGAGCAGGTAATTAAGCAAGCTCATTTTATAGACGATTAAAAAAGGATTACCGACCAGCCCGGCTTCCAGCGTCGCTGTGCCCGAACAGACAAGGGAAAGGTCAGCCGCGTTCAGACAATCGTGGGTCCTGCCTTCAATGATCTTGATATTCAAAGAGGATGCCTTGACCATCCTTTGGTAGGTTACTAACTCTACATTTTCGGATCTGGCGATGATAAACTGCGCCTGAGGGTATTTTTTAGCGATCAAGCCGGCTGTTTTTAACATCACCGGCAGTATATGTTTTATTTCCTGTTTGCGCGAGCCGGGAAGTAAAGCAATCGTGGTTTTTTGAGGGTCAAGTGCGTTGTCTTTTAAGAATTCTTCCTTATTCTGTTTTATCTTTACGATATCTACCAGCGGGTGGCCGGCAAAATAAGTGTCTACTCCGGCAGAACGGTATAATTCTTCCTCAAACTTAAAAAGCACGATCATTCTCCTGATAAACTTTTTGATCTGCCTGATCCTGCCAGGCCGCGAAGCCCAGATCTGCGGGCTGACGTAGTAAATCACCGGAGCCTGGTTATTGATATCCTTGGCCAACCTTAAATTAAAACCTGAGAAATCCACTAAAATCACTGCATCCGGTTTCTCCTCCCTGATCTTATCAAGTACGATCTGTTTGAGTTTAAGGAATTTGGGGATATTCTTTAAAACGTCAAAAAGGCCCATTACAGCCAGGTCTTTGATATTATAGAACACATTTGCTTTACTTTGGGTAAGCGCTTGGCCGCCTACAGCGTTTATTTTTATTTGAGGATCCAAAGCCCTGATCTGGCTGGCGAGGCTGCCGGCTAATAGGTCACCCGATGGCTCACCGCAGACAATAAGTATATTTCTTATTTGTGCCATATTTGTTCCTGGATTTCCAAGGCCACCGCCAAAGCTTCTCTGGCTACCGGGCCTGAGACTAGCGGGGTTTTCTTGTTGATCACGCAGTCAATGAAAGAGGCTAATTCTTTCTGCAAAGGTTGTTCTTTTTCAATAGGCAGGCCTTCTTTGGTGATCTTGCCCTGGGCCCTGCGGTATACCGAGGCCGCAGCGTTCTTATAATCCAGGGAAATATAAGTGTCCTCCTGGAATATGCGGATCTTGCGCATTACTTCGTCGGAAACACGGCTGGCGGTAAGGTTAGCGATACAGCCGTTATCAAATGTCAAGCGGGCATTGGCGATGTCTTCAAAAGGG
>JBAZNG010000004.1:0-35783 GCA_041649385.1 Candidatus Omnitrophota bacterium | reverse complement strand
GCAATAACAAATCAACTAAACAACTCCAGCTTTCTTTCGCGTTTCAAGCGCTTGATCGCGGCTTCCCTTTTAAGCGCCGCGGATAAATCTGGCAATAACTCGCTATACATTAGCTTCACGGGCTTACGCACCCGCGTAAACTTGCAACCCTTGCCCTGGTTATGTTCCTTTAAGCGCCGCTTCAGGTCATTTGTTATGCCTGTATACAGTTTCGTGTCCTTGCAGGCAATTATGTAAACATACCAAAACATGCGTTTTTTAGCTATTTCGCTTTATAAAGTCCGATCATTTCGGCTTTATCCAGGATATGGCCATAAATAAGGTTCTCAATTTCTGACTTGTCTAAACCTTCTTTGGCGCCCAATAGCGTATCTAAAGCGTATACTTTAAAAAAGTAACGATGTTGGTTACCCGGAGGCGGATAGGGGCTGCAATAATTCAATTCACCTGAATTATTTATCCCCTGGGTGCCGGGGATACTGTTCTCCTCAATACGGTTTGTGATAGGGATGTCATAGACGACCCAATGCACAAATGTGCCGCGGGGAGCGTCAGGATCATCGATGATAAGGACAAGGCTTTTGGTATTCTCCGGGATATCTTCAATGACTAAAGCCGGGTTTACCCCTCCCTGCCTGCAGACAAACCTTGAAGGTATAGTTGTGTTATGTTCAAATTCCGGAGTAGATAGCTTCATCTTGCCACCTCCCTGTGCCCAAGCCACGATGCCCGATAAAACTAATAAAATAGTTACCGCAAAAAAGAGTAAAACCTTATTGTTAGAGCCTCTCACTGAATTAATAGTTTTCCGCCAATACCTCAAAATACGCCTGCGGATGTTTGCAGGAAGGGCATTCCTGGGGAGCCTCTATGCCTTCAAACACATAGCCGCAGTTAGCGCAATGCCATTTGACCACGCCGCTTTTCTTAAATACTTCATTGGATGAGATATTGCTGATCAGTTTCCGGTAGCGTGACTCATGGAACTTCTCCACCCTGGATATCTGCTCAAATGAGCGCGCCACATCCGCGAAGCCTTCCTTTTTGGCTTCTTTGGCGAAATCCGCGTAAAGCGTGGTCCACTCCAGGTTTTCACCGGCGGCAGCTTCTTTTAAGTTAGCTAAAGTAGCCTTGATAGAGCCGGCAGGATAACTTGCAGTAATCTCCACATCGCCACCTTCTAAGTATTTAAAAAATACCTTGGCGTGCTCTTTTTCGTTCTCCGCGGTCTCCGTAAAGATATTGGAGATCTGTATTAACCCTTCTTTTTTAGCCACAGAGGCAAAATAAGTGTAACGGTTCCTCGCCTGGGATTCCCCGGCGAAAGCTTTGAGCAGATTCTGTTCTGTTTTAGTGCCCTTGATCGACTTGTTCATTCTTAAATCCTTTCTTTCATTTATCTTCCATTTTTATCATTGGCTTACCACAGCAGACCAATTCTCCGCCACCGACTTTGGTCACCGTTACTTCATTCCCACAGACGCTGCATCTATATTTTTCACCGACCTCTTTAACTGCCATATCAACCTCCTTTTATTTTGCCTTGCCTTGATTGGCCACCGCTTCCATGGCTTTTTTTACCGCTTCAGGGTCACCCAGGTAATAACTTTTAATCGGCTTTAAATCATCCTGTAATTCATAGACTAAAGGCATTGCCGTGGGGATGTTAAGGCTGACGATCTTCTCCTCCGAGATATTATCCAGGTATTTTACCAGCGCGCGCAAAGAATTACCGTGAGCGGCGATGATCACGCGTTCGCCTTTTGTGATCGCCGGCGCGATACTCTCATGCCAATACGGAAGGAATCTTGCCACTGTATCTTTTAAACATTCTGTAACGGGGATATCTTTAGGGTCAAGATCCTTGTAACGGGCGTCTTTGCCCGGATAGCGCGGGTCGCTTTTTTCCAAAGGCATAGGCGGGATATCATAGCTTCTTCTCCAGATAAGCACCTGTTTCTCGCCGTATTTGGCCGCGGTCTCTGATTTATTCAGGCCCTGTAAAGCCCCGTAATGGCGCTCGTTCAAACGCCAGCTGTTCTGCACAGGTATCCACATAAGATCCATCGCATCAAGCGTAAGCCAAAGCGTGCGGATAGCCCTTTTTAATACCGATGTAAAAGCCCGGTCAAATACAAAACCCTCTCTCTTAAGCACTTCTCCGGCTTTTTTCGCTTCCTCAATTCCTTTTTCAGACAAATCCACATCCGTCCATCCGGTAAAACGGTTTTCCTTATTCCAGGTACTTTCCCCATGGCGCAATAAAACAATTTTTTTCATCAGATCCTCCAAGTTTTATTAATTTATCTTAATATTTTATCTCTTACGAGCCAATTTAGCAAGATTAAAATAGCTATCCACAAAGCAAGAGACGCTTAAACCTACCCTGCGTTGTTAATAACTTCTTGCAAAGAAGATACATTTTGCTATAATCTTTTTAGAAACACCCGGCCTAATTGGATAGGCCGGTGTACACTTCCTGTGCAAGGAGGAAAGTATGAAAAAAATCAGTTTTCTGGTTTTAGTTGTATTTGTTGCTGCTTCTTTGAGCGGTTGCGCTACTCCTTATCCTATGGGGGCTATTTATACGGAGATCAAAGCTCCGGTTGGGGCGGCCGACGGCGGTATGAATTACAATAAAGTAGGCACTGCCAAAGCCACTTCTGTTTTAGGCCTGGTGGCTACCGGCGATTGCAGTATCAAAGCTGCCGCTGCCAATGGCGGTATTAAAAATATTAAATACGTTGACTATGATGCCAAGAATATCCTCGGCATTTTCGGTGAATACACCACGACTGTATACGGCGATTAAGCTTTAGCAGTCAAGGTGATAAAATTAAGGCCGGCCTTTTAAAAGGCCGGCCTTAATTATTTCGCTAAACTTATCAGATCAAACAGATTTATTCAAGTCCACCATCCTTACGCCGCCGTGAATATCCGTAGATTCCGGCTTGGACAAACGGGATATCTTAGCAGTAACTTCCCTGATCCGCTCGCAATTAGACCTGATCGTAGCCAGTTTCTTTTTGATCTCTTCCGCCTTTTCCGCATCCTTAAGGTCTAAATCAAGGAGATCCAAGTTACCGCGTATCGCCAGTAACGGGTTATTCACCTGGTCGCCTAAAGTCAGAGCGACCTCGGTGATCGCCGTTTTGCTTTTCTGCTCAATGAGCTCCTGCTGCATGGAAAGTATGCGTTCATTATCATCAATCAGCTTCATCGTGACAGACATAAGCATTTTTCTGCCTACGATAATACCGGTAGCGAAAACGCCAATCGTCGCCAGGACAATATAACCTACCTCGCCAAGCATGATCTTGAAATTAGCGACCTTGCCAACCAGGATATAGACAAAAACCAATAAAGGAATCACGCCCACCAATACCAGGGTATTATTAAAGTCGCTTTTATTCCTTTTGATTACCTGCTTTATGTCCATCTAAATGCCTCCTGATTATAAAAAGCGCTGCCAGGTAACTTAAAAACCCGGCAATTATGCCTATTGCCAAATAACCAATGAACAAAGGAAAAACTACTTTTAAAAAAGATATCTTGAATAAGCCCGCCCAGTGAAAACCACTGATCACGCTTTCGGCGTCACGTTTAACCTGCATCCAATCAATTTTCAGTATAGCAGAACCGACTTTTATTGCCAAGATAAAAGTTAATACACTCAACCAGGTGTTGGTCAATATGCCGGCAAATAACGCGGCGGCGCGGTTAGCCCTGAAAATAAGCGCCAAAAATAACGCCGCGGCCGGGCCTGTGCCGGGCAGGATGCCGGAAAAAATACCCAAGCCTATCCCGGCGGCAATCTTTTCAGGAGTGCCATTGATCTTGAATATTTTATCCAGAAAAAAACCAAATACCTTCTTAAGCAGCCTGTTTTTGATCATTCTTTTACGCGGGCTTGATATTCACCCCGGCAAACCTTTCCAAGCCAAATGATTCCTGGATCCAGCCATTATGCAGGTTATAGCGCTGCATGATCTGTTCTGCCTGTTTATACTCTTCTTTCTTCAGGCGCCTGCTGATCTCTTTATGCTCGCGCCCGTTATGATACGGTAGATACTGGCTCATCAAGCTTATGTAGGTATCTTCGGAAATTTCAGCAGAAATAAACTTCATCGTCTCTTCTGTCCCGGAAAGCGCGTTCGGCAAGACAAGATGCCGTATGATCAGGCCTCTCTTTATCAAGCCGGCGTCATCAATCTGCGCCACCCCCACCTGCCTATGCATTTCTTTGACGGAAAGCCGGTTATTCTGCGGATAATCAGGGCTTGCTGAAAGCCGCAAAGCAACAGACGCATCAGCATAACGCATATCCGGAAGGTATATATCTACTATGCCATCAAGCATCTTGATCACCGCCGGTGATTCATAGCCGCTTGTATTATAAACTAACGGGATATACAAACCCTTTTGAACAGCTAACTCCAATGCCTTTAATATCTGCGGCAAAACATGCGTAGGCGTTACAAGATTTATATTATGGCAACCCATACCTTGCAGCTTAAGCATGATCTCGCTAAGTTCCTGGCTATCATACTCCTTGCCCTGGCCCAGCTGGCTGAATTCATAATTCTGGCAGTAAACGCAAGACATATTACAGTTAGCAAAGAATATAGTGCCTGAACCTTTCGTGCCTGAGATCGGCGGCTCTTCGCCGAAATGCGCCATAAAGCTGTAGACCTTGGGCAATAACGCTGTCTTGCAGAAGCCGGTTTCTCCCTTTAAACGGTTGACCTTGCACTTACGCGGGCAGATACAGCAACAGGCCAGGCTATTCTGAAGATCTTCCGCGGTTTTTTGCAGTTGATTGTTCTGGAAAGCTTTCAGGTATGACGGGTAATCAGGCATATTTACTTTTCCGGCAGGATCAGGCCGCGGATCTGATTGAATATATCCAGGTAGCCTTGAGTGCGGAAATCCGGGTAGCTCCATTCCAGGGGCTGGAAAGAATGCCCTTTATAAGAAAGGGTGACCTCGGCATAAATGCCTTTTTTAAGATAGATCCTGTGCGCGTAATCTTTTGTGGAAGCAAGCACCAGCTTTGCCAAAGTCAGGTAGCCCGGATCAATGTTTATCAAGCGTTTACCGGAGGATGAGCTCTTCTGCTCCAGCCGGTTCGTATAAAGCTTAATCTTAAAAAGCTCCTCCGGCCTGATCGGCTTTTTGAAACTCACGAATTTTCTCTTCAGGCCAGCGCCAAATTCAGGCGTGTAATAATCGGTAAAGTTAAAATCCAGTTCCGCGGATTCAAAATCAAACGCGCCGAATATCCTCTGCAGCGGAAGTTTTAACTTATCAAAAACGGGTTTATCTTGATAGATAAACCCGATGATAAGTTTAACTGAAGCGACTTTACTGATTTTACCCATAAGCAAGAGTTATGCGTTAAGAAAAACTTACGGTAAGAACTGCTTTATGTATTGAGCCAGCTTTTTACGCTGTTCGCTGCGGATCTCGTTAAAAAATATAGCGATATTGAACCCGCCCTTTGTCTCGTCTTCGCTCCTGACAATCACGCCTTTACATTCTACCAGGGTATTGCCGTGTGAGGAACGCTCGTTATTCGGCAGGCTCAATTTTACGGAAATCTTGGTAAACGGCGGGACATATTTATCTATGTGGCAATAAGCCCCCACGCAGCTTAAATTGTGCGTGGTCGTGGCAAAATCATAACCGTTGACCGCCATATTCAACGGCAACTTATGGTCAAGACGGGGATTCAGCCTTCTTTCACTAGGAGCTCTGTTCATTATTCCTTCTTGGCTGCCTCTTTGGATTTATCCAGGTACGCGCGCCAGCATCTTTTAGTGCAATAATATTTACCGTCACGGTAATAGCGGCGGATCTTTTTGATCGGCTTATTGCAGGCAAGGCAATTTGTCTGTTTTTCCGCTTTAGGTTTTGCTTCTGCTTCAGGTGCTTTTACTGCTTCGGGAGCCATTATCTTCTTCCTTTCTTGACTGTTTTTAAGAGGCCAAACGCATATTGATGAACTCTTTTAAGTAATTACGCTCAAGCATATCAAACTCCAGGAATTCCACGCCTAACTGGTTACGCGATGAATGCGCTACGGGAGCGGACCAGGCGACTTTACCGATAGGCCTTAAAACGCGCTCCAGAAGCTTGATCTCCAGCATTAAAGCGGCTTCTGTGGGCACGAACTGGTTGCTGGTAAACCTTAACCCACCGGCGCTGATATCATTACAAACGGCATTGCCAAAATCAGGAGCGCCTCGCACCTGGAAACGGATCGGGGAATCAAGGCCAACCCGCGGAAATACCCTGTTTTCCGGTTTCTTTGTCTCTATCATTGGGAAAAATATAGCATATATTCAGGCATATGTCAATACTTTACAAAAGCGGCTTTTTTGCTATAATAAGGCAAACAGAAAGAGGAAAAATGTACTGCAAGTTCTATGGACTAAAAGAGCGCCCCTTCAATGTCACCAGCGACCCTTCTTTCTTTTTTTCCAGCAAAAACCATAAAGAAGCCATTGCCCACCTTGTCTATGGCGTTTCGCAAAGAAAAGGCATAATCGTGCTTACCGGAGAGATCGGCACCGGCAAGACCACTGTCTGCCGCTTCTTCCTGAACCAGATCGGCAAGAACGTTAAAACCGCTTTTATTTTAAACCCCCACTTCTCCGAAGCACAGCTTATGGAATCAATCCTGCGGGATTTCGGCATCCCGCCTAAAAAGGGCTCTAAGCTGGATATAGTGCAAGAGCTGAACAGCTTCCTGCTTAAAGAATCCAAGGCCGGTAATAACATCGTACTGATCATTGATGAGGCGCAAAACTTAAAACCCGGAATACTCGAACAGCTGCGCCTTCTCTCTAATTTAGAGACCGAGAAAGACAAATTACTGCAGGTGATCCTTGTAGGGCAGCCGGAGTTAAACGAAAAACTTAATCTTTATAATCTAAGGCAACTGCGCCAGAGGATCATGGTCAGATACCACATCGGCATGCTTGAGCATGATGAGGTTAAAGCCTACATCAACCACCGGTTGCATGTGGCCGAAGCCTCAAGGCCAATTGAATTCAGCGAAGAATCGATCAACCTGATCATGAATTTTTCATCCGGCACGCCAAGGCTGGTCAATATGATCTGTGACCGGGCGCTGCTTGCCGGGTTTGTCGCGGAAACTCACCACATTAGCGCCGATATTATTAACAAATGCATGGAGGAATTCCAAAACTACCAGGTGGGGAACAAAACCTATGAGCATAATTAATGACGCATTGAAAAAAACCGCAGAATCAATCCAGCAAAATAGCAATTCCCAGGAAAATGTAACCCTGAAACCAGCGGAAAAAAAGAAAAGTTTTCTTATCTACGCCTTGATCATTGCGACCGGTATTTTCCTGGGTAACTTCGCGCTGAACATGCTTGCCCATAAAGCAAAACCCGCGCCAATAACACCAATACCTCAAACAATCAAGGTAGCCGCGCCGCAAATAACCGCCCAGGTGCTGGCTGAACAACAACCTGAAGCAGGCAATACGGAAAACACCTTGGTAGAACCGGCAAAAGAAATGGAAAGATCTGATTTCCTGTTAAGCGGGGTGTTCTTTTCCGACTCGGAGAAATACGCTTTATTGAACAATCAAATAGTCAAGGAAGGCGAAATGATCCGGGGAGCGACCCTAAAAACCATTACAAACAATGCCGTGGAATTAGAAAAACAGGGGCAAACTCTTATTATCTCGACCAACGATAAATAACTTAACTGATGCTTTTTAGGCCTTCTTTTACGATATCCAGACTGATATCGCTAACGACTTTAGCCTTGCCTATTGCCGCAAGCAGCACAAACCTGTTTTTCCTGCCTTTAAATTTCTTGTCATGAAAATGCGCGTTAATCACCTTCTCTAAACTGACCCCTTTTAGTTTATCCGGCAAACCATAGAGCTTGATCAATCTTTTAGCCAGCCGGGCATCTTCCGGCTTAAGCAATTTAAGGCTCCTGCTCATCTCTATAGCCGAAAGCATTCCCAAAGCAACCGCTTCACCATGGTTGTACAGGCTAAAACCTCCTGCGGCTTCAATAGCATGGCCTAATGTGTGGCCAAAATTAAGCAGAGTACGCTTGCTTAAAACCTCTTTTTCATCCTCGCTGACTAAATCGGCCTTGATCAAGCTACAGGCATAAATTATCTTCTTTAACACATCGGGATCGCGCTTAAGGACATCTCTGTATCTATTTTGCAAGAAGACGAACAAACGCTTATCCGCGATCAGGGAATATTTTATCACCTCCGCCAGGCCGGCTTTAAGCTGCCTTAAAGGAAGGCTCTTAAGAAACGCTATATCGCTAAAGACAAGCCTGGGCTGATAAAAAGCGCCCACCAGATTTTTCCCGGCGTCAAGATCAACGCCTGTTTTACCGCCGATACTTGAATCGACCTGCGCCAGCAACGTTGTCGGCACCTGCAGATAAGGTATGCCCCTTTTATAGACGGAAGCCACAAACCCCGCCAGGTCCCCTACTACGCCGCCGCCAAAAGCAATGATAAATATCCTCTTCTTATAATCACGGCCGGCTATATCTTTGATCACAGCCGCGGCAGTGGCGATAGATTTGCTCTTCTCCGTATCGGCAACAAGTTTAAAATAACAGCCAAATCCCTCTTTAAGCAAAACCCGCTTTAGCAGTAAGCCGTATTTATCTTTGATCAACTTATTAGTCAGGATATAGGCATCAGTGCCAAGATCAAGCGCCTTTAATTTCCTGCCAAGGCCTTTTATCTCTTGGGCCCCGATAAAAATATCATAGGAACGCTTACCTAAAGCTAAACGGATCTTTTTCATTTAACCCGCTACCCCCATTAAACGCATGATCAAAATAACTGCCGGCCAAAGCAGGCGCTCAAATAATCCCAGTGACATTAAAATAATAAGGATGATAAAACCAAAACGTTCAAGTAAATTGTATTGCTGGGCAAGTTCCGCGGGTAAAAGCCCTGCCAGGATACGCGAGCCATCCAGAGGCGGGATAGGTATCAGGTTAAAAACGCCTAAAACCACATTGATCATAACCAGGTTAAGCAACAGGTAGGTTGCGACAGGCGGCAGCAAAACGGAGTTTAAGAGCAAAGAAAGCAGAAAAGCCAGCAGGAAATTAGCCAAAGGCCCGGCTAAACCTATCCAGACCATATCCCGTTTGGGGTTGCGCAGCGACGAATAATTCACCGGCACCGGTTTTGCCGCCCCGAAAAGAAACTGCCCGCCGCTGGATAAAAAGATCAATAAAGGAAGGATAAGCGTCCAGAATATATCTATATGCGCCAATGGGTTTAAGGTAAGCCTGCCGGAATACTTTGCCGTGGAATCACCCAACTTGTAGGCGACGAAACCATGGGAAAATTCATGCACAGTCATCGCGATCAAGAGCAGGGCAAAAGATATCGCAAAAGTGATCACTAAGCTTAAGATATTCAATTCACTGCCTCGATTTTAGATACTTCTAAAACAGGAGCCGGGCTATGCGCAGGCCCAAGCAGCTTCCCGGTTATCTTTACTTTGCTGTCCACCAATGCGTCCAGACCCTTCTTATTCCCCTTAAGCAGGTAAACGCCTTTATCCTGAGTAAGCAGTTTATGCGTTGCCTTACGCCAGAGCACTACGCCGTACGGCCTGACTGTACCTTCTAAGACAACCAAGCCAACAATCTCCGGGGGTTTCTTGGTAACCGCGGGCTGAACTTCCGCTGAAGGGCTAACGAATTTAGCGTTGATCCAGCCATAACTCTCATGGATTGGCACGATCCTATACCAACCCTGTTCCTGGCTTAAGACATTGACGATAGTGCCCTTGTTCAGCTTACCGATTATCCAATGCGACTGTCCAGGACCAGAACGGATATTCACGCGCTCACCGGTGACTTTAGCACTGACACATTTATCATCACACTCTAAGAAACTTTTCGTTACATAGGAAGGCGCTGAATCTGGCAGGCGTATCTTATACCAGCCATAAAGAAGGGAAACTACCTCTACCTTGGAAGATTTATTCAATGTGCAGATGACTGCTGAACCTACGGTGGCGTCCGCGCGCACATTGATATTATCGCTGTTTACAACACCAATAAAAGGAAGCTCTTCTGCCTGAAGAGAAAAACAAAGAACACCAAGAAACAGTGCTAACAAAAAAAGTATTGTTTTTCTTGTATTTAGGAACATAAGTTATCGCTATTTCTTCTCCTGGGCTTTGGGAGCGGCTTTATCTTTTGTTCCTGCCGCAGGGGCGGCTGTGGCACCGGCAGCCGCTGTAGTGGCATCAGCTGCTTTTTCTACCTTCTCCTTCTTGATCTTAATCTTTAAGGATTTGATCTTAGGAAGATTGTAGATAGAATCCCCATCTTTCCATTTACCCTTGTCCATCATCTGCCTGATACGTTCAGAGCGTTTCAAAACGGACCTGGGTTTCTTGTCCTGTTCGGAAATAGTTAACGACGGATGTATTGACATGATTATAACCTCCTTATGTGGCAACCCGCGTAGGTTCTTTGCAACTGCTCCAGCAAAGGTTGCGCACTATCTAGATTAGAAAATTTGCCTACGCACAAAACGATGTAATCACCTTTTTTAAAAGCTTGTGGTAAAAACCCTCTTTCTTTCAATAGGTACATTTCCTTTAAAGCTTCTTCTTTATTCCTGTAAGCAGCCAGCTGGATAGTAAATCCCGCGGACCTGTGGCTTCCAGCGGTAATAACCGCGTCTAAACGTTTACCCCTCTCCACGCCTAAGGAAAAACAGAGGATACCGCTTAAGGCAAAAGCCATGACGATCAAAAGGACTTTTTCATATCCCCGGATACGGGTAAAAAAAGAAACCTTTTGGTAATGCGGCTTTAATTCCTCTCCGTTATCTGATTGCGAAAACAATTCCAGTTGTGAAGGATCTTTTTGCTCTGGCATAAGCGATTATTATATGCACGCTGCTTTATTGTTTCAAGTAAATTCTTTTATTGAATTTTTTGATCACCCTGAGGAATGCCTCGACTATCTTGGGGTCAAACTGCGAGCCGCTCTTTCTTCTAATCTCTTTAAGAGCGGAATTAATATCTTTCCTCTCCCGGTAAGGCCGTCCATAGACCATCGCCTCAAAAGCGTCGGCAACCGCCATGATCCGCGCACCCTGCGGGATCTGCCCCATCTTAAGCCGGGATGGATAACCTGTGCCGTCATATTTCTCATGATGGTGCATGATGATCGGGATCACCGGACGCAATATCTGAAGATGCCTTAAGATCTGCGCGCCCTTTACCGGATGGCGCTTGATAATATTGAACTCCCGGGGAGTAAGCTTGGTGGTTTTGGTGAGTATCTCCAGGGGGATATCCACTTTCCCCGTGTCATGCAAGAGGCTGGCGTATTTTAAGCTCTCAATCTGCTTCTCATCCAGGTGCATTTCGCAGCCTAACGCCGTAACCAGTTTGCTGAAACACGGCGAATGCGTATACTCCTGAGGCACGCGCGTATCCAATAACGTAACCATGGATTTAATGCTGCCGAAAACTATCCTTTGCTGCTCCTCATAAAGCTGCAGGTTCTTGATCCCCACAATCGCCTGCTCCGCCATGGTCATCAGCATCTCTTGGTCAAATATATCAAAAGAATCCAGCCCTTTATTGCGCTTAATAATGATAAAACCTGAAAGATCCTCGGAGATCAGTGGTATAGCTAAAAGGTTACCCTGCCTTACGGCGGAAGAGTGTTTGACCATCCTTAATTCCAGCCTGCCGGTGATCTTAGCCTTCTTATCCAGGACTATTTTCTGATTATTATTGATCAGGCATTTAACCAGGGAATATTTTTTGCTTGGGTCAAGCAGGACAGTCAGGCAATATTGAGCGTTAAAGAACTGGCAGATCAATTTGCTCATCCGGCTGACCAATTCTTTAAGCTCATAGGTGGAGTTCACCAGGCGGTAAATACTGTGCACCGCGGAGATCAAAGACCTATACTTTTTCGTAGGGGTTAAATAGTTTTTTGTATTCATCCAGCGCATACCGGTCAGTCATACCGGCGATATAATCACAGACTATCCTGTGCTTGCCCTCTTTGGCGATCTTTACCTGGAATTCGGCAGGCAATTGCTCCGGCCTGACCAGGTACTCTTCAAAAAGCTCACGGATAAAACGCTTGGCTTTAGTGCTCATGCGCACTACCCGGTAATGATGGTAAAGCCGCTGCATAAGAAAACTGCGCAGGGGCTTCCTTAAAACCTGCAGCTGGGAGCTAAAACCCACCAATCTGCGTTTACTCTTTCTTAAATCCGCTAAAGATGATATTTTAGATTCTAAAATGCGCTTCTTGGTTTCCTGGATCAGATCGGTGACCTGCAGGTCAATGAGGCTCCTGATAATCAGGTATTTTCTCTTAAGCTTATCAATTTTAGCATAACTTTGTCCGATTTTGTGATTTATTTTCTTCCAAATCTCAAAATCCTGAAGGTCTTCTTCGCAGATCAAACCAGAAGTAAGCCCGTCATCCAGATCATGGTTATCATAAGCGATCTCATCGGCAATATCCACAACCTGCGTTTCCAGAGTAGGCGCTATTTCAGGAAGGAATTCCTTGATCCTTACCGCTATATCAAAACTGGTGGAATGCTTGACTATCCCCTCCCTTACTTCCCAGGTAAGGTTCAAGCCGGGGAAATCGGGGTATTTCTCTTCAAGATAATCCACGACCCTTAAACCATGCAGATTATGGTTAAAACCGCCGTGTTTGGCCATCAATTCATTCAAGATATCCTCGCCGGAATGGCCAAAAGGCGTATGCCCAAGGTCATGCGCCAAAGCAATTGCCTCTGTAAGGTCCACATTCAAGTTTAATGCCGCGGCGATAGTCCTGGCGATCTGGGAAACTTCCAAAGTATGTGTCAGGCGCGTGCGATAATAATCCCCTTCATGATTGACAAAAACCTGGGTCTTATACTCCAGCCTCCTGAATGCCGCTGAGTGGATGATCCGGTCGCGGTCGCGCTGATAACAGGAACGGTAAGCGTGTTCTTTTTCCGCAAAAACCCTGCCGCGGGAATCACAGCTTTTGGAAGCGTATACCGCAAGCACCAGGTCCTCAGCTCTTTTTACTTCTTTTGTTTTAGGCATTTTTTAAGGCGTTTGGCCAATTCATCCAGGCTTTGGGAGATGACTTTAACCCCGGAAACAGTAGAAATGAAATTAGTATCACCGACCCAGCGAGGCACGATATGCATATGCATATGAGCGGTAATCCCGGCGCCGGCAGCGCGTCCAATGTTGATACCGATATTGAATCCGTCTGGCTTCAAAACCTTCTCTAAAAGATCTTTGGCCTTATTCAATGAGTGCATCAGGTCAAGAAGCTGCGCGTCATTTAATTGCGTTATATCTGCCAGATGGGCGCGCGGTGAAATCAGCAGATGGCCGTTGTTATAGGGAAAAATATTCAGCATCACCAGAGAGTGCTTTGTCTTAAAAATCAGATGTTTCTGGGTTTTGCCTGTTTTGGCCTGGCAGAAAATACAGCCCTTCTTCTTATTTGCTGCGCTTATGTATTTTATCCTCCAGGGAGCCCAAAGCTTATCCATTTTGTATCCTGACTATGCGAGCATTGATCTGGTCGGTTATCTCAATCAAACCGTAAGAATTATACTCGGCTGTGATCGTATCCGTGGCGCTACCGGGATTAAAGAAAAGTACGCCGTTAACGCGTTCATTAAAAGGTTTATGCGAATGCCCGAAAATGATCAAATCGGGCTTATCAAGCTTAAAAGCATCCTCAAGCACGCTGATCAAATTTGCCGGCGCCCCAAACCCGTGCATCAAACCAACTTTGAAATTACCGACCTTAAAAAGTTCTTTGAGCGGATACTGCAACCTGACCTCCTGATTATCCATGTTGCCGGCTACAGCAATTACCTTAGGGCATACTGCCTTAAGTTCCTCAATAGCCTCAAGGCCGATCATATCACCGGCGTGGATGACCATATCCACTTTGCGGAAAGCATCAATGATAGTTTCCGGTATCCTTTTAGCGGTGGCAGGAATATGCGTATCCGAAATCACCCCAATGATCATGCGATAATTCTCGGTTTAGAAAACAGGTCCATGATCTGGTTTAAACTGTTGATGTCCCATGTCCAGATCTTCTCATTCAAAGCCCTGAGCCGGGCGTTAGCGTCAATATCCTTAAGCGTGACTATGATCTTACGCTGCGATTTATGATGGTATTTCTTGCACTCTTTGGCAAAATCAGTGACATCCTGCTCGGTGAGCGCTTCAGGTTTTATCGCCATTATCCAAAGCGAGTTATTTGAACGGCCAAGCAGCCCTTCTTTCAAAGTCAGGTTATTGAATGACAATGTTTTAATCTCCCTGAAAGGCGGCAGCCTGATCTTTTTACGCTCTATCTGCATAAGGTCATCTTCAAATAACTGCAGTAATTCTGAAACGCGGTTAGCAAGCGGCTTCTCTGCCTGGCGCAGGAATTCCTGGATCATCTCTTCGATATTATCCCGGAACTTCGCCTTCTGGAATTTCGCGTCAAAAGTAAGCGAGTAAAGCTTCTCCTGGTAAACGAATTTTAACCAGTAGGCAAAAAGCCTGTCGGAGATCTTAAGGAAATCGCCGCTGCGCATGATCGCGTCCAACTCTAAAAGATGGTTGATCCTTAAAGAAAGCTCCTTTTTTGGTTTACGCAGGATATGCGCGATCTCCTTAATGCGGTTGCGGCCGCTGGAGACCAAATAAAGTATGGAGATATAATCATTGCTATCATGGTTATCCAGGAAGCGTTTAAGGTAATTGGAGAATTTCAGGTTAAGTATGCCGGTAGAATCAAAAAGCATGCCTTCCAATATATCTGCCAGCGCGCCAATGTGAGATTTGCTCAAAGCATCGGAAATAAGCTCCAGGTATAAAGGGTAGCCGCCGGTAAAATTGATCAGAAAATCCCCTAATCCCGGCTCAAGCTGCAATGTGCTTAACCTGTGTTCTAAATACCTTTCGCTGGTATGCGTGTCAAAAGGCTCGACATTGATCACCTCAAAGTTGCCAAAAAGCAACGATAGCTGCTTGGAAAGTATCATCTGCGTTTTAAAGACCATAGAACTAATGATCACATAAAGCGTGTTCTTCTGCAAAATAAGCAGTTTTGACCATTCACGGTAAAGGTTGCTTACCCCCAGGTTCTCTAAATTATGGAACTCATCGAGGATCAAAACAGCGGATTTACCGGTTTCCTGGTAGATTAATTCGGTAAGATTGAATACTTCGCCTAAGATATTGTTCTTTTTCCGTTTGCGTAAAGCGGCCAGGATATTCCTGATCTTGGCTGTGGTCTTGGGGATATACTTTTCAGAACGCTCGATAAGGAAATTCAGGTCTTCCTTAAGCGGCATGCCGCTGTTAGAAAGAAAATTATAAAGCAAGACACCGGTAAACCTTTTGACAAAATCCTCCAGAGTTTCATGGCGCACCTCAAGATACACCGCGATGATTTTGTTATCGTAAAATTTATCCAGGAACTTAAAGATGATCCCGCTTTTGCCGACATTCTCCTCGCCGATTATGGCGATATTCTGCCGGTAGCCGTCTTTAAGGGCGCTTACGCGTTTTTGAAGTATTTGGATGTAGTTTGTGCGGTCAAAAAATTTATCTTTGGTCATGGTAGAAAAAATAATGGATTCTGGGGGTTTGCCCCCTTACGGATTTCAAAGTGCAGGTATACCCCTTTGTCCCTACCGCAAGAACCTGCGCGGGCAATAAGCGCGCCCTTTTTCACGGTTTCGCCAATACGCACATAGACTTCGGAGTTGCGCGCATAAACGCTGCGTAAGCCGTCCCCATGGTCAATAATCAGCGTTTTACCATAGTTACCAAAGTTTTTAGCATAAAATACCACCTTGCCGCTTCGCGCAGCGACAATATCAGCATTAGAATATGGCTGAATATTCAACCCCTTATTCATGAAGTTGCGGTAATTTGCGCCGAAAGACCCGATCACTTTGCCCTTTAATGGCCAAATGAAATCATCACTTGCGTAATTTACGGAAAGCCTGGCCTTGCTGCGGCGATTGGGAATAAATATCATCTGGCCTATCTCAATCCTGGAGGATTCGAGATTACGGTTAACCCGCAGTATTTCGTCAAGGTTGATATCATACAGCTTGGATATCCTCCATAGGGTCTGGCCCGCTTCCACGCGGTGGTAAATACCCGGCATATTCGTTAAGGCCGGCGCGATCGGCCTGTTATATTGCGGAGCGCTAACGCAGCCGGCTAACCCAAAAATCAGGAGGATAAGGATAAACTTTCTTTTCATTGCCTTGATATCCACTGTTTTAAGCGAGAGAGGGGAATCGAACCCCCATATCCAGCTTGGGAAGCTGGTGTTCTACCACTGAACTACTCTCGCATATACTTTTCAAAATAGACCTATTAAGCTGAAGCACTATCTTCCATCAGTTTCATGGAACAGTATTTTCCACACATTGTGCAGACATCGGATAACTTTGGCTTACTCGATGTTCTGTAAGCTTTTGCCTTCCGCGGGTCGATAGACAGGCGGATCTGCTCTTTCCAATTGCGTTCTTTGCGCGCCTGGCTCATCCGTTTATCCCAGATCACCGCTTTCTTGCGCAACTTCACAAGGTCGCCTGCGTGGCCGGCAATGCGCGCGGCGATCACCCCTTCCTTAACATCATCTGCCGTAGGGTGCCTTAAATGTTCAGCCGGAGTAAGATAACAGAGAAAATCCACGCCTGCGGCGCTGGCGACCGCTCCGCCGATGGCAGAGCTGATATGGTCGTAGCCAGCGGCAACATCAGTAACCAAAGGCCCAAGCACATAGAACGGCGCTCCGTGGCAATATTTCTTCTCCAGTTCCACATTCTTTTTAACCTCATTTAACGGCACATGGCCCGGCCCTTCAATGATCACCTGCACATTGCGTTTATATGCTTTGGCCGCCAATGCCCCAAGCGTCTTTAACTCCGCTATCTGGGCCTGGTCAGTCGCATCAAGGATAGATCCCGGCCTTAAACCGTCACCCAGGCTTAAAGTGATATCATATTTGTAAGCGATATCAAGTATCGCATCAAAACCAGCATAAAAAGGATTCTCCTTTTTATGCAGTTTCATCCAGCTGGCGACGATCGCCCCTCCACGGGAAACGATCCCCATCAATCTCTTGCTTTTTTCCAAAGCCTTCAAGCTCTGACGCGTTACGCCGGAATGAATAGTGAAAAAATCCACGCCCTCTTTTGCCTGCTCTTCCAAGACAGCCAATAAATCGTTAGAGGTGAATTTCAAAAAATCACCGTATTTTTCCTGCGCCCTTACAGCGATCTGGTAGACCGGCACAGTGCCCACAGGGACAGTAGAATACCTCAATACCGCTTTTCGTGTTTTATTAAGGTTAGCCCCGACGCTTAGATCCATCACCGCATCAGCGCCTGACTCTATGGCGACTTTAAGCTTTTTGATCTCTTCGGTTATATTGCCGGCATCAGTGGAAGTGCCGATATTAGCGTTGACTTTTGTGCGCAGCCCTTTGCCAACGGCGCAAGGCGCGGAAATCTTGTGAACCTTATTTAAAGGAATAGCGATCTGCCCTTTAGCCATAGATCTTATAAAATATTTTTGGCTTACGCCTTCCTGACAGCAGATCCGTTTCATTAGAGGAGTAAGAATATTTTTTTTGGCGTATTCTAATTGCGTCATTATTTATCCAGCTTAAGCTTAAAAGTTACCGCAGTTTTCTTTATATCTTTTGCTTTTAAAACCGCACGGCACAAGGCTATGCCACTGGCACCGGTTTCAAGCACACTATCTACATTAGAAAGATTAATGCCGCCGATCGCGTAATAAGGAATATGTATCCTGCCCTTAAGGCGGCTGAGCGTATTTAATCCCAGCGCTTTGACCCCAGGCTTTAGCGGGCTTCGGAAAACAGGCCCAATACCCAGATAATCTGCTCCCTGAGCTTGTGCGGCAATTGCCTGAGCTAAAGACCCGCAGGACTTTCCGATGATCTTATTTTTGCCTAATACGCACCGGGCTTGCCTTACGGAAGCATCAGATTGGCCCAAATGAACACCGTCAGAACCGGAAAGTTTGGCAACGCGTATATTATTATTAACTATAAAGAGCGTTTTCGTATTCTTAAGGGTTTTTGCCAAGGCGCAAGCGCGAATAGTTAATAATTCATCGCTCGCTTGCTTATCGCGCAACTGGATCAGCCCGACCCCTGCGCGGAAAAGCAGGCGCGCTAATCTATTTAGCGGCCTTTTTGCGCAAACCTTTTTGTCCAGGATCAGATAAAGCCGCGATCTTCTTAAAAGATCTCTTCTCGATTTCATATATTCTATAACGCAGATCCTTAAAAATTAAGGCAGCCTTAATGTCGGTAAGCTTGGCGAATTCTTCCAATACGCGGGCCGATTCTTTTACTCTTTGCAGGTTTGCCCGGAAGATATCCGCGGCATCGCGCCTGTAAAGTTCGTTGCGCGCGTTCTTCCTGCCAACATCGCTTACACTGTCACGGGCTTTAAGCAAATTACCTGCCCCCTGCAACATCCTGGCAGCACGGTCAACTTTATGCCGCGCCTGTTTAAACGACGCGGTAAGCAGGCGGTGACCAAGAATAAACCGGGTTATCTCTTCGCAAACTCGCAAGCCTTCTTTAACCCGGTTTAAATTCGCATCAATTATGCGGCCGATCCCCTGATTATGAGAATACTTTAACAATTTTTTTGATCAACGCGGTTGTGGAACGTCCTGGGACCAGTTTTACCGTGAGCACTTTCCCACCGCGCGCCTTGACAAAATCCGCTCCAATGATATTTTTGCTGCTCCAATCCGAACCCTTGATCAGATAATCCGGTTTTAAAGCCTCAATCACCTTTAAGGGGTCAGGCTGGTTAAAAAGCACGATAAAATCCACACAAGCCAAAGCAGCCAGCGTACGCATACGGTCAAGCTCTCCGACAAGCGGCCTATAATCACCTTTTATTTTTTTAACAGAAGTATCGCTGTTTACCGCCACGACCAGGTAATCGCCTTTTGCTTTGGCATCCTGCAAGTATTTAACATGGCCATAATGCAGAATATCAAAACAGCCGTTAGTAAAAACAATTTTCTTACCGGCTCTCTTAAGGCGGCTGATCATGCTTTGTAAGCGCCCAAGGGAAACTATTTTTGTTCCTGGCAAAGTTCCTGTTCGATTATTTCGCATATTATATGAGCAATAGTGATGTGCGCTTCCTGGATCCTCGCTGTCACAGATGAAGGCACTAACAGTGATACATCGGCAACTTTAGCGATATCGCCGCCATCCCCGCCGCTTAATGCAACCGTCTTGATCCCCATCTTTTTAGCTTGTTTTAAACCCATCAGGACGTTCTTGGCTTTGCCGCTTGTAGAGATACCCAGGACGACGTCATTCTTCTGGCCCAGTGCCTCTATCTGGCGGGAGAATACCACATCGTAGCCGTAATCATTTGCCAGAGAAGTAATAATGGAAGTATTCGTGGTCAACGCTATACCGGCTAACGCGGAACGATCCCTTTTAAACCTTCCCACAAGCTCTGCGGCAATATGCTGGCTGTCGCTGGCTGAACCACCGTTACCGAACACGATCAGCTTACCGTT
The DNA here is from genome assembly GCA_041649385.1 of Candidatus Omnitrophota bacterium. Taxonomy (GTDB): domain Bacteria; phylum Omnitrophota; class Gorgyraeia; order Gygaellales; family Profunditerraquicolaceae; genus JALOBQ01. The sequence continues at coordinate 16,127 of JBAZNG010000004.1, read as the reverse complement.
CTTCTTAAGACAATCAACGATCAACTGCGTTATGGCGACGATCTGGCTTATCTGGTTACGCAGGATCTCTTCTTTTACCTGAATGCTTTCCAGAAGCACATCTTTTATCCTCTCGCGCATTTTTATCTCCGTTTTATCCGTAGAATACCTTAGCGATCTCGTAAAGCTCCATATCTACGGTCTTCAAAGCTTTCACCGCTTCCTCTAAAGGCACGTCGATGATCTTGATACCTGCTAAAGCGACCATTTTCCCGAACTTCTTATTGACTACCAATTCTACAGCTTTGACGCCAAGGCGAGTACCCAGGACACGGTCAAATGCCGTAGGCGAACCGCCTCTCTGAATATGCCCTAAAACGCTTACACGCGTCTCATAACCGGTCATTTTCTCGATCAATTCCCCCAGCCTCTCGCCGATACCGCCTAAACGCACATGGCCAAAAGCATCAAGTTTTTGTTCCTGGGTAACCAGCGTGCCATCCTTAAACTGCGCGCCTTCAGCGACTACGACAATACTAAAGGTCTTGCCATGAGAATGCCTTTTTTTGATCACCGCGCAAACTTCATCCAGATCAATAGGGATTTCCGGGATAAGTATAACATCGGCGCCTCCGGCAATCCCGGCTTCAGTGGCGATCCAGCCGGCGTGACGGCCCATAACCTCGGCGACAATAATACGATGATGGCTTTCCGCAGTTGTGTGCAGCCGGTCAATACACTCCATAGCCACATTCAGCGCCGTGTCAAAACCAAATGTATAATCCGTGGAGGAAAGGTCATTATCAATGGTTTTAGGAACACCCACAATATTCGGCAGGCCGTCTTTAACTAACTTTGCGGCTACCCCTAAAGTATCTTCCCCGCCTACCGCGACCAAAGCGTCTAAACCTATCTTCTTAAAATTATCTTTAACTTTTGCCAGGTCACCATCTTTCTTGTAGGGATTGGTTCGGCTGGTACCTAATATCGTACCGCCTCTGAATAAAATACCTGAAACCGCTACTCTATCTAAAACCATGGTATCGTTCTCCACCAAACCTTTCCACCCGTTTTTGATCCCCACGACCTCAAACCCTTCATTTAAAGCTTTCCGCACTACCGCGCGGATGACCGGATTTAACCCCGGGCAATCACCTCCACCAGTAAGAATACCGATCTTTGCCATTTTGAATCCTCCTTGTTCAGCAGAACACACCGGCGCAATTCCGATTAGCGGCGGGTGTCTCCCATAATCACAACACCGACGCGATTCTCCGCCACGAGGCGGATACTGGCCCAATTCCATTAAGGGCCAGGTACATTATCAGCGGCGGGTGTAAGTTCACCAAAACACACCGACGCGATTCTCCGCCACGAGGCGGATACTGGCCCAATTCCATTAAGGGCCAGGTACATTATCAGCGGCGGGTGTAAGTTCACCAAAACACACCGACGCAATTCCGATTAGCGGCGGGTGTAAATGATAATAACTATTTAAATCCTTCCATAACCGCCGAATGGTATAGTAGGCGGCTGGTCCTTATCAAGCTCTTTTCTTCTTTTATCTTTATCATCCTGGGCGATCTTAGCCACATGGATCCTGATTATGATCTGTTCTTCTAACCCCAGGACTTCCTGTATCTTGGAGCGGGCGGTTTCCTGCAAACGGGCAGTTAATTCAGGAATGTTGGCTTCCGAACGCAACACCACACGCATATCAACGATAATTCCTTTTTTGCTGGCCACGACATCGGGTTTGAGGTCTTTAATCTCCGGTATAATCACGGCTAACCTGCGGATCAAATCCTCAACAGCGGCAAGAGATATGGTTACCTGTCCGCCGGCAGTAGCAAAAGCGATCGTCCGCTCTCTCTGGAACTTACCGAGGATAGCTTGGGCAAAAGAAAAACTGATCAGAATCAAAATCAGTCCGGAAAAACCAATGATCACGCGCGACTGATGGCTCTCCTTTGCCAGAACAAGCAGGTTATTGATATCCTGGGGTAAAAGTAAATTTAATGAGAACACAATCAGCGTTATGCCGATCACTGTGATCACGGCCGCGTAAAATAAAACTCCCAAAACAGAAAAAAATCTCATTTTTACCCCCTCTCTATACCCTGCACAATTATATTGATCTCTTTAATGGAAAGGTTACTCATTTTCTCAAGCGCCAGGCGCACATTCTCCTGCACCTTGATAGAAACATCCGGTATGTTATAGCCGTAAGCGATAACCAAAGGCACATCCACCTTAACTTCTTCGTTCTTATTGATCTCAACTTTGATCGCCGAAGAACTCTTCTGCCCAATCAAATCCATCAGCCCGCTTTTTAAATCTCTACCTACGCGTTTTACCCCTTCAATCTCACTTGCCGCGACGCTGGATATGGAAGCGATCACGTTTTTGTGGATCCTGACCACGCCTAACTCATTGCGCGTTTCTTCCCTGTGCATGGCTACTCTCCTTTTTCTTCGCTTTGCAGAAGATTCTGGACAAAATGCGTGGAGATATCCCCTTTCTTAAAAGACGGATTCTCCATCAACTTCAAATGAAAAGGTATTGTTGTCTTAATGGGAGCGATATAGAATTCGCTTAATGCCCTGTGCATAGTCTTGATCGCTTCCTGGCGGTTTGCCCCGCGCACGATGAGCTTGGCAATCAGCGAATCATAATAGGGCGGGACTTCATAGCCGGCATAAATATGCGTGTCCACGCGCACATTCGGCCCACCGGGAAGGACCAAGGTCTCTATTTTACCCGGCGAAGGCATAAAATTATTCTCCGCGTCCTCGGCGTTGATGCGGCATTCGATGGCGGCGCCGTTAATCTTGATATCTTCCTGGTGAATCTTGATCTTTTCGCCGCTGGCTACGCGGATCTGCTCTTTGATCAGGTCGATCCCCGTGACCATTTCGGTGACCGGGTGTTCCACCTGAATACGCGTGTTCATCTCCATAAAATAGAAATTCCCGCTTTTTTCATCGAGCAGGAATTCGATCGTGCCACAGGAAACATAATTGATTGATTTCATCGCCTTAACCACCAATTCACTAAGGCGCTTGCGCATTTTGCTGTCCACGGCGCAAGAAGGGGCTTCCTCAAGCAGCTTCTGGTGCCTTCTCTGAATACTACAATCCCTCTCGCCCAGTTGCAAAGTATGCCCGTGTTTATCGGCGATCACCTGCACTTCAATGTGCCGTGGCCTCTCAATGTATTTTTCAATATAAACGCTGGAATTACCGAAGTTGGCTTCCGCCTCGCTTTGGGCGGTAAGAAGGCTGGAGACAAGCGTAAGATCATTGTGGCAAACCCGCATGCCTTTGCCTCCGCCGCCAGCAGCGGCTTTGATGATCACAGGATATCCAATGGATTTAGCGGTTTTTAAAGCTTCCTCTTTATTCTTGATCACCGCTTTGCTTCCGGGGATAATCGGGAGCCCAGCTTTCTGCATGGTGATGCGCGCGGCCATCTTGTCGCCCATAAGCCGCATGTTCTCCGGGGTCGGCCCGATAAAAGTTATCTTGCAGGATTCGCATATCTCGGCAAAATGGGCGTTTTCAGCCAAAAAACCATAGCCCGGATGTATCGCTTCCACATCGCTGATCTCTGCGGCGCTGATGATCGCGGGGATATTCAAGTAGCTGTTAGCGGATGGCGCCTGGCCTATGCAGATAGCCTCATCGGCAAAACGCACGTGCAGGCAATTGCGGTCAGCCTGCGAGTATACGGCTACCGTGCGGATACCTAATTCATGACAGGCGCGGATTATTCTTAAGGCGATTTCGCCACGATTGGCAATAAGTATTTTTGAGAACATAATTAAATATTAAAGCGGTTCAATAAGAAAAATGGGCTGGCCGAACTCTACAGGCTCGGCATTATCCACTAAAATCTCAAGTATCTTGCCTCTGATCTCTGATTTGATCTCATTCATCAGCTTCATCGCTTCCACAATACAGATCACCTGGCCCGGTTCGATCGTTTGTCCGACTTCAACATAAGCAGGCGACTCAGGGCTGGGCGCCCGGTAGAATGTCCCGACCATAGGTGACTTGATCTCTACGGTCTTTACAGAAGGCACAGAAGCTTCTGGTTGCGCCTGATGCCTTTGGCTAGCAGCGGCAGGCTGGACAGATTGCCTTTCTAAAAGCACGGGAGCGTTAAAACCCTCTATCCCAGAGGCGGTTTTCTTGAGGCGTATGCGCATATCCTCTTTTTCCACCTCCAGCTCGACTAAGCCGTTTTCATTCATCAGATTTATCATTTCCTTGATCTCTTTGATATTCATCTTTGAAAACTCCTTTTTAAGGATTGATCAACTGACCTAATTCACTCTTTCCACGTAGCTTCCCGTGCGCGTATCCACTTTGATCCTGTCGCCTTCGCCAATAAATAAAGGCACCTGCACATTAGCACCTGTGTCGATCTCAGCGGGCTTAGTGCCGCTTTTGGCGGTGTCGCCTTTTATCCCCGGTTCAGTATGTATGATGGTGAACTCTATAAAATTAGGCAGGTTGATGGACAAGGTATCGCCCTTAAAAAAATAACCCATTACTTCAAGGTTATCTTTAAGGAATTTCACCTTGTCTGCGATACGCTCTTCAGCAATAGGCACCTCTTCAAAGGTCTCCTGGTCCATGAAATGGAACATCCCCCCGGCTGAATACTGGTATTGCAGCTTGCGCTCTTCCACATAAGCCGGCTCAATGGTTTCTACGCCGCGAAAGGTCAGTTCCTGTATATTGTTGTTCTTCATATTGCGCAGGCGCGCCCGCACAAAAGCCGAACCTTTGCCTGGCTTGACATGCTGGGCTTCCACAACAACATAAACTTCATTATTGACTAAAATGGTCACTCCGGATTTGATTTCATTTATTGATAGAGCCACTTAACACCTCACATCCTTTCCTGGTCACTAATATCATATCCTCGATCCTTATGCCGAACTTTTTAGGCAGGTAGATACCCGGTTCAATGGTAAAGATCATCCCCGCTTCAGCTAAACTCGCCTCATTGCCGCAAAGATGCGGCCCCTCGTGCACCTCTAACCCGAAGCCATGCCCAAGGTTATGCTCAAATTTGCCCGCAAAACCATGTTTAGCGATATAATCCCGCGCAGCTTTGTCAATTACGGACATTTCAGCTCCCGGACGGACCGCTTTTATCGCTTTTTCCTGCGCCTTAAGCACAACAGCATAGACTTGGCGCACGAGAACTTTTATTTTACCCAAAAAGAAAACCCTTGTCAAGTCAGATTTATAGCCCTGATACTCCACTCCCATATCAATAAGCACCGGTTCATTATTGCGGATCCTGCGGCTTCCCGACAGATGGTGCGGCTTGCTGGAATTCGGCCCGGAAGCTACAATTACGTCAAAAGCGCTGGCGCTGGCACCGGAAAACCTTATAAAACGCTCGATCTCCCCAACTACCTCCACCTCTTTTAAGCCTGGGGCAAGAAACTTACTGATATGTTTAACCGCTTTATGAGTGATCTCCACGGCTTTTCTTATCTTAGCTATCTCGGATGAGTCCTTGACTTCCCTTAGTGCCTCTATAAGGCTGTGCGTAGGGATCAAACTGAAATTACCTTCGCTAAGTTGCTGAAGCCTGGAGAACTCCGCGAAAGCAAGGTTCCTTTCCTCAAAACCCAGCACTTTTATCCCCATCTGTTTACAAACCCCCGCTATGCGCTTAAACAAAGAACCATTGCTTTGCACAAGCCGGGCGTTGTTTTTAAGAAAACCCCTGGCTTCCTCGGTATAACGGGAGTCCGTGAAATAAACATTGCCTCTTGGAGAGACCAACAGGTAAGAATCACGGCTTATAGATTCAGTAAGGTATGAAATGTTGGCAGGCAAAGACACAAGCAATCCATCAAGGTTATTGCTTTTTAATCTGGCGTAAGCTTTCTTAAGCCGTAAGTTCATTTTGCTTTAGATTAGATCCAGGAGGGCTTCCAGGCCAAGAGTATAACTTTTAGCCCCGAAACCCAGGATCGTGCCTTTAACTACCGGGCTGATCAGGGATTTATGGCGGAACTCTTCGCGGGAATATATGTTGGATAGATGCACTTCCACTACTGCAAGGCCGCACGCGGCGATAGCATCACGGATAGCGACGCTAGTGTGCGTATAAGCAGCCGGATTGATCAATATACCGGCAAACTTCCTGCTTGCCGCGCTGCCGATAAGGTCAACGATCTTGCCTTCATGGTTGGACTGGCTGATCGTAAGCGTGGCCCTTCTTTTTTTGGCCAAAGCTTTCAGGCTGTTATTGATCTGGGCTAACGTGGTTTTACCGTAAACTGCCGGCTCACGCAGCCCGAGTTTATCCAGGTTTGGGCCATGAATAACCAGTATTTTCATCATTCCGCCTCATCAACAAGCATTACCGGTATCCCGTCTTTAATAGGGTATTTTTTACCGCATTTGGTGCAAACAATCTTATCGCCCTCTAATTTTACATCGGCTTTGCATGCGGGGCACGCTAAAATATCCAAAAGCTCTTTATCAATCATTTTACTTCTCCCACTTTTTGTTTGGCAAGATACGCGGTCCTTAATTCATAAAGCAGATTCTCCAGTAAACCTGATTCTTCTTCAGTAAGATTGCCTCTGGTTTTTTCCTGAAGCATACCCAAAGTATCGATAAGGAATTTAGCCTGCACAAGGTCTTCCTCTGTTTTATTTGTTGAGGGATTAGGGATGTGCCCCAGGGCAATGGACGCCTGCAGAGTAAGCGTGGTGATAAAAAACTTAAAATCCGGTTCAGGGGGCACGAATTTTCCCTGTTCTTTTTGTTCCACTTTTTCTTTTTCAACTTTTTCTTTCCAGCTTTCGTCAACCTTCTTTTTCAATTCATCCATGGTTTTAATTGATTGTGATCCCAGCGTAACCGACTACGCTTGTCTTGTCTTTACTAACCGATGCGCTTGTATCATACCTGACCAGGTGCGCCTGTTTTGCCCCAAGAAGCTTGGCTAACTGCAGCAGCACATAAACCGGGGCATAACCGCACATTGAGATATCCAATTCTTTTATACTTTCTAAAAACTTTTCCTCATCCAGCTTCAGCATCGCTTCTATCGCTGCCTTGTCTTTTCTTTCGGCGCTTTCCAGGGGTTCGTAATGCGTCATATCCGAGCTGGCCACAAGGGTCACTAAACCCAGCCGCTTGCTTTGGATTATCGCTTCAGCCAGTTCAGAGGCAATGCTTTTTAAATGCTGTTTATTGGCGGACATAAAAGCTATGGGCACGATCTTGAAATCAGGCCTGAAATACTGTAATATCGGCAGCTCGACTTCCAAAGAATGCTCATATAAATGCGCCAACGCATCTGATTCCAAAAGCGTGGATTTCTTTAAGAACAACTTGGCAAGTTCACTGTCTATCTTGATGTCGCCCAAAGGCGTCTGCCAGGCGCCTTCATCCATTAGGCTAAATACCGCCCCGTGCCCTGTATGGTTTGGCCCCAACAAAATGACTGTATCTTTGATGTTGATGCCGGAAACAGTTTCCGCAGCGACTTTGCCTGAATAAATGTAACCGGCGTGCGGTAATATGCAGGCGAGGATATCTTTGGCCTCCCGATGTTTGGCAAGGCCGCTGATCTGTTTAATCAACTCCTGGCGCCCTGCTTCATAAAACTGCCCGGCTACAACCGGTTTACGGATTTGCATTTGGCTTATTGAAAACCTCGGTTAAATATTGCCTGCCCTTGATTATATCCAGGCCTATCGCAGGCGCGTGCGCTTCAATTACTTTAATCGTATCAGTTTTAAGATAATCGTTAAGAATTGAGAAATCCAATGCCCCTTGCCCTGGGGCAAGGTGGTCACGGCATGAGGAGATATCATGCAGGTGGACGCCTATCAATCTGTCAGAACCCAGGTCCAGAAAATCTTTATGCCTTGTAAACCCAAGATTCTCCATTAGCTGCGCGTGGCCCGTATCATGCCAATAAAAAATCTGTGAATATTCAAATTTATCCAGGATAACCTTCAATTCATCAAAAGACGGTATCTCACGATGGTAAAACCTGGTCTCAACGCCCAAAAGTATGTTCTGCTCTTTGGCATGCTTATTCAGCTGATCAAGGCTCTTAAGCGTTCTATTCAGAAAACCCTGCGCAAGATCGTCTCTTTCTGCGCGCATGCGAGATTTTATATCGGTGAATTCCGCGGAATCTTTCCGGCCCTGATCATAAAGGCCGATCAACTGGCGCGTACGGTCAACCACCTCAACCCTGCCGCAATGCAGGACTACTGCCTTTGCCCCCAAAACAGAAGCCATATCAATGGTCCTTTTAGTGTATTTAACAGCCTGCAGGCGCTGAAACTCATCCAAAGAAGACATGGAATAGCAATCAGGAAGCGCTTTATCGCGGCTGAATTCATCCGGGACAGGGCAATAGTTATGCAGGCTTATAACGCTTAAACCAAAACTGCCCGCCAGGCGCGCAACATCTTTGACCATGGCCGGGCTAAAATTAAAACTCAGCTCGATCTGTTTAAAACCAAGCTGGTTGATTTCAAAGAGCAGCTCTTTGGTATTTTCACTTTGGGAGGCGTTCCAGGAAGTTGAAAGCGCGAAATCCATGCTTATCTTCTTGTGGTTTTTGCCCGTTTTCTTTTACGTTCGCTGGGTTTTTCGTAATGTTTGCGGTCCCGGACTTCCCGGAGTATCCCTTCCTGCTCGATTTTTTTCTTGAAACGGCGTAACGCGGATTCAAAAGATTCGTCTTTTTTGACTTCAACCTGTGACAATATGATCATCTCCTTTCGTGTTGATTTTAGATTTATTAATATACCATCCTTTAAAAGAACTGTCAATTTATTCTACTTCAAAGGATATTACGATATTAAAAGATAGCTGGGCGTAATCTAAGTCCTTGGGGAAATCCGGCAGAGGCGCGACATCCCTGACGCTTCTTAAGGCAACCGAGCGCAAATAGGCGTTATTCACGGATTTTTCCTCAACCAAACGCACATCTTTCAGATAGCCATCGCGGGAGATGACAAAAGACAGGTAAACTTCGCCGGTTTCGCTGCGGGAGTAATTCTGGTAAGCCGCGCGGCGGATCTTTTCGCGCACGACCTGATAATAACTTATGTATGAAGGGTTGTTGATCTTACCCATATCTATGGGCGGTAGCGAGATCTTCCTCTTGATCGCCAGCGTATCCGGGGTTAAAAAAGCCGGTTTTGTGAAGCTGGCTGACTTAGAAACCGGCATCTTGGGCCCGGCGAATACTTTTTCGCGGTCAATATACGGAGGAGGGATATTCTTGCCAGAGATAACCGTGGAATCAAGCCTCATGAAAGGTTCACCTTTGGATACCTTCCCTGCGCCAGCCTTGCTGGAAAGACGCTTCAAGGCGATGCCTTTTTGCGGTTTTTTTACTTCAGGCTTGGCCTTGGCGTAACTTACCACGATCTTATGCTCTTTTTTCTCCGAAGCGATAAAACTGGTGATCGGGTTATAAAGGATGATCAAAGCGTGAATAAGAAATGAAATCAAAAATGTTTTAATTAAAAGCCGCTCCGTGAACATATCCCTATAATAACATAAAATTAATTTTACTCCAAAGAAGTTATTTTAGAAGATACACTGAAGATATGTAGACAGTGTATGTAACCCTATGTGAAAACAACTGTTACAAAACAAATATGGTTAGTTCGGATGTAAATATTTGTTATGCAACAATAATATTTTCAGTGAGTTGCATACACTGTCTACTTATATCTATTAGAGGAAACAATGGTTAATAAACCCAAGATAGTAAAATTAATTATTGCCAGAGCCCAACAGGTTTGGAATATGCCCAATAGGGGTATCAAAAACAAGGCGGTAATCAAAGCACCAAAAGCGGCGCCCAAAAGGTCCATACTGTAATTGACCCCGGCTGACTGGCCGGTTTTAGTGGAACCGGACAGATAGATCTCGTTTGCCCAGGCAAAACTCGCTCCGCAGATAAGGCCCGGCAGGAAAGAAAGCGCGGCGAATACGGCATTTGAACCGAACCAGTAAATAAAAACGCTATTCTGCTTATCTAAATACAGCAGGCACACAGGCAAAACAATCAGATACAGACAGGTTAAAAACTGCGCCTTCTTCAATAAAGAAAAACTGTTTTCCTTTCGCGCAATATACCTTACCGCGACAAACCCGCCTACAGAAAGCCCGGCCATAAAAAAGGCGATGAGTATACCGAGCTTATAGAATAAATACCCGTAGATTATCTGAAAACAAAGCAAGATGATAACCTGCGCGGAGATCTGGGTAAAACCGGCGACAGCTACCGCCAGAAGCACGGCCCTGCGCAAGGCGGCTTTTACATCCTTCTTCCGGAATAAACCTGATAAGAAGATAAGCGTAGAAAAAATAAGCACGCCACTCCAGACAACACCCTTATTAACAGCGCTAAAGGCCTTATCAAGAAAAGGCTCACTGAAGCGGGATGCCCAGAAAACCATCCCGTAATAATATGACACAGGGTTAAAATCATGATTTTCACGCACCGCTGCTTGCGGCTGCAGCGAGTTTTCCATAAGGCTTATTTCTTTCGCCGACATCCGGGCAAAGAGATAATAATCACGCACATATTTTAAATCCAGCCTGCGCGCCTTGGCCCTTTCCATGAGGATATTATAATCATAAGTAAGCACGCCCGGCTTATCGCAGGCAATAAAATAAGCCGTTTCACCGGGTATGACTTTCACATCCGCGAATACCGCCTTAAGGCTTGCGTGAATTGAGCGCAGGAACTCCTTCAGCTCAAGGTTCATATAGCTTTCCGAAGAAGTAAGCGCAAAAGATAACACACCTGATTCTTTTAAGGCGCGCTTTACTTCGCGGAAGAATTCAACGGTATAGTACCTGTTCAACTGGCTGGTGTTGGGATCACCCAGATGCAAGATCAGGCAATCGTATTTCTTTGAGCTTTTCTTCACGAAAAACCTTCCGTCGATGTTATGAACGGCAACCCTCCTGTCATTGAGGATAGCAGCCTTGCCTTCAGGCAGGTATTTTCCTGTTACGCGAATGATCGCCGGGTCAAGCTCCAGGTAATCAACGCTGTTTACCGGATGTTTCAATACTTCCTCCAATAAACCTCCGGCGCCGCCTCCGACTAAAAGCACATCTTCCGGAGAAGGATGCTCAAGTAAAGCAAAATGCGCCGCTTCTTCCATGCCTTGCTGATCAGGCAAAGTATAAAGATGCGCGCCGTTATAAAATAATGAATACTGCGCCTGGTTCTTTGTTACTACGATATTGCCGTATATGGAATTTTCTGAAGATAAGAACCCCTGGGTTTGCCATTGTTTACCAAGGGAAAACCGCTGTGCTAAATTTAATCCCCCAAAAAGCCAGGAGAGGATAAATAACGCCGATAAGCAAATAGCAAATACAGGTAACGCTGAGCGCGTTTTATTCTTTGCTTCAGCCCTTGCCAGGAAAAAAGCAGCGGCGATATTCAATAAACCCAGGATCACCATTATCTCCAGGGAATTAAATAATCGAATAAGCAAAAACCCCGCCAATAACCCTCCGGCCGCTGAACCCAAAGATTCCAAAGCATAAACTGACCCCGCTTTTATGCCTTGCATATCTTCCCTGGCGCGATATATCCTTGAGCCCAGGGAAAATAAAAAACCCAATAGCGCGCATACGGGAAGAAGGATGATGAAAGAAGCCGCTGATATTATTGTGACCGGCAAGAGCTGGCCGGAAGTTAAGTGAACAAACGGCCTGATCAATCTTATTGCCACAACGCCTAAAGGCAGAAAAATACTTAAACAAAGCTGACAGGATACAAAGACAATAACCGCCTGTTTTAACCGGTCACTGAAAATCCCCAAGAAATAACTTCCCAGGATGCCGGTAATAAACCAACAAGCGAGGATCAGGCCGATAGTTATCTCATTACCGCTAAAGACAACGAGGAACTCGCGCAAAAATACAATTTGCGCGATAACAGCGGTAAAGCCAGCCAAAACCACAGATAACAATATTTCTTTTCTCAATTAGCTCTCCCCTTGAAATTAAGCTCTAAAAAATAAGCTTTAGCCCTAACAAGATAAGCAATAGCGCGCAAACCGCCCTGAACAGATGGTTGCTTATCCTGGATCTTAGGATCTTTTGCGGCAAAAAGGTAAACACGCCGGACAAGATACCGATGACAATAAACCCGGAAACAAATGTGCCTAAACCAAAGAATAAGCTGTGCGCTAACCCTGTGAGGCCGGATTTAGAGATCAAGGCGATCTCAAATAATAGCGCTAATAGCGGCGCGCAGGGAAATACGCCCATAATAAAACCAAGCAAGATCAGGCTGCCGCAATTTAATACGCGTTTTGCCTTACAAAAACATTCACCCGCAAACAGTTCTCTACCTAACCATATCTGTAAAGCTAGAAAGACAATGACTATCCCACCGGTTATCTTTAATATACCTGATAAATTTGAGCCGGTAAATTTCCTTAAGAGTACTCCTGATAAACCAGCCAGATAACCTAATAAAGAATAGGCCAGAAGCCTTCCGCACAGAAAGATGAAGATATCAACTAAAGCCTGCTTCCATTTTAACTGCTTGCCGGTAATGTAGACAACTAATACAGGCGCGCAGGTAAACAGGCACGGCCCGGCAAAACCAAAAGTAAGCCCAATGCCGAATAATTGCCAATAAGTCAAAACGTCATTAAACATCCTATTTAATATCCCATTCGCCTGCGATGGTATACCCGCAGAATTTACATTTTCCTTTTACGATATTCTTCTCCTGAATACGGTAACCCTGCCTTTTAACAACGGTTTTGCCGCAGCGTGGGCAATACGTGCTCTCCTGCGGATTACCCGGCAGGTTACCGATATAAACATAATTTAATCCGGCGGCCTTGGCGATATCATAAGCCTCTTTGAGTTTTTCCACCGGCGTAGGAGGCAAATTTTCCAACTTGAAAGCCGGCATAAAACGGCTGAAATGCACCGGCACATCAGGCCCTAAATTATCTTTAATCCAGACACACATCTCCTTAATCTTAGCGGGATGATCATTAAAACCCGGGATTAACAGGTTGGTTATCTCAAGCCAGACCCCCTGCTTTTTTATTGCCTTAAGCGTATCCAAAACAGGGTCTAATTGCGCCATCAGGCCGATCCTGGCGTAAAACTCTTCGCTAAAGCCTTTCAGGTCAACATTCACAGCGTCCATATACTTAAGCAGCTCTTTTAAAGGTTCAGGATTGATATAACCGCAGGTGTGCATTGTGTTCTTTATGCCTTTTTGCCTGGCTACTTTAGCGATATCCAGCATATATTCATAAAAAACAGTCGGTTCCGTATAGGTGTAGGCGATAAATTTACATTTGTTCTGGATAGCTTCACTTACCACGTTTTCCGGTGAAAGCGCGTAATTTTGCGTCTCATCAGGCCTGGACTGCGAGATCTGCCAGTTCTGGCAAAAGATGCAACGCATATTGCACCCGGCGACAGCCAATGAGTAAACAGGCTCTCCGGGGGCGACATGAAAAAATGGTTTCTTTTCTATAGGATCAATGTGGATGGCTACGGGATTTCCGTAACCTAAAGTGTAAAGTTTACCACCTTTACTTATGCGCACAGTGCATATGCCTCGCTGGCCTGGACCTAAAAGGCATTTGCGCGGGCAAAGCAAACACTGCACATAGTCCCCTTCAATATTTTGCCAATAGCTGGCAAGCTTCAAATCAGGATCTTGGGTAGGTTGTCCAGCGTAGATAGCCGGGAGAAAATTTAATAAAAGAAACGCGATCAGAATGGTTTTCTTGCACATCTGCCTGCCTCCTTTTAGTGGATTATATTTTACCACGAAACAGGGACAAGCTAATCCAATATTTTAATTCCAGACCGTTTCTATTTATCCCTATACAGCTCATAAGGTTATAATAGAACTGTCCCCAATGGGGACAGTTCTATAGCAACCTATTGCAAATATTTGAGTTAAATAGAAACGGTCTGGATAAGTGTATGTTTGCCTATCCGGATATTAAGATCAGGAAGCTGACTAATACCAAAGCGACAATGATCACGATAACTATCTTATGCGCGGGGTATTTCAGTTTGCCCATAAAACCTACTCCTCGGTTAAGGCTTTCGCCGCAGTAAAGGCACAATAAGGCCTCGTCATCATAAATCGGTTTCTTGCAATGCGGGCAGATGTATTCTGACATAGCCAATCTCGCTTACGACCTATTGGTAATTTCTGTATAAGATTAAACTAATTCTAAAAAGATAACTTAAATCCACCATAAAATGATAATTTTGGAGTTTCATAACCATACACAAGTTGGTAGTCATAGTTTAATATATTTACCGCTCTTCCAAATATCTCAAAATTATTATTAACTTTATAATTTAATCCTAAATTAGCTAAAATATATGATTTTAACTTATAATTGACCGAACTTGAGGTATCAATCCTATTACCCACATAATAAATCTCAGGAGAGATTTTAAGTCTTCCTAACATAGTATTAAACAATACCCCCAATTTATTCTTAGGTCTTCTCAATAACCTAGATTTATCTGATTCGTTCTGAGCATGAAGATAATCATAAGTTAACTTCAAAGAAGTTTTATCATTAAACTTATATTCTGCAAAATTTTCAACTCCATAAATCTTTGCTTTCCCTATATTATCGTACTCTCCTGTCCAATAGCCTGTTGATTTATATTCAATTTTATTCTTAATTTTTGTATTAAATAATGTAGAACCAAAACTAAGTTTTTCATTCATAAAGCGTTGTTCAAAGCCAATCTCGTTAGACTCGGATTTTTCTGGAACAAGACCCCGTTTACCACTGTAAGAAGAAAATAATTCGTAAAGACTTGGCGCCCTAAAACCTGTACCAATAGATGCCTTGATTTTTGTTTTCGTCGGTTCGATAAAATAACTAGAAGAAACACTATAAGTGGTATTGTTATTAAAAGTTGAATGGTTTTCTTCCCTAACAATAAAAGAGATAAAAAGATTATCTATGGGACGTAATATATTCTGGAAAAATATCCCCTTAGAATTAGCTCTATGTTTTGGTTCTTTACCATAATCATAGAACTCTCCTCTATCTCCCGTATATTCATAACCGACTAAAGCATTATATAAGCGTGAAGGTTTAAAGTCTAATGCGTACTTAAACTGATTGCTTCTTGCATTATACCAATAATCATCACTACCATCCCAACCTTTTCTCTGCGTATCAACAACACCATAAGTAAATTTATGTGAAAGAAAATCACTGATCTTATTGTTTAAATAAAAAGAACCTATATTTTGATGCAACCTCGCTGTATTATCAAAGTCATCTGAAGGAGGAGCTGACCAACCATTATCATAATTATATTTAGCATAGGAATAACGCTGCGAAACTCCTACTTCAAAATTATCATTCAATTCGTAATCGAGTCGCAAAGAAGTGTTAGTATTTCCAAATGGATCACGCTCATGATTACCGTTCTTATATTTCGCTGAATAGAACGAACGGATATCTTCCCTTGAGGCTCCAAAAGAATACGCCAATTTGCCTAATTTTCCTTGAGTTGCAATTTTCTCTCTATAAGTATCATAGGAACCAAATTCCTGAAGATACGAAAATGTCGGTTTACCACTTCCCTTATGCGTAATCATATTAATTGATCCACCTATAGATTGTGAACCGTAAAGACTACTATAGGGACCCCTTGCAATTTCTACCTTATCAAGATTATCTAACGATAAATAATTATAAGAAGCAGAATATCCTTGCGTATTGATTGGATCATATACTCTAATTCCGTCTAACATCAACTGAGTATCATAAGCATCAGCGCCTCTAATATAGACGCTTGAAACGCCTTCCGTCCCTCCTGTAACAGCATAATCAACACCTTGCAAACCTTCAATTGCATCAACAAAACTAAACTTTCCAATTGATTCCTCTTCTTCCACATCAATCACATCCGTAGCAGAAGGATTCTCTTTCGCAGAAATACTACCAAAATACGGCGTAACCACAATCCTGCTTAAATCCACTTCATCATCCTGCGCAAAAAGCGCAGATGATGATAAAAACCCCGCTAACAACGCCAAACACAACTTGCCGCAAAACTCTGCTACTTTCATCTTAC
>JBAZNG010000003.1:0-40178 GCA_041649385.1 Candidatus Omnitrophota bacterium | reverse complement strand
CGTTAGCGATTTTAAATCCGGTAAAGCCAACGCTTTGATGTTCTTAGTCGGCCAGGTGATGAAAAAAAGCCAGGGAAAGGCAAATCCTAAACTGCTTCAGGACCTGATCAAGCGGAGGTTGAGTTGAGGATATTAAAGAAGCTCATCCTTGGTTGTGTCATATTTTTATTGTTATTCGGCTGTTTTTCTCTGGCAGTATCTGCTTCACGTGAAAACAAGAAAGAGGAGCTTTACAGGCAGGTAGAGCTGTTTTCGCATACTTTGGCGGTTATCCAGGAAGACTATGTGGATGAAACTAAACCCAAAGGCCTGATCTACGGAGCCTTGAAAGGCATGCTTTCTTCTTTAGACGAGCATAGCCAGTTCCTTGACCCGGACACTTACAATGAACTGAAAATCGATACAGAAGGAAAGTTCGGCGGCTTAGGCATCGAGATCGCCATAAAAGACGGAATGCTTACGATCATCACTCCTATTGAAGATACTCCCGCCTGGCGTGCGGGGATAAAAGCTGGCGACGGCATTGTAAAGATCAACGATGAATTAACCAGGGAGATGAGCCTGACTGACGCGGTCAAGAAGATGCGTGGCAAGCCCGGAGATATGATTAAACTTTCGGTTTTAAGGCAGGGGGATAAAAAATTACTGGAATTTTCCATTAAGCGCGAGATGATCAAGATCAAGGATGTGAAATACGCCCAGATACTTGAGGGCGGCATTGGTTATATCCGGCTTACTGAATTCAGGGAAAATACTTCCCAGCAGTTGAATGCGGCGATCAGCAGCCTTTCTAAACAGAAAATGAATGCGCTTATTCTTGATTTGCGCAACAATCCCGGAGGATTGCTGGAGGAAGCTGCCAGGATCACGGGGAAGTTCATCCCGCAGGGTAAGTTGATCGTATATACGAAAAGCCGCAAATCTTCTGAAGATGTCCGTTTTACCGCGCAGGTAAAAAATCCTATTCTTAACCTGCCTCTGGTTATCCTGATCAATGAAGGTTCAGCCTCCGGCAGCGAGGTTGTTGCCGCCTGCCTGCAGGATTATAAACGCGCGATGGTCATCGGGACAAAATCATTCGGCAAGGGTTCAGTGCAGGCGATCATTCCGTTGGGCGATGGTTCAGCCTTGAAGCTTACTACCAGTAAATATTTTACTCCTTCCGGTAAAGTCATCCACGGTAAAGGCGTGATACCGGATGTGATCGTTGAGGCGGATAAGCCTTCAGCGGATAAAAATGATGTTTTAAGGCCGTCTGATCCGGTTTGTCCAGATGAACGGGGCGGATCAGTGGTTAAACAGAAATATCCTTCGCCGGAGGTTTTTGATTTTAAATCGGATAAACAAGTTTTAAGCGCGATAAGCGCGCTGAAAACAATGATCTTCTATAAAAGCAGCGCAAAAAGCCAATAATGCCTAAACCCGGGAAAACACTTTTTTTTATCAGCCTGGCTGTTGTTCTTTTTGTGGTTATTCTGGCCATTGTTTTGCCCCGGCCCAAACCAAAGAAGGCCGCCATACCTTTTAAAGGAAAGATCGCCATTGTCATTGATGATTGGGGTTATAATCCCAACAATCTTTCGCTGGCTAGCCAGATCAGGTATCCTTTGACTTGCGCGGTACTGCCTTCCTTAAAAAACTCAAAGCCAGTCGCTATGCGTTTGCATGAACTTGGTTTTGAGATCATCTTGCATCTTCCCATGGAACCTAAGGAAAAGTATAAGCTTGAGAGGGATACTATCACTATTTCTCTCAACGCACAGGATATCCGCAGGATTATCGCCGATGACCTGAAGAGCCTGGTATTTGTTAAAGGGGTTTCTAACCATATGGGCTCGCGGGTTACAGAAAGCCGGGCAACCTGCGAGATTGTATTGAAGGAATTATCCAAAAGGAACCTGTATTTTCTGGATAGTTTTGTTACTTCCTCATCGGTTGCTTTTACTTTAGCCAGGAAGATGGGGTTAAAGTGCGCAAAGCGCGATGTTTTTCTGGATAACCGCAATGAACCGGAATATATCCGCCAGCAGCTAAGGCAATTAAAGAAAATAGCGTTAAACCGCGGCGTGGCTATCGGCATAGGGCATGACCGTAAGGTTACTTTAAAGGTCCTTAGCCAGATGATGCCGCAGTTAGCTAAAGAAGGGTATGAGTTTGTTTTTGTCTCGGAGGTAGTAAAGTGATCACGTTAGGCATTGAGAGTTCTTGTGATGAAACAGGCGTAGCGCTGGTAAAAGACACGACGATTATCTCTAACGTTGTTTCCAGTAGCCTCAAAGAACATAGCAGGTATGGAGGGGTAATCCCGGAGATAGCTTCGCGCTGTCAGTTGGAGACGATCTCCAGTGTAGCCGCTCAGGCGATCAGGCAGGCGAAAATAAAACCGGGCCAGATCGACCTTATCTGCGTAACGCAAGGCCCGGGGCTGCCTGGTTCGCTTCTGGTGGGTATTGCTTTTGCCAAAGCGTTAAGCTTAAGCTTAAATAAGCCGCTATTGGGGGTCGATCATGTAGCCAGCCACATTTATGCGAACAGGCTTTGCCATAAGGAGATTAAGCTTCCGGCTGTGGCGCTGGTAGTTTCCGGCGGGCATACGAGCCTTTTCTACGTAAAAGATTTTTCGCGGATGCTGTTACTTTCAGAAACCCAGGATGATGCTTGTGGTGAGGCTTTTGATAAAGTAGCTAAGATCATGGGCCTGGGTTATCCCGGAGGGCCACTGATCGAGAAGCTGGCCCTGACAGGTAATTCCCATAAGATAAGATTTTCCTGCTCTAAAACCAAGAATGAACTGGATTTTAGTTTCAGCGGCATTAAAACAGCGGTTTTGTATTATCTGAAAACAAAGAAGCTGACTGCCGCATTAAAAAGAGATGTTGCCGCTTCTTTCCAGGAAACAGTGATCAATACACTGACGCGCAAAACGCTTTTAGCTTGTAAGCGAAAAGGGGCTAAACAGCTTATTATTGGCGGCGGCGTAGCGGCAAATAAGCGTTTAAGGCAAAAGTTTTTGCAGGAATGTTTATTGGCAAAAGTAAAATGCTTTTTCCCGGAGCCCGGGTTGTGCATGGATAATGCCGCGATGGTCGCTGGTTTAGGTGCGCTGCTGTACACAAAGGGCAGGCGCAGTGGACTTGGCCTTGATTGGTAGACTTAACTAAAGACAGGAGGAAGTATGCTTGGTGATTTTGAGATCATTGGGCGTTTGTTGACAACATTCGTTTTAAGCGGCCTTGTGGGTTTGGAGCGCCAGGTCCACCGCAGGACAGCCGGGTTACGCACGCACATTCTTGTGGGCCTGGGTTCTTGCCTTATCATGTTGACATCCATCTATGTTTTTGATATATATAAGGATAAAGTCGCGCTTGACCCGACAAGGATCGCCGCCGGTGTGATTACAGGTATCGGTTTTTTGGGTGCCGGCGCGATAATCCGGGAAAAAGAAGGGGTTAAGGGCCTGACTACGGCGGCAAGTATCTGGGTTGTTTCGGGGATCGGCCTTGCGGTAGGCACCGGTTTTATCCGCACGGCAGTTTATACTACTGTCCTGGTTCTGGTTATTTTGCATCTGCTCAGGTATTTTGAAAGCATGATTTCCAAGGATCATAAACCCGGCAATAACAAGGAGGATAGCGATGGCCTTTCATAAGAAACTTGAAGAAAAGGTGCTGGATGTTGATGCCGCTATGACGGGGACATTGACCTTTAAGGATCCGGTCAGTTTGCGTATTAACGGTAAATTTGAAGGTAATCTTGAGACGCGCGGCAACCTGACGATCGGGCCGAATGCTTTTGTGCAGGCTGATATTGTCGGGGATAACATTATTGTCGGAGGCAAGGTCAAAGGCAAGATCGTCGCCAAAGAAAGGCTCACCTTGCTTCCTCAGGCGATGGTGGAGGGGCATATTTATCCGACGAGGCTTAATGTGGCCGAAGGCGCGGTACTGCAGGGCACCTGCACTATGCTGCATGATTTTTTGAATACTGAGGAGCTGGCGAAATACCTTGAAGTAGATATGGGGTTGATCATGGAATGGGCTAATGCGGGCAAGGTGCCCTCCAGCAAAGAAGGCAATGAATTCAAGTTTGAGCGTAAGGCGATAGATTCATGGGTTGCCACAGAAAAGATCGGGAAATAACTTGAGGTTTTTATGGCAGAAGAAAAATTGCTCACGGTAAGAGAGGTTGCTTCATTCCTGAGTATCTCTGAAAAAGATGTCTTAGACCTTGCGGAGAACAGCCAGATCCCTGCTTACAAGGTAGGCGGCGTATACCTGAGGTTCAAAAAGGAACAGGTAGAGGAGTATAAGTCAAAACAGGCCAAGCAGCCGGGTTGCATAGTCGATGCCAAGATAACCTGGAAAGAGCAGCTGGGTAATTTTATTTATTTCAACGATTTCTATATCCTCGCCGGGTTATTGATCATTTTGTTGGTGGCCGTCGTCTACCGGGGTTTATGAAAAAGATGCCCGGCGACAAGGGGTTTTGCGATTTGGGGTTTGCCAAGCTTGATATGGCAAGGGAAAAACGCAAGGGTTTCGCCGAAGTAATCTACTCGCCGGGTAAAACACGCCAGCACCTTAAACAGGTCGCCGCAAGGCTGATCAAAGCAAAACAAGACCTTCTTCTGACCAAGCTTGAGAAAAAAGATTACTTGTTTCTTAAACGGTTATTCCCTGTTTTAAAATATAACCCGCTTGCTAAGATCGGTTACCTGGCGTCTAAAGCCAAGAAGATACCCGCGGGTTTTGTGGCGGTCGTCTGCGCAGGCACCGCTGACCTGCCTGTTGCCGAAGAGGCCGTGGTTACTTTGAAAATGATGGGTAACCGCGTTGAGAAATTTTACGACTGTGGCGTTGCCGGTGTGCACAGGCTTGCTAGTTGCCTGGAGAGGTTAAAACAGGCGCAGGTTATTATTATTGTTGCAGGCATGGAGGGGGCTTTGGCAAGTTTAGTCAGCGGTTTGGTCAAATCTCCCATCGTCGCTGTCCCGACCAGCTGCGGGTATGGTTCTAATTTTTCCGGACTCTCGGCGCTTTTGACAATGTTGAACAGCTGCTCACCGGGGATCGCGGTCGTGAATATCGATAATGGTTTCGGCGCGGGTTACTTTGCCAGCCTGATCAACAGGAGAGAATAGAATGGCTTTTTCCGGTTTAGATATCTATAAGCTTTTACCAAAAACAAACTGCCGGGAGTGCGGATTTGCTACGTGCCTGGCTTTTGCCATGCAGCTGGCCAAGAAGAATGTCCCTATCGATAAATGCCCGTCTATTTCGGCGGAAGCTAAAGCTATTTTAGAAAGCGCAGCGCTTCCTCCGATAAAACTGATCACTATCGGTTCTGGCGAGAATAAATTAGATCTAGGCAATGAGACCGTGATGTTCAGGCACGAAGAGAAGTTTCGTTCTCCCTGCGGGCTGGGGATAATTATTGATGATACTTCCAATGACCGGGAGATCAAAGAAAAAATAGGCAAGATAAACCAGCTTAAATTTGAGCGTGTCGGACAGGTATTGGAAGTAAATTGCCTGGCGCTTAAGCACTCCGGCGGCCAGGGAAGGTTTGAGAGCGCAGTCAAACTTTTACTTGAAAATACGTCCCTGCCGCTTGTGTTTATGAACAATGAACCAAAGAGCCTGGAAAGTGCCTGCGAGATAGCTAAAGATAAAAGGCCTTTGATCTATTGCGCGACAAAAGATAATTTAGCCGTGTTTGCCGGAATTGCCGGCAGGTTTAACCTGCCCCTGGTTGTTTCTGATGCTGACCTGGAAAAGATGCAGGATCTGGTAAGCGAACTTAAAAACAGGGGATTAAGTGACCTGGTTTTGGATACAGGCAGGAAGAATATCGCTGATAAACTTTGGGATCTAACTCAGATCCGCAGGCAGGCTTTGAAAAAATCCAACCGTTTACTGGGTTTTCCGTCTTTGGCAATAGCTGAAAACGCTGACCCCTATGAAGAAGCCATGCAGGCTTGCGCATATATCGCCAAATACGCCGGCATTGTTTTGATCTCCGGGATAAGCAGTTGGGAAACGTTGTCTATCCTGACTTTAAGGCAGAATATCTATACGGATCCGCAAAAGCCCCTGCAGATAGAGCCAAAACTTTATACTGTTGGTTCCGCAGGCAGAGAATCACCGGTATTAGTCACAACCAATTTCTCTTTAAGCTACTATACTGTCCTGGGTGAAGTAGAGGCCAGTAAGATACCTTCATATATACTCAGCGTGGATACCGAGGGAATGAGCGTGCTTACGGCCTGGGCTGCGGAGAAATTCAACGCTGAAACGATCACGCTCTCTTTGAATAAGAGCGGCGTTAAAGATATAGTCAACCATAAAAGGGTAATCATTCCAGGTTATGTCGCAGTAATGAGCGGGGACCTGCAGGAGCAGTCAGGTTTTAATATCATCGTCGGGCCTAAAGAAGCCGCCGGCCTGCCTACATTCTTAAAAAACTTGAACTAATGCAGAAATTCAAAGTTACTTTCTTACCGGAAAAGAAGACCGTTGAGGTTGAAAAGGACAAGACGATACTCTCTGCTGCGCTTTCCGCCGGGATTTATATCAATTCCGCCTGCGGCGGCGATGGCGTTTGCGGCCGCTGTAAAGTCATCTTGAAAAAAGGCTCTGTGCTTACCCAGCCTAATGGAGCTGTTTCCCTGGAAGAGAGGAAAAATAACGTTTACCTGGCTTGCCTGACGGTTATCCGCAGCGACCTGGAAGTGGAGGTTCCTTTAACCTCCCGTTTAGATTTTGATAATCTTACCCCCCAAGAAGTGGCGCAAAGGCTTAAAGGCCTTTACTCTGAAACTGCCGATGTTGCGCCGGCGGAAACAGATTTTAAAGAGCCGGTTTTTAAACATTCTCCTTTTGCAAGTAAAGTATACCTGAATTTGCCTCTGCCGACTTTAGAGGATAGTTTAAGCGACCTGGAGCGCTTATTAAGGGAATTAAGAAAGGTTAGCGGAGCTACTGTTATACAGGCAGGCCTTTTTAATATCCGCCAGCTGGGAGAGCTATTGCGCGATGCTGGCTGGAAGGTCACTGTTAGTCTTGGAAAGCACAATCAGGCGCTGGAGATATTACAGATCGAACCGGGCGACACTACAGGCAGGAATTTCGGTTTTTGTTTTGATATCGGCACCACGACTATTTCCGGCCAGCTGGTTGACCTTAACAGCGGCAAGGTACTCGGGACAAAAGCTACATATAACACACAGGCAGTCTTTGGCAGCGACGTGATCACGCGGATAATCTACGCCAAAGAGCCATCCGGGCTTGAGCAGTTGCATAATGCCGTTACTGATACGATGAACGAGATCATCCGCCAGCTTACCGCGGATAACACGGTGGATTTAAATGATCTCAATTGTATTATTTGCGCAGGCAATACCACGATGCTGCATTTATTACTTGGTATTGACCCGGCGCATATCCGTAAGCAGCCGTATGTTCCTACGGCTAATTTTCTTCCTGTAGTGCGTTCCAGCGAAGTCGGGATCAATATTAATCCGCGCGGGCTTTTATATTGCGTTCCCAGTGTTGCCAGCTATGTAGGGGGGGATACTACGGCGGGTGTTTTATCCAGCGGTATTTATAAAAGCAGCCAGCTGCATATCCTTATCGATATCGGTACCAACGGTGAGATTGTCTTAGGCAATAAGGACTTTTTGGTTGCCTGTGCAGCCAGCGCAGGCCCTGCGTTTGAAGGAAGCGGGGTAAGTTCCGGTATGCGCGCCTCAAATGGAGCGATCCAAAAAGTTTCGATCGATAAAAATGGTGAAGTTTTCTATTCTACTATCGGTAAGAGTAAACCACGCGGCATATGCGGTTCAGGTTATATTGAGCTGCTTAGCGCCATGCTTAGCGCAGGGATAATGGATAAAAGCGGCAAGCTTACGATGGACGCTCCGCGGCAGCGTGAATCCTCTAACGGTAAAGAATTTGTGGTAGTTTTTAAGGAGGAGAGCGCGACGGGTGAAGATATTGTGATCACGGAAGCTGATATCGAAAACCTGAAGCGGACTAAAGGGGCGATTTTCGCGGCGACTTCCATACTCCTGCGCCACCTGGGGCTTGAGTTTTCGCAAATTTACCGGATCCTTATCGCCGGAGGTTTCGGCACTTACCTGGATATGGAAAAAGCGATCTCTATCGGGCTTTTGCCGGATCTGGACAGGTCAAAGTTCGTTTTTATCGGCAACTCTTCGCTTGCCGGCTCAAAAGACATATTGCTTTCGGAACAAGCACGGCATGCGGCAGAGAAAATAGCCCGTTCAATGACTTATTTTGAATTATCGGTTGATCCGGGTTATATGGATGAGTACGGGCAGGCTTTGTTCTTTCCGCATACCGACTTGAATAAGTTCCCTACGCTAAAATTCTGATGAGCTATGTAATCGCCATGGCGGGGAAAGGAGGCACGGGCAAAACGACTATTGCCGCCTTGATCGCCAGGATAATCATAGGGGAAAAATTAGGCTCATTACTTTTGGTTGATGCCGACCCTAACAGCAATCTTGGGGAGCTTTTGGGGGTAAATATCGGGGAATCTGTCGGCAGCATACTCAACGAGTTGTCGTTTCATCCGGAAATTTTGCCTGAAGGTTTTCCCAAAGAGCGTTTTATCGAGCTTAAGGTACAAGGCGCTGTTTGCGAGGAAAAAGGTTTTGATATTTTGTCCATGGGCAAGCCCGAAGGCCCGGGTTGCTATTGTTACGCCAATAATGTCCTGCGTTCTGTGATCGGTAAGCTAGTCAATAACTACGACTATGTGGTCATTGACAATGAGGCCGGCCTCGAACATCTTTCGCGCAAGACAACCTGCGTTGCCGATGCATTGGTCGTGGTCAGTGATGATTCCAGTATTGGGTTAAAATCAGCCGCCAGGATAATCGACCTGGTGGATTCCTTGAAGATCGGGACAAAGAGAAATTTCCTGTTGATTAATCGCAGCCGAACAGATATTATTAATGACAAAATCCCAGCGCGGGATTGGTTTTATTTAGGCAGGCTTGAGAATGACCCTGGCCTGGAAAAGTTAAGTTTCGATGGCCAGCCGCTAACACGGTTGGACAACCAGGCGAAGATATTCATTCAGCTTAAAAAAATCGGGGAGAAAATATGGTCTTGCAGCCAGTGATTGAAAAATGGCCCGCAGCGGTATCAGCTGTAACCATCGGAGCAGTTAAATCCGAAGGAGGCTCGCGCGTTCAAGCTATACATATCGGAGGCCAGAATACGCTTCCCTTGCTCTTTAAGGAAGGCCAGATACCTAATCCTCCTAAGATCGCGTTTGAAGTTTGGGATATGGCGCCTTCAGAGTGGCCGGATGAGTTGCTGCGTGCATGGGGCAAGGTTATTAATGATCCTTTTAAATGGGCAGAGTGTTGCGTCAAAGAGCATAAGGCTGAGCTTATCTGTGTAAAGCTGCAAAGTTTCCATCCTGATTACGGCAATAAAGATGCCGCGGGCGCAGGAAAGTTCATTAAAGAACTTTTGAGACAGATGGATGTGCCTTTAATCATTACCGGCTGCGGAGATGACGCCAAAGATAACCAGATCATACCTGTGGTTTCAGAGGCGGCAAAAGGTGAACGTTGCCTTATCGGCAGCGCTGTGCAGGAAAATTATAAAACGCTGGTCGCCAGCGTACTTGCTGACGGCCACAACATTATCGCCGAAAGCCCTATTGATGTTAATATCGCCAAACAGTTAAATATACTTATTTCGGATATAGGGTTAGGTTTGGAAAGGATCGTGATGAATCCTACGATTGGAGCATTAGGTTATGGTTTAGAGTACGCTTATTCAATTATGGAACGCGCGCGGCTGGCGGCTTTGTCAGGAGACAAGACTTTGGCTTCTCCATTTATCTGTTTTTCCGGCCAGGAGGCCTGGAGGGCTAAAGAAGCAAAGCTTAGCGCCGAGTGCGGTACAATCTGGGAAACGATCACCTCCAGCGTTCTTATCCAGGCCGGAGCGGATATTCTGGTAATGCGCCATCCGGCTGCTGCTGCCAAGGTGGCCAGGCACATAAACAATTTATTCGGCAGGACCTGATTTTACTGCCAGAGAGGGGCAAAGAGAGTGTTTATTATCGGTGAATTGATCAATGGGATGTATGCGGGTATCGGCAAAGCCATACAAAATAAAGATAAGGCCGCGATACAAGAGTGCGCGCTTAAACAGGTTGCTTGCGGCGCTGACGCGCTGGATATAAACTGCGGCCCCGCTTCCCGGAAACCGCTTGAAGATATGCCGTGGCTCGTTGAAACAGTGCAGGAGGTAACTGATAAAACACTTTGTTTGGATGCCAGTAAGCCGCTAGTCATTGAAGCGGGCTTAAAGGCAGCCAAGAACAAGGCGATGATCAATTCTACTACCGCTGATAGCGATAAATTAAATACACTTATTCCGCTGGCTTTAAAGTATGGATCTTCTCTTATCGGCCTTACGATCAGCGCAAAAGGCATACCGCAGAATAAGGACCAAAGGCTGGAGCTGGCCGCCGAGATCATCGCGGCATGTTCGGAAAAAGGTTTTCCTATTGAGAATTTATACTTAGATCCCATTCTTATGCCTGTGAACGTTGCCCAGGCGCAGATGAAGGATATTCTGGAGTCCATCCATGAATTCAAACTTATGGCTGACCCCAGCCCTAAAACAATTGTTGGCTTAAGCAATGTTTCACAGGGGACGAGCTCACGCAGCCTGATCAACCGCACGTTTCTGGCTATGTCTATTGCATATGGCCTTGACTCTGCTATACTAGACCCTTTAGACGGGCAGCTTATGGACGCCTTGATCACCGCGGAATTGATCATGAGCAAGAATATTTATTGTGCGTCATACCTGGATGCTTACAGGAAGAAATAATATGGCTAAGAACAAGATCGTCTCAAACATATTCAAGACCAACGGCTTTATTGATAGTTTTAAGATATCGATTAAAGGCGTGATCTATCTGTTCCTCTATCACAGGAATATGCGCATTATATTTTTATGCGGTGCGGCAGCTTTGCTTTTTGGTTTCCTGATCAAGTTAAAAGGGCTGGAGCTGGTCGCGCTTTCCATCACGGTTGCTCTTGTGTTTATCGCGGAAATATTCAATACAGCGGTAGAGATGATGATGGATATTGTTTCCAGCGAGCATAACGTTAAGATAAAACTGGTCAAAGATATCGCCGCCGGTGTCGTGGTGATTACCTGCGTGAACGCTTTGGCTGTCGCCTACATACTTTTTTGGAGAAAACTTTGGTAAGCCAGCTTGCGCTGATAAAAATATTCTTGATCATTGCCGGGCTTTGGAACGCTTTTGATGGAGCTGTGTCCTTAAGGTTACGCTCTTTAGGGCATAGCGCGTTTTCAGATGCCTGCAGGGTTGTTCGCGCGCTTCTGGGAGTTGGATTGATCCTGGCAGGTTTTTATTTATAAAGATCAGCAAAATAATTTTGGCGGAGTAGCTCAGCCTGATAGAGCACGCGGCTCATACCCGCTTGGTCGGTGGTTTAAATCCACTCTCCGCCACTAAATTAATCCAGAGTGGATAAAATGCCACTGCGTGGTTTCCCGCTGAAAAGAGCGGGATTTCGTTAGATTGTTTTGCGTGCTCAATCTCCCGCCAAAAACAGGCGGGATTTCGCTGGATTGTTTTGGGTGCTCAAAAATCCACTCTCCGCCACTAAATTAATCAAAATCAAAGCGGCCTTTTAAGGGCCGCTTTTTATTTAATATCGGATTCTCTATTAATGTTTATTGTGATTTTGTATTTTTTGCAGTACTTTCCAGGTGCAGGTCAAAACAGCCGCTTCGATCACGATCGTAGATATTGCCGCTCCGCGGTAAGAATAGTAGATGATTAAAATAAAAGTCAAAGGCAGGCCAAAAAGAGCGGCAGCGATATGCATTTTAGAGTAGATATCCTGCCTTGCACAGACAAGTAAGAATTGTACCCGTAAAGCGTTAGCCACGACAAAAAATACCGAGATCAAAAGCAGCCTTAAACAGGTAACTACCTCCACGTACGCGTGGCCGCAAACCAGCTTTACGATCAAGTGCGCTGCCAAAAAAGCAGCAGGGATGATCAATAGGTAGATAAAAGTGATCGAGCCCTGAACTTTTTTCATCAGGTTAAAAGCTTTCTTTTGGCTTACCTGGCAGATCTTGTTGAAGCGCGGGTATACTGCCTGTGAAAGTGAGTCTAAAGGAAAAGTCTGGATCGCTCCGGCGATCTTTTCAGCAATGGCATAGTAACCGGTGAGCATGTTATTGGTCAGTAGCCCTACGGCAAAAACCCTGCTGGCTGTATAAGTATTGATGGCGACCACAGAGATAAAGTATGCCCAGCCGGTTTTAAACTGCTGCATGATATCATCCGCTGAGCGGCCGACAAACAAAAGGTCAAACTTGCGGAAAGCCGTGTACAACCCAAGCAGGCCGGTAAAAATAAAAAATATGGAATTAAACAGCGGCACGTAAAGGAAATCTTCCGGTTTCCGGATAAAGATGATCACGCTTGCCGCGTAAAGTATGCCGCAGGCGATATTTAAAAAAGCGATATACTTCATTTTCTCGGTGCCCTGAAACATCCAGCCGGGAAATAAAGCGTTGCCTAAGACAGCGCCGAAACTTAAAGCGTAGAGCAGCCAATCCTGCTGGAAACGGGGGAATGTATTTACTATCAGCATCATTATAAAGAAACTGATAGCGACAAGGATGAGCTTTACTGTCAGCACCGAAGTGAATATTTGGCGCATCTTCGTTTTATGTTCCCGGTATAGGGCGATCTGCCGCGTAGCGGACAGGTTAAACCCATAATCAGTGAGGATGATGAAATATTGCACTAATGATTGGGCAAAAGCGATCAGGCCGATCTTCTCCGGGCCGAGCACGCGGATCAGATAAGGCAGGACGATCAAAGGCAGGACGTAATTGACCCCCTGTAAAGAAGAAAGGGAGAGAAAATTTTTCAGGACTGTTTTTCTTTCCTGTTCGGTTTTTTCCATAAGCTTCCTTTATATTAATTTACACTTTATCGGCTCAAAAGTCAATGCCGCGGCGTATTTTATTGAAAATCCCCGCAGTTATGCTAATATCCTAACTATGGTTATGTCCAAAGAGATCCATAAGTTCATAAAGAAATACCGTTTGATCGAGCGCGGCGACCGCATACTCATAGGCGTTTCCGGAGGGCCGGATTCTGTCGCGCTTCTGTATGTATTAAACAGTTTAAGGAAAGAGCTTAAACTTTCTTTACATATCGGGCATCTTGACCACATGTTGCGCAGGAATTCAGGATCTGACGCCGTATTTGTAAAAAAATTGGCGGATAAGCTGAATATCCCGTTTGCAAGTAAGGCAGTTGACATAAGCTCAAAGCATAAGAAAGGTTCTTTAGAAGAATTCGCGCGCAGCGAGCGGATGAAATTCCTGGTCGCTTTAGCTAAAAAGACCGGCGCTGAAAAGATCGCCCTAGGGCATAATCTAGATGACCAGGCTGAAACGGTCTTAATGCGTATTTTGCGGGGAACAGGGCTTTACGGTTTAGCAGGTATACTGCCTAAAAGAAAGATCAACGGGATTTATTTTGTGAGGCCTTTATTGGAGACTCAAAGGAAAGATATCCAGGCATATCTTTCCGCCAGGTCGATAAGCGCGCGCACCGACCTTTCAAATTTTCAGGAAAAGTATTTCAGGAACAAAGTGCGCCATAAACTCATTCCGTTTTTGGAAAAGTACTTTAACAAAAAGATCAAGGTTTCCCTGGCGCGCCTGGCGCAAAGCTCAGGCCTGGATTATGATTATTTAGAGGGCGCGGCCGAGCGTTCATTGAAAGGCCCCACAAGAGTGCTTACTTTCAAAAAGTTGTCTGCGGCGCATCCGGCAATAAGAAGGATAATGATCAGGAAACGGTTATCCGGCCTGCAGGAAGGCATGCGCAGGATAACTTACCAGCATATGCTTGAAATAGAAGAGATGTTGCTTAACCAGCCATGCGGTTCAGTGGTCAGCCTGCCTAAGGGCATCCGCGTTAAAAAAGCAAAGCGTGCTTTGCGTTTTAATCTTCGCTAACCTTATAAATTACTTGATTTTACATCAATCCGACTATATAATAAATACTCTCAATAAAGGAAAACTCTAAAAAGGAAGTCAAAATGGCTAATCCCCTTTCACCCAAGAAAAAGAATAATTCAAAGAACAACCCCATCAAACGTTTCCCTATCGGCTGGATATTCGCTTTTATCATTTTTGTGCTTTTGATCAACGCTTTTAACATACCTGTGAGCGGTATCCCGAAAGAGATATCCTACAGCAGTTTCTATAAAACTCTTAAAGATGACCCGGCAAGGATCAAATCCCTGACAAAAACTGAAACTGTGTTACACGGTGATTTTACCGACGGATCAAAATTCTTCGTGAACATTCCGGATAATGATAATGACTTGCTTAGCCTGATCCGCCAGAACCTGAAGAGTTTTGAGGTCAAACCAGCGCGCACATTCTGGCTGTCTTTACTATTTAACCTGGGCCCGATACTCTTGCTGATATTCTTTTGGTGGATGATGGCTGCCCGCGGTGAGCAATTAGGTAATCGCGTGATGTCTTTTGGCAAGATCAAACCTAAGATACAGGGGGAGACTGAAAAAACCACCTTTAATGATGTTGCTGGTGTTGATGAAGCCAAGGAGGAATTAAAGGAAGTAATTGATTTTTTAACTGACCCGAAGAAATTCCAGAAACTCGGCGGCAAGATCCCCAAGGGAGTGCTTCTGGTCGGCCCTCCGGGATGCGGCAAGACCTTGATTGCCCGTGCTGTAGCCGGTGAGGCGGGAGTGCCTTTTTTCAGTATGTCCGGTTCGGATTTCGTG
Source organism: Candidatus Omnitrophota bacterium (assembly GCA_041649385.1). Taxonomy (GTDB): domain Bacteria; phylum Omnitrophota; class Gorgyraeia; order Gygaellales; family Profunditerraquicolaceae; genus JALOBQ01. The sequence goes on along the minus strand of JBAZNG010000003.1, from coordinate 25,300 downwards.
GAAATGTTCGTTGGTGTGGGAGCCAGCCGTGTGCGTGATCTTTTTGAGCAGGGCAGGAAAGCTGGTAAGGTGTCCGGAAAAGGCGCGATCATCTTTATCGATGAGATTGACGCTGTAGGCAGATTGCGTTTTTCCGGTATCGGCGGAGGACATGACGAAAGGGAACAGACATTGAACCAGCTTCTGGTGGAGATGGACGGCTTTGACGCCCAGCAGGGTTTGATCATGATCGCCGCGACTAACCGGCCGGATACGCTGGACCCGGCTTTAATGCGGCCGGGAAGGTTTGACCGCAATATCATCATAAACCTGCCTGATATCAAAGGCAGGGAAGAGATATTAAAAGTGCACACGCGCAAGATAAAGTTGGCGCCTTCAGTGGACCTAAAATCTGTGGCCAGCCAGACCCCCGGGTTTTCCGGAGCTGACCTGGCTAATCTTTGTAACGAGGCGGCATTGATGGCTGCCCGGGGTAACAAGGAAGCCGTGGAGGAAGTTGATTTTGATAAATCTGTCGAGCGTGTGCTGATGGGGCCGGAAAAAAAGAGCCACATCATCTCCAAAAAGGAAAAGGAGATCACTGCACTGCATGAGTCAGGGCATGCGCTTCTCTCTTTACTTCTTCCGGAAGTAAACCCTTTGAAAAAAGTTTCTATTATCCCGCGCGGTTTGGCCGGCGGTTATACTTTTACGCCTCCTTTGGAGGACAGGCATTACTGGACTAAAAAAGACCTGATCGCCGAGATCACTATGATCCTGGGAGGAAGGGCTTCAGAGGAAGTAAACCTTAATGAAGTCACTACCGGCGCGCAGAATGACCTTGAGGTAGCTACCGGCATGGCCAGGCGCATGGTAACGCAGTTCGGTATGTCGGAAAAACTGGGCAATATCACTTTAGGCAGAAGAGAGGGGCTGGTTTTTCTGGGCCGCGATATAATGGAGGAGAAGAATTACAGCGAGGAAACCGCCCGGATCATTGATGAAGAGGTCAAAACCATTGTATCCAACGCCTATTCCCGGTCAGTAAAATTGCTTAAAGATAACTTAGATAAGCTAAAGCTGCTTTCCAATGCGCTTATAGAAAAAGAGGTTTTAAGCGGGGAGGAAGTTAAAAGGCTGCTGGGTATTGAGAAATCTGACCTGATTTAACTGATCAATGCGCATACTTAAAATAAACGCTCAGGAAGAAGCTAAATCTTTGATGCAAAAAATCGGGGTCGATCCTTATGGCATTAAGATAATGCTTCCCAAAGCTGTTTCTTACGCCGTCCTGTTAAATGACATTTCCAGCATCTCGGCAAATATACTCAAGCAAGAGATGCTTTCATTAGGCGGCGATGCCGCAGTTGCCAGGGGTGTTTTAACAGGAAAACTTAAGCGTTCAAATTGCCTGGTTTTTGGCACTCTTTCTCAACTTGGCCGCCTTGCGGAAAAATTAAAAGCGCAGCCTTTCGGGCTTAAAGTGCAGGCAGCGTTATTGCAGGGATCAATCAATTGTTACCAGAATGACCGATCCACCCTGAAGCTTGGACCTTTTAAGCTTGGCCTGGGTAAGAGGACCAGGATTATGGCGATCATGAACCTGACGCCTGATTCTTTTAGCGGCGACGGGTTATATCGCTTATTGGCGAAAAAAGACCTGCCTGCTATCCTTGGTATTGCTCAGAAACTGGTAGCCGAAGGCGCTGATATCCTGGATATAGGTGGTGAATCAACCAGGCCAGGGGCGATTTTCGTATCAGCCAAAGAAGAGATCAACAGGGTCAAGCCGGTGATCAAACTCCTGGCTAAAAAGATCAAAGTGCCGATATCCATTGATACATATAAACCGGAAGTAGCGCAAGTTGCTCTTGATGAAGGCGCTCTTTTAGTCAACGATATATCGGGTTTGCGCTGCGCAAAGATGAGGCGCTTAGCCAGCGCGGCAAAAGTTGCGGTGGTGATCGTGCATATGCGCGGAGCTTCTCCGAAAGTCATGCAGAAGAATATACATTACCGTTCTCTGCTTGATCAGGTTATTTCTGGACTATCCATGGCGGTAAGAAAAGCTGAAGAAGATGGTGTAGACCCTAAAAAGATAATCATCGACCCAGGTATCGGTTTTGGTAAATTGGCTGAGCATAACCTGGAGATGCTGAATCACCTGGACGAGTTCAAAATACTGGGTAAACCGGTCATGGTGGGCGTCTCACGCAAAGCTTTTATCAGGAAGATAACGGGAAATGCCCCAGCTGAACTTATTTCTGGAACGCTTGCCGCAAGCGTCCTGGCTGTTGTAAAAGGCGCTCAGATCGTCAGGGTGCATGATCTGAAGGCGGTTCGTGACGGGCTGAAAGTAGCTGACGCAATAATGAGGAAAAACCAATATGCCTAATCTATCATTATATTGGAGAGCGATCATTGAGATTTCCATACTCTGGTTTGTCATTTACCAGATAATGTTCTTTTTTGAAGGCACCCGCGGCAGCCAGGTTTTACGCGGCATTATCATGCTCTTTTCGGCATTCTTTATTTTCCAGAAGTTTAATTTTACGGTATTAGATTGGCTTCTGCAGCAGCTTTTTGGGATCTCGGTCATCGTACTCTTGGTGATTTTCCACCCTGAAATAAGGCAGGGGCTGGCGAAATTAGGAAAACGGCGTATCTTCAGCGTTAACCTGAAAGAAGAAGAGCTAGACAGGATACTTAATGAGATCGGCCAGGCCAGCGAAAACCTTTCCCACAATAAGATCGGCGCATTGATCGTCATAGAAAGGCATGACCCGCTGGTCTCATACCTTCAGAGCGGCGTGAATATAGACGCGGATGTCAGTTCAGAACTTATCCAGGCGGTGTTTACGCCGAATAACCCTTTGCATGACGGGGCGCTCATTCTGCAGCATAACCGTATCAGCGCCGCAGGCTGTATCCTTCCGCTTACCGATAAACATGAGATCAGCCGCCTTTTTGGCACGCGCCACAGGGCAGCGATAGGTTTAAGCGAGGAAACTGATGCGATCATTATTGTTGTTTCGGAAGAGCGCCAGGATATCTCCCTGGTTTATAAAGGCAGGCTGCATAAAGACCTGGGCATAGAGGAGCTGAAGATCAGGATCAAGGAGATCTTTAAGATTAAATGAAGATAAATAAGACCGGCGTGGTTAAACGCATAATCCACTTGTTCACCTATCATCCCTGGCTAAAACTTATCGCCCTGGCACTGGCGGTGATTGTTTGGTTTTATGTCAGGGGTGAGCAGGCCCATCCTTAATATTATGGTCAAACTCGGCGTAAATATCGACCATGTGGCTACTTTGCGGCAGGCACGTAGGGGAAGTTGCCCTGATCCTGTTGGAGCGGCATTGGTTTGCCAGAAATCCGGCGCAGACAGTATTGTCGCCCATTTACGTGAAGACCGCAGGCATATTCAGGACGCCGACCTATTGTCATTAAAGAAAAACCTGAAGATTAACCTGAACATGGAGATGTCCCTGGCTGCTGATATCGTGGACTTTGCTTTGAAACTTAAACCTTTCCAGGTAACGCTGGTCCCGGAAAAAAGGGCGGAGCTTACCACGGAAGGCGGTTTGGATGTAGTGAAAAACTTCAGTAAGATCGTTGACGCTTTGGCCAGGTTTAAGGCCAAAGGAATAAGGGCAAGTTTATTTATTGATCCGGATATCCGGCAGATCAAATCAGCCGTTAAGGCCGGGGCGCGTATCATAGAGATACATACCGGCCGTTACGCTGACGCGAGGACAAAGTCCGAGACCGATAAGACCTTTAAACAGGTCAAGCAGGCGGTTGGCTTTGCCAGGGAAAATGGCCTTTTGGTTAACGCCGGCCATGGTTTGGATTATCGTAATGTCCGGCGCATAGCAAAATTAGCAGGGATTAATGAATTGAATATAGGTTATGCGATTATCTGCCAAGCATTATCCGTTGGGCTTGGCCGGGCGGTGCAGCAGATGAAAGGTTTGGTAGGCTATGATCGTCGGCACAGGGGTTGATATTACAGAAGTTAACCGTATACGCAAGGCTGTGGAAAAATGGGGTGATGATTTTCTGCTTCGCGTATTCACCAAAGAAGAAATCAAAAATGCCAAAACCAAGACGTCTTTCTACCAGCATTTAGCCGGAAGGTTTGCCGCCAAGGAAGCGATATTTAAAGCATCCGGGGATAGCCGGATATCCTGGCAGGATATCCAGATATCCAATGATGCGCAAGGAAAGCCGGTGTGTTTATTTTTGAATGGCCGGGGCAGAAAATTTATCGTGCACTTATCTATTTCTCATGTAAAAACATATGCGGTTGCCAGCGCGATTATTACACAGAAAGATTGACGCGGATAAACAGGTATTCGGGCATGTTTTTGTCCTGGCCGGTTCAGTAAATTTATCCGGAGCCGCTATCCTGGCCTGCCGTGCTGCGCTGCGTGCGGGAGCAGGATTGGTCACATTAGGCGCGCCTAAAGGTTTAAGCGCTTCGATCACCAGGGTAAAACCGGCGGAAGTAATGTTTTTTCCTTTAGCGCAGACAAGAAACGGAAGCGTAAGTTTTGCCGCCTGCGGGAAGATCATCAAGTTTCTTAAGCGTACCCAGGTATTGTTGATCGGCCCGGGCTTGGGCAGGGATCCGTCAACGCAAAGGCTGATCCGCAAGATCGTGGGCACCCAGGCTGTAAAGATGGTTATTGACGCTGATGGCCTGAACGCTCTGGCAAAGCATACTCATCTGCTTAAGGCTGGTAAGTTTAAGGATGGCCGGCAGATCATTATTACGCCCCATGCCAGAGAGATGTCCCGGTTAGTGAACAGCACGCCTGATAAAGTGCAAAAAAGAAGAAAAGAGGTTGCGAAAAAGTTCGCCCAATATTATAATATAACGATTATCCTTAAAGGCCATGAAAGTTTGGTCGCCGGCAGCGCAGGAGAGACTTATCTTAATCATACCGGTAATCCCGGTATGGCAACAGCAGGAAGCGGTGATGTGCTGGCGGGAATAGTCAGCGCGTTTTTAGGACAGGGATTAACTACTTTTCAGGCAGCTAAATACGCGGCATACATTCATGGATTAGCCGGTGATCTGGCCGCCAGAGATATGTCGCAGATAAGCATGATTGCCTCGGATATTATTGAAAGAATACCGCAGGCAGTCAAGATCTGTAGTTAATGCCGGCGTAGCTCAGTCGGTAGAGCAGCTGTTTTGTAAACAGCGGGTCGGGGGTTCGATTCCTCTCGCCGGCTCTTTGAATTTAGAATACACGACCCGAAAGGGGTGCGGGGAAAAAGTTTCCCCGCGGTTTCGGGGTAACAGCGAACCACCAAGCTTTGTGGCGGAGAGCGCCATAGGGGCAGAGCCCCTTTGGAGAGCGAGCTGTTAAATATTCAGGCGAGCGATGGGCCGGGGGTTCGATTCCTCTCGCCGGCTTTAAGAATCAGTAGGTAGTAGATAGTAGGTAGAATACAGGGAGAAGCAAAAACATCAGGAGCAAGTTTATTATCGGGCAGGTACCCAAGTGGCCAAAGGGGACAGACTGTAAATCTGTTGCACTTGTGCTTCAAAGGTTCGAATCCTTTCCTGCCCATTTTTTGACTTGAGTGATTCTTGGTTTTAGGTTATAGATGCTAGGTTTTAGGTTAGCGATGAATAATAATCCTTTCACTAAACCAAAAACCTAGAACCTAACACCTAGAACCCAATACGCGGGAGTAGTTCAGTGGTAGAACAATAGCCTTCCAAGCTATATATGGGGGTTCGATTCCCCTCTCCCGCTTAAAAGCTTATGGATAAGCAACAAGAAAAAGATAACGAGATATTTCGTGGTTTGCTGGAAAACGCTGATGTGCTTGTTTTCTGCATTGACCATGACGGCCGGATCGCCATCTGTAATCAAAAGGCCGAAATAGTTACCGGGCTTAAGCGCGAAGCAATTATCGGGACGAACTGGATCAGTTTATTAAGCCGCGGTAACGATAATCTGATCAAAATGGGCATACTTCAGGCGGTTATGGATGAATCCGTAAAACATGGCCGGCCCAAGGATTTTGAAACGATCATTTTGGATTCCGGCGGCCAGGAGAGAGTGGTCTCCTGGAATCTTTCCTTGGTCAACTTAGGAATGGATAAGCAATTCAGCCGCCTGCTCATTGGCCAGGATATCACTCTCTGCAGGGAAAGAGAGATATCAGCCAGGAAGATCGATAACACCTTAAAGGAAGCCTTTTCCACAATCAAGGAATACGCGTTTTATTTGACTAACCTTGATGGGAATATAACGCATTTTGAGCCCGGCGCGGAGTTAATGCTTGGCTGGAGCAAGAAAGAGGTCCTTTTTAAGCATATCAGCTTGCTGCATACTGAAAATGACGCCGCCTCTAAATTGAACCATATATTGGAGAATGTCCGGCTTTTCGGAAAGTATGAAACAAGCATTGACCTTTTGGGCAAGAACAGGGAGATCATTCCGGCAATACTGACAGCGAATCAATTCCTGGATAACCATGGCAAGATGATCGGCTATTGTTTTATCGCCCGGGATATATCGGAGAAAAAGAAACTAGAGTATCAGATATTCCATGCCGAAAAGATGGCGGCTATCGGACAGCTTGCTGCGGGTATGGCGCATGAGATCAACAATCCTTTATTCGTTATCTCTGGCAGGCTGCAGATGCTCGCAGTTGAAAAAAGGTTAAGCGATAAGGTCAAGAAAAGCCTGGACCTGGCAATTACGCAGGCGGACCGCATCCGTAAGCTGGTTGATCAGATACTTAAATTTTCGCGTAAGTCCACTCCGCAGCTGGAATCAGTTGATTTAAACGAGATACTTGAGTCGGTGATGCCGCTGGTCTATTACCATAAGCTTCCTTCGGCGGTTGTGAACATCAAAAAAGAGTTTGCGGCTAAAATGCCGGCGATCCGGGCTGATGCGCAGCAGTTACAGGAAGTTTTCCTTAACCTGCTGATCAATGCCCACCAGGCTATGCCTAATGGGGGCACGGTGAGGATCTCTACCGCTAACTTCAAGAACCTTTTTGCGCTGGTCACCATCGTTGATAGCGGTATCGGCATACATCCGGATAACCTGAAGAATATGTTTAAGCCATTTTTCTCTACTAAGAATGATGGTACGGGTTTGGGATTATTTATTTGTTATGATATAATTAAAAATCATAATGGCACCATAGAGATGCAGAGCCAGCCAAACCAGGGGACAACGGTCACGATCAAGTTGCCTTTTGCTTAAGGCAAAGGAGAGCAAAATGCTCTACAAAGTGCTTGTTGTTGACGATGAGTCTGCGGTAAAGGACCTTTTTTGTGACTTGCTTCTGGAAGAAGATTGCCAGGTAAAAAGCGCTTCAACAGGCGAGGAAGCCATGGAGATGGTTTCTAAAGATGATTTTGATGTGCTGCTCTTGGATATCAAGCTTCCTGGAATAAGCGGTCTGGAGGTTTTAAAGAAAGTAAAGCAACTTAAACCCGCCATAGCGGTGATCATGATCACTGGTTTCGGCTACGACGAAACCCTGATCGCTAAATCCCGGGAATACGGCTCTTCAGGGTATATCGGCAAGAATATGCCTATCGCGCAGATCATTAACAGTTTTAAGGATTTTGCCAGGGTGGCAAAGGAGAAAAAAGAATAGCAATGCCTGAAACTTTTTTGCAGCCGATCTTTATTGATGCTTTTGATTTAGATGACGCCTGGTTCCAATGTCTTTCCACAATACTTGAGAAAGGCCACGTTTATACGATCACACGCGGCAGCTATGAGGGCCAGAAGAGGCTGGAGTTTGATTTTGCCACTATCCGCGTTAAGAAACCGGGGCATCAGATCATCCCGATCATTCCTGAAGGAATGAGTATCCCGGCTCCTACGGATATGGATTATATCCAGGGGTATTTAAGTTACCTGCTTACTGGCGCGAAAACTGAGACTGAAGATTACACTTATGGCGAAAGGCTGGTTGACCCAAAGGTCAAGTTAAAAGAGAATGTTGATGGCAAGGAACTGGTGCGCGAGATGCCTCTGGATGTGAACCAGATAGAAGAAGTGATCAAGATGTATAAAGAAAAGGGCCCAGGCACTAACCAGGCGATTATGGAAATAGGCATGCCCTCGGATATTAAATTGATCGACCCGCCATGCTTAAGGTTGATCGATACGCGGCTGCGTTACGGCAAGCTGCATTTTGTCCTTTATTTTCGTTCCTGGGACCTTTGGGGAGGCATGCCTTCTAACCTGGGGGGCCTACAGCTGGTTAAAGAGTATATGGCACAGGAGATCGGAGCTGAAGACGGTGAGATCATCGCCGTAAGCAAAGGGCTGCATCTTTACGATTATGCTTGGGACCTGGCAAAATTACGCACCAATAAAATGCAGCTGGCGATAAAATAATGGATAACTTATATGCAGGCAGCGAACGCAGGGATTCAGAAAGATTGGAGTTTTCTACTCCTTTAGGTTATAAGGTTTGTAAAAGAGAGACCGTGGATAAACTGCTTAAAGGTTATAGTGTTGATATCAGCCGTTCGGGGTTATTATGCAACATCAAAGAAAGGGTTAGCAAAGACGATTTGATCTGGCTGTCTTTTAACCGGGATACGCTGGATTTCTGCAAAGAGCTGGAGAAACGGGTGTTTATTTACCAGAACGGGATCATCGGAAATGTCACCCGCGTTGATGAGGATGCCCCGGGGACTTTCAATGTGGGGATCAGGTTTATCGTGCGCGAGGAGAAAGAATTCAGCAATATCTACTCTGAGGTGCATTTCTTAAAAAAGGATTTTGATAATAAGAATGAGTGATCCAAAGATTGGCATATTAGGTGATGGCGGCTGGGGCACGACTTTAGCGGTGCTGCTTTCCGCTAAAGGCCTTGATGTCACTTTGTGGGGCGCTTTTAGCGATTATACGCAGCAGATGTCGCGTACCAGGCTTAACCCCAGGTTTCTGCCGGGTGTTAAATTGCCGCGCAAGATAAAATTGACCAATGACTTAAAAGCCGCTGTGACAGATAAAGAGATTATCGTCCTGGCTGTTCCCTCGCAATATACGCGCGCGGTGCTCAAGAAGATCCGCTTGAACAAATGCGCTGGAAAGTGTATTTATTTAAGTGTCACTAAAGGTATCGAGGTAGGCACCTTAAAGAGGATCTCGGAAGTGATTAAAGAAGAACTGGGGCCTGTGAAGATAGCGGTGCTTTCCGGGCCGACGATCGCAGGGGAAGTCGCCCGGGGAATACCCACGACAGCTGTTGTGGCTTCGCCTGATAAAAAGATAAGAAAATATATACAAGAAGTGTTTAACACCGGTTCTTTCCGTGTTTATACTAATCCTGATGTCATCGGCGTGGAGTTAGGCGGAAGCCTTAAAAATGTGATTGCTATCGCCTGCGGCGTATCCGATGGATTGAAATTCGGCACGAATACAAAGGCCGCGATATTATCCAGGGGGCTGGCGGAGATATCCAGGTTAGGAAGCGCTATGGGCGCCAGGCACAAGACTTTCAGCGGTATCAGCGGCCTGGGTGATCTGGTGACTACCTGTATCAGCACACAGAGCCGTAACAGGTTTGTTGGAGAACAGATCGGTAAGGGTAGAACATTAAAAGAGATATCCAAGCATATGCAGATGATCGCAGAAGGCGTGCCTACGGCGAAATCAGCGTATACTTTAAGTTTGAAATATAAGGTTCAGATGCCGATCACCAGAGAAGTGTATATGTTGCTTTACCGGAATAAATCCCCACGTCAGGCGGTGGTTGACCTGATGTCCAGGCAGAGCAAAGAAGAGTAGTTTGTATCTAGTTTGTGATGGGTGGGCCTGCCTCCGTTACAAACTAGAAGTATTGAAATGGAAGTTTGTAACGGGGCGTGGCTCAGCTTGGTAGAGCGCTTGAATGGGGTTCAAGAGGTCACAGGTTCAAGTCCTGTCGCCCCGACTTAACTATGTAACGAGCGTCCGCCATTAAAACGCCGGCGGACAGCCACCAAAGAACTAATGGTGGCTGCTTGAATGGGGTTCAAGAGGTCACAGGTTCCCGCCACTAAAGCATCGGCGGGCCCGCCAAAGAATCAGTGGCGGGCAAGTCCTGTCGCCCCGACTTAAATTTACTTTGATAACAGGCGAGTAGCTAAACGCGATAACTAATATTTTTTTAAAAAAAGGAGGCAAGATGACTTATCCTGGTCCGGAAAGACGGAAATTTCCCAGAGCCAATGGAAGATTCATTATTTCCTATCGCATCCTTGAGAATAACGGCAATACGGATATTTCTCAGAGCAAGAACTTAAGTTTAGGCGGGATGCTTCTGACGACGAACGCTCAATTTGAGCCAGGGACCAACCTGGCCCTTGAAATCAGGCTTCCTTTTGACCCAAACCCGATCATGCTTATTGGAAAAGTCCTTGAATCACGCGAGATCACCAAGGATATAATCTATGATACCAGGCTTACTTTCCTGGCTATCGATGAAAGCCACCGCAAGATCATTAATGAAACGGTTACATATTACGTCAAAAGAGGTAATACATGAGGAAAGTGAATATTGGGATAATCGGATTTGGTAATGTTGGTTCAGGGGCCGCTAAAATACTTTTAGCGCGTAAAAGTTTCCTGGCACAAAAGATCGGGGTGGAGATCAACATCAAGAAAGTATGCGATAAAGATATTACTTCAAAACGCAACGTTTCTTTGAGCAAAGATATTCTTACCCGTGACCCGGGCCAGATCCTTAATGATCCGCAGATCGATATTGTTGCCGAACTGATGGGCGGGATCAACCCGGCAAAAGAATATATACTTGAAGCATTAAAGAAGGGCAAGAATGTGGTTACGGCGAATAAAGCGCTTCTTGCTGAATGCGCGCAACAGCTATTCCGTGAAGCCGCTGACCGGGGCAGGAACATTTATTTTGAAGCTTCCGTAGGAGCGGGGATCCCAATCATTAAATCCTTGCGCGAAGGATTAGTGGCCAACAAGTTCAGCAGTATTTTTGGTATTGTCAATGGTACATGTAATTATATCCTTTCACAAATGTCTTCCAATAATTGTTCCTTCGCCCAAGCGCTTAGCGAAGCCAAGGAAAAAGGATTCGCGGAAAGTAATCCCACTTTGGATATCGAGGGTTTAGATACCGCGCATAAGCTGATACTTTTAACTTATCTTACATTTGGTAAGCTGGTGACGTTAAAGGATGTTTTTATAGAGGGAATATCTAATATTTCTTTGGCTGATGTGAACTATGCCAAGGAGCTGGGTTATCAGATAAAACTACTGGCTATTGCCAAGAAAGAAGTTGATGAGCTGGAAGTTAGGGTCCATCCGACCTTCCTGCCGGATAAACATCTGCTTTCTTCCGTGGATGGCGTCTTTAACGCGATCTATGTTTCCAGCGATTTAGCGGGAGACCTTATGTTTTACGGGCCGGGCGCAGGGCAGCTGTCTGCGGCCAGCGCCGTGGTTTCCGATATCGTTGATCTTACCCAAGATATCAAGGCCGGTTTGTTCCGCCCGACGTTAAACAGTGTAGAGGATAATTTAGTGAAGAAACTGCGTAAGATCGACGAGTTTGAAAGCCGTTATTACATTCGTTTCTCGGCTCTGGATAAGCCCGGTGTTTTAGCTAAAATTAGCGGCATCCTGGCCAAGTTCGGCATAAGCATCGCTTCTGTTACGCAGAAAGAAAGGCAGAGGTCGCAGATCGTGCCGATCGTTATGCTTACTCATGAGGCCAAGGAGAAAAACCTGCACGAGGCATTGAAAATGATCGATCACCTGGCGGATATCAAAGAAAAATCAGTGGCGATCAGGATCGAGGTGTGAAGTGGGACAAACAGCTTATAAAGGCTTGATTGATAAATACGCAAGATACCTTCCGGTAACAAAGGCGACGCCGGTAGTCAGTTTATCTGAAGGCAACACGCCTTTGATCTATGCTCCAGCTTTAAGCCGTATCGTCGGCAAGGGCGCTGAGGTCTACCTCAAATACGAAGGCTTGAACCCTACGGGATCTTTCAAGGACCGCGGCATGACCATGGCTATTTCTAAGGCCTGCGAAGAGAATGCCCATGCGGTTATCTGCGCCTCCACAGGGAATACTTCAGCCTCCGCCGCAGCTTACGCGGCTCGCGCCGGTATAAAATGTATCGTGTTGATACCTAAAGGCGCGATCGCCCTGGGGAAATTAAGCCAGGCATTGATCCATGGGGCGAAAGTGCTTGCTGTGGACGGGAACTTTGATGACGCTTTAGAGCTGGTAAAAGAGATCGCCGAAGATTATCCGATCAAATTGGTCAATTCCATCAATCCTTTCCGTATTGAGGGCCAGAAAACGGCAAGTTTTGAGATTTGCGATTTTCTAGGTGATGCGCCTGATTTTCAAGTGATCCCTGTTGGTAATGCGGGTAATATCACCGCCTACTGGAAGGGTTATAAAGAGTATAGAAAGGCTGGTTTTGCCGGGAGATTGCCTAAGATGCTTGGTTTCCAGGCCCAGGGCGCTGCGCCGATAGTCCGGGGAAAGCCAGTAAAAAAACCACAGACCATCGCCACGGCGATCCGTATTGGAAATCCGGCCAGCTGGAAATCCGCGCTTGCTGCGCGCGATGAGTCGGGTGGATTGATCGATATGGTCTCAGATAGAGAGATCTTGCAGGCTTATAAGATACTTGCGCAAAATGAAGGAGTTTTTGCTGAACCGGCAAGCGCCGCTTCCGTTGCCGGGTTATTGAAATTGGCTGTTAGCGGTTATTTCAAAAGTTCAGCTAAAGCAGCAGGGAAAAAGCTGCGCATAGTTTGTATTCTTACCGGGCATGGGCTTAAGGACCCAGACCGGGCGATAAAAACCGTGCGGCCGCCAAAAAGCGTCAAGGCCAAATTAAACATTATCCTGAAAGAAATTGGTTACGCATAAAAATATACTGATTACCGCCGGGCCTACGTGGGTTGCTATTGACAGCGTACGGGTGATCAGTAATACTGCCACAGGTAATACCGGTATTTTGTTAAGTAAAGCTTTTCTGGCGCGGTCGGCAAAAGTCACTTTGCTGCTTGGCCCGGCAGAGAGGTCCTTTAGCGATAAGCGTGTCAGGGTTATTCGCTACCGGTTCTTTGATGAATTAAACAATCTGTTGGCAAAAGAGCTTAAAACAGGCGCTTACGACGCGGTTATTCATGCGGCAGCTGTTTCCGATTACAGGCCAAAGCAAGTGTACCGGAAGAAAGTTTCTTCCCGTTTAAGGGGCTGGAATATAAAGCTTGTGCCAACGCCTAAATTGATCAATAACCTTTCTTCCGGGAAAAAACGTTTATTGAAAGTCGGGTTTAAATTTGAGCCGGAAGCTGCGGATAAACGGTTGATCGCAGAGGGCAGGGATTTGCTCAAAGAATCCGGGCTGGATTTTGTGGTCGCTAATACCGTGAATAAAAAAGCCTACCGGGCATTTATTATCGGTATGAGCGGCATTGCCGGGCCGCTGTTAAGCAAAGCCGCGATGTCTAAACAGTTATGCGGGTTATTAAACAAAGAATGATAACAGTGTTTTGCTCTATCGAGGGTATTAATTTATGAAATACGTTGTTTTAGTCGCCGATGGCGCAGCAGATTATCCTATCGAAGAACTTGGGGGCCGTACGCCCTTTGAAGCCGCGCGCACTCCGAACCTGGATTATATCGCCAAGCACGGCAGGCTAGGCAGGGTAAATACCATACCTGCTAAAATGAACCCCGCTTCTGATGTAGCGAACCTTTCCATACTCGGCTATGACCCTAAAAAATATTATTCCGGAAGAGGCCCACTGGAAGCGGCTAATTTAGGCGTGGATATGGAAGATGATGATGTGGCTTTCCGTTGCAACCTGATCACCGCCTCAAGCGACAGATTGATCGATTATAGCGCAGGCCATATCAGTTCTAAAGAAGCCAGGAAGCTGATTGAATTCGTCAACCTGAAACTGGGCAGTAATAAAATAATATTTTATCCCGGGATAAGCTACCGGCACCTGATGCTGGTTAAAAGAGGCACGGAACAGCATTTGCAGCTTTTAAAATGCCTGCCTCCGCATGATATATCCGGAAAAAGCATATCCAAACATCTGCCTAAAGGCGATAATGCCGACCTGATCATTAAGCTGATGATGGATTCCCGTCAGCTTCTCGGCGCGCATGAAATCAACCAGGTCAGGGTAGACCTAAAAGAAAACCCGGGCAATATGATCTGGCTTTGGGGCCAGGGTAAAAAACCGAATATGCCAAAGTTTGCTGATAAATTCGGCTTAACGGGAAGTGTTATTTCCGCCGTGGACCTGCTTAAAGGGTTAGGCAGGATTTTAGGCCTTAATGTGATCAATGTGCCCGGGGCAACGGGTTATTACGATACTGATTATCTGGGAAAAGCTAAGGCGGCGATAAAATCGCTGGCGGATAATGATTTTGTATTTGTGCATGTAGAGGCCCCTGATGAAGCCGGCCATAACGGTGAGTTAAGAGAGAAGATCACCGCTATCGAAAGATTTGACCAAATGATCGTCGGCACGATCCTTGAGCATTTTAAGAAAAAAACCGGTTTTCGTGTGATGGTGCTGCCGGATCATGCCACGCCGGTAAGCTTAAGAACGCATACCGCCGGCATGGTGCCTTTCGGCATATTCGGCAAAAACATCGTCTCGCGCGGGTTTCTAAATTACAGCGAGAAAGAGGCGGAGAAATCCGAGCTTGTTTTTGAAAAAGGTTTTGAGTTGCTGAACTATTTTATTAAAAGCAAAGAAGCTTAATTTTGGAGAAAGAGATGAGCAAGGGTTTGGTTGTGCAGAAATTCGGCGGTTCATCAGTGGCTAATGTTGAACGTATCCAGAATGTAGCTACAAGAGTGGTCAGCTACAGGAAAAAAGGGTTTGACCTGGTGGTCGTTGTTTCCGCGCTGGGGGACACTACTGATGAGCTGATCGCGCTGGCAGATAAGATCAATATGAACCCCTCTGAACGGGAGATGGATATGCTGCTTTCCACAGGAGAGCAGATCTCTGTCGCGCTGCTTGCTATGGCCATACACAAATTAGGGTTTGAGGCGATCTCTTTTACCGGGGCGCAAGGGGGTATTATTACTGATTCCAGCCATACGCGCGCGCGGATCATCAGGATAAACGGCGATAAGATAAAAGAGGAACTTAAAAAAGGCAAGATCGTTATTGTCGCAGGGTTTCAGGGGATAAACTTAAACCAGGATATTACTACGTTAGGCCGCGGCGGCTCCGATCTTACTGCGGTCGCCCTGGCCAAAGAGTTAAATGCCAGCTCATGCGAGATATATACCGATGTCCAGGGCATCTATACAACTGACCCGCGCATTGAGCCTAAAGCCAGGAAAATCAAGGCGATCACTTATGATGAAATGCTGGAGATGGCTTCTTTGGGGGCCCAGGTTATGCAGTCGCGTTCCATTGAAGTCGCCAAAAAATTCAATGTTCCTTTACATGTCCGGTCATCCTTCTCTAAAAATCCCGGGACGATGATCATCAAGGAGGTAAAAAAAATGGAAGAGGTGGTGGTAAACGGCATTACTTTAAATAAAAACGAGGCTAAAATTACCCTTTGTAATGTTCCCGACAAACCGGGCGTGGCAGTAAAGTTATTTGAAGAACTTGCCTGCGCCCAGGTCAGCGTGGATATGATCGTGCAGAACGTCGGCCATATCCGCCAGACGGATATTTCCTTTACGGTTCCAAAAGCTGATTCCGCCAAAGCGACTAAGATTACTAAGCGCGTGGCCAGCGAGATCGGCGCAGGGGACGTTTTGCTTGATAATGATATTGCCCGCGTTTCTATCGTCGGCGTAGGAATGAAATCACACCATGGTGTTGCCGCGGGTATGTTCGGCGTGCTGGCGAAAAATAAGATCAATATTGAGATGATCTCAACCTCCGACATCAGCATATCCTGTATTATAAAAAAGAGGTTCGCGGAAACCGCTGTGCGCGCGCTTCATGAGAAATTCGGGTTAGCCAAATAAAGAGGCTCTCTATGCAAAAAGTCAAAATCTACGATACCACTTTAAGGGACGGTTCTCAGGGCGAGGGGATTTCGTTTTCCGTGCTGGATAAACTGCGCATTACCGAAAAGATGGATAAGATCGGAGTTGATTATATTGAAGGCGGCTGGCCGGGGTCTAACCCCAAGGATATGGAGTTCTTTATTAAGGTGGCCAAGAAGGACCTGAAACACGCCAGGGTTTGCGCCTTTAGTATGACCAGGCGCCCAGGCGCAAAGGCTTCAGAGGACCCCAGCCTTAAGGCCTTGTTTAAAAGCAAGGTCGGTATTGTCACTATCGTTGGCAAAACCTGGGATTTCCATGTAGAGGAAGTGCTTAAAACCACTTTGGAAGAAAATCTGGCGATGATCAGGGATACGATCGCTTTTCTAAAAAGCCAGGGCTTAAGCGTTTTTTATGACGCGGAACATTTTTTTGACGCTTATAAAGCCAACAAAAATTATGCTTTGGCTACATTAATTGCGGCCTGCGAAGCCGGCGCGGAAGCGATCTGTCTTTGTGATACAAATGGCGGCGCGCTTACTTCTGAGATCACCGAAGTGATCAAGCAGGTAAAAGAAAAGGTCGATTCTCCGTTAGGGATACACTGCCATAATGATTCAGGGGTCGCCATAGCCAACTCCATTGCCGCTGTACAGGCGGGAGCGGTACTCGTCCAGGGAACGGTCAATGGTATCGGTGAACGCTGCGGTAACGCTGACCTTATACCCGTGATCGCTAATTTGCAGCTGAAATTGAAGATCAATTGTATTCCCGAGAAGAATTTGAAGGAGTTGATCCATTTGTCGCATTTTATCAGCGAGATCAGCAATATGCGCGTAAAGTCTGACCAACCTTTTGTGGGCGATTCGGCCTTTGCCCACAAAGGCGGTATGCATATAAACGCGATCATGAAAAACCCCAGGACATATGAGCATGTGGACCCGGCTGCGGTGGGTAACCGCAGGAGAATACTTATGTCAGAGTTAGGAGGCAAGACCGGTATCCTGATGCGCGCTAAAGGCCTGAATTTTGATTTGTCTAAAGATGACCCGCAAACCCGGAAAATACTTAAACTTTTGCAGGGGCTGGAGCATCAGGGCTATCAGTTTGAAGCAGCGGAAGCCTCATTTCAATTGCTTATGCAGAGGGTCTTGAAAAAATATAAAGAATTCTTTGAGTTGGAAGGTTTTAAGGTGGTTATTGAGAAGGTCTCCGATAAAAAGATCACCACGGAAGCCGTGATAAAATTGAAAGTTAAAGGAAAACGTGAACATACGGCTGCCGAAGGCGACGGCCCGGTGAATGCTTTAGATAACGCTTTACGCAAAGCGCTGAAGGATTTTTATCCCACACTGTCTAAAATGCAGCTTTCCGACTTTAAAGTGCGCGTTTTGGATGAACAAGCCGGCACTGCCGCTAAAGTGCGCGTTTTGATCCAGTCCCAGGATGAATCAGATACCTGGAGCACGATCGGCGTGCATGAAAATATCATTGAAGCCAGCTGGCAGGCTTTAGTGGATAGCGTAGAGTATAAACTCTTGAAAGACAAGCAGCCTTAATGGAAGAACTCGCCAAACAATACACTCCTAAAGAAGTAGAGGATAAATGGTATAAATATTGGGAGGAGCAAGGCCTGTTTAAAAGTTCGCCTTCTCCTGACAAGGAGCCGTTTACCATAGTCATCCCGCCGCCTAATGTAACCGGCATTCTGCATATGGGCCACGCGTTGAACGATACTATCCAGGATATCCTTATTCGCTATCGCCGCGCCCAGGGTTTTCAGGCCTTGATGCTGCCGGGGACCGACCATGCGGGCATTGCCACGCAAAATGTGGTGGAGAAATCAATTGCCAAAGAAGGTTTAAGCCGTCAGGAATTAGGCCGCGATAGATTCATAGAACGTGTCTGGCTTTGGCGCCAGGAGTACGGTTCTACGATAATCCGCCAGTTGAAGAAATTAGGCGTTTCCTGTGATTGGTCAAGGCTGCGTTTTACAATGGATGAGGAGTATTCCCAAGCGGTGAAAAGCGTTTTTGTCGCGCTTTGGGACAAGGGATTGATCTACCAGGGAAATAAAGTGATCAATTGGTGCCCGCGCTGCCAGACCGCGCTTTCGGATGAAGAGGCCCCTCATCGTGACCTTCAGGGGAACCTTTATTATTTAAAATACCCGCTTAAGGATCCAGGGGAAGTCAAATATATCGTCGTCGCCACTACCCGGCCGGAAACAATGCTGGGAGATACGGCTGTCGCGGTCAATCCCAAAGATAACCGGTATAATAAACTTATAGGAAAAACGATCATCCTGCCGTTGTTGAACCGGCCGATCAAGGTGATCGCTGATGCGAATGTTGATATGAAATTTGGCACCGGTGCGGTAAAAATAACTCCAGCGCATGACCCAAATGATTATCTTACCGGCAAAAAACATAAACTTGAATTTATTAATGTCATGCATCCTGATGGCTCGATGAATGAAGCTGCCGGGGATTATAAGGGAATGGACAGGTTTGAGGCGCGCGAAGTTATCCTTGAAGACTTAAAGGAAAAAGGGCTGCTTGAGAAAGTTGAGCCGCATGCATTATCCGCCGGGCATTGTTACCGTTGCCATACGATAATTGAACCGTATCTTTGCCCGCAGTGGTTTGTGAAGATGGCTCCTTTGGCAAAGCCCGCGATTGATGCGGTAAAAAAAGGCAAGATCAAGTTTCATCCTGAACGCTGGACAAAAGTCTATTTGAATTGGATGGAGAACATTCAGGATTGGTGCATATCCAGGCAGATATGGTGGGGCCATCGCATCCCGGTTTATCATTGCCAGAATAAATCATGCCTTAATATTATGGTGTCCACGGTAAAGCCGGAAAAATGCTCAAAATGCGGGTCTGGCGATGTGGTTCAGGACGAAGATGTGCTGGATACATGGTTCTCCAGCTGGCTTTGGCCTTTTGCCACACTGGGCTGGCCGAAGGATAACGATGACCTGAAATATTTTTATCCTACCTCTGTGTTGGTCACAGCTCCGGAAATAATCTTCTTTTGGGTAGCGCGCATGATCATGGCGGGTATGGAGTTTATGCACGCTATCCCTTTCAAAGATGTCTATCTGCATGGCACGGTGCGCGATATCGACGGGAAGAAAATGTCCAAATCTTTGGGCAATATCATTGACCCGTTAGAGGTCATTGATGAGTTTGGCACAGACGCTTTGCGTTTTAGCCTGATCTCCATTACCGCCCAGGGCCAGGATGTTTTCTTATCCAAAGAAAGGTTCGAGCAGGGCAGGAATTTTGCCAACAAGATCTGGAATGCCAGCCGTTTTATCTTTTTAAACCGCGATCCTGCTATCCTCATGGTTGACCTGTGCGCTTTCGCTAAAGAAAAGAATTTGAATATCGTTAACCGCTGGATATTGAGCAGGTTCTATAATTGCTTAGAAAAGGTACAGGACAGCCTTGATAATTTCCAGTTCAATGAGGCGGCAAATACGCTTTATTCCTTCTTTTGGCATGAATTTTGCGATTGGTACCTGGAATTGGTCAAGCCACAGATCCACGACCAGCAGACACAGATAATCATAGGGAAGGTGCTGGAAAAATACTTGTGCATTATGCATCCTTTTATGCCTTTTATCACCGAAGAGATCTGGCAAAAACTGCAGGTTCATCCGGCAGGCTCAATAGTCAGCCAAAACTGGCCGCATATGCAGAAACAATTTTTGGATAAGGAGGCAGACAGCCAGATGCAGCTTTGTTGCGAGCTGATCGCTGCCTTACGCAATATGCGCCAGGAGATGGATATCCCTTTGACGGAGTTTATCAGCGCGAAGGTATTTGTAAAAGACAAAAAAGCCGCGCTGGGCATGGAACCTTTGCTTGTTTATATCAAGAATTTGGCTAAACTGAAGGATCTTTCCGTTGAATGCGACTATAGGCCTAAAAAAGGCGAATACGCTACGGTTTTAAGACAGGTGCATTTAGTCATCCCGCTTTCCGGCGTGGTGGATATCCAGAAACAGCTCTGCAAATGCGAAAACAGGATTGCTAAGCTGGAGACGGAAATAGGGAATAAGCAAAAGACTCTGGGGAACAGGAATTTTACCGCCAGGGCGCCGAAAGAGATCGTAGAAGAAGAGAAGGAAAAGTTGAAGCAGATGACTGAGCAGCTTAAAAAACTGGAGGTGATAAAAAATGCCTTACGATAAATACTTTTTATCAGAGACAAAGCCAGAGATCAACCTTCAAAGCTTAGAATCCATAGTCAGGCATGCGCTTATTGAAGATATCGGAAGAGGCGATATCACCACTCAGCTGACCATCCCTAAAGATAAAATGATCCAGGCCCATATCATCGCCAAAGAGGATTTTCTCGTCTGCGGCCTGCAGGTGGCGGAAAAAGTCTTTAAAACCGTGGATAGCGCGGTACTTTTTGAAGCAAAAGTAAAAGAGGGCAAACCCGTCAAAGCGAAAAAAGTGATCGCTGTTCTTTCTGGTAAAGCTAGCAGCATCCTTACGGCTGAGAGGGTAAGCCTTAACCTTTTAGCCATACTTTGCGGCATTGCCACTAAAACGCGAGAATACGTAGCTGAAATTGAGCCGTTCAAGACCAAGATCACTGATACGCGCAAGACCATGCCTGGATTAAGGGAGCTTTCTAAATACGCTGTGCGTATTGGCGGCGGGCATAACCACAGGATCCGCCTTGATGAAATGATCCTGATCAAAGATAACCATATCAAGGTTACTGACGGATATTCTAAACTGCCCAGTGTGCCCAAGGGTTACAAGATCGAGATTGAGACGCAGAATTTAGAAGAGTTCAAGCATGCCTTGAGGTTTAAGCCGGACGTGATCATGCTGGATAACATGAGCGCCGAAGATGTCAAAGAGGCGGTCCAGATACGCGATAATACGGAATTTAAGAGCCACCACCTTCCTACAAAATTAGAGGCTTCCGGCGGCATTGACCTTAAGAATGTGCGCAGCTTCGCTTCCACGGGAGTGGATATTATTTCTATCGGCGAACTTACGGATTCCGTGAAGTCAGTAGATATTAGCCTAGAAGTCCTCTAAAAAGTATCTATGTTCAAATTAGTATCCCGTTATAAGCCCTGCGGAGACCAGCCTAAAGCGATCAAACAGCTTAGCGGCATGGTTTTAGCCGGGCAAAAACGCTCTACGCTTCTGGGGGTAACCGGTTCCGGAAAAACATTCACGCTGGCAAACCTTATTTCTACCCTTAAGCTTCCTACTCTGGTAATTTCTCACAATAAAACCCTTGCCGCGCAGCTCTATTCGGAATTCAAGGAATTCTTTCCGCAAAACGCCGTAGAGTATTTTGTCAGTTATTATGATTACTACCAGCCGGAAGCGTATATCCCTTCCACTGATACTTATATTGAAAAGGACTCATCGATAAATGACCGTTTGGATCGTTTACGGCTTTCCGCCACGACTTCTTTAATGAGCCGAGACGATTGCATTGTGGTAGCTTCTGTTTCCTGTATATATAATTTAGGTTCTCCGGAAGATTACCAGAACCTGCTTGTTTATATCAAGCGCGGGGAAGAGGTGTCGCGTGACGAGCTGATCGATAAACTTATCCGCATTCAATACCAACGTAATGATTATGAGTTTATCCGCGGCAGGATAAGGGCAAGAGGCGATGTCCTGGAAGTGTTCCCTTCATATTGGGAAAAAGCTTTACGCATCCAGCTGGATGGCGAGAAGGTAAGTAAAATCTTCGTGATCGACCCTGTCAGCGCAGAATCACTGGGGGAACTCCAGAAGGCCGCTATTTATCCGGCAAAGCATTTTATCGTTTCCGGCGACAGGATAAACCAGGGCCTGAAAACAATAAGGGAAGAACTGGCTGACCGGTTGGAAGTTTTAAGGCGCCAGAATAAACTGTTGGAAGCCCAAAGGCTTGAATCGCGCACAAATTACGATTTGGAGATGCTTAAGGAGATCGGTTATTGCCATGGCATTGAGAATTATTCCCGGCATTTCTCCGCGCGGGCCCAGGGTTGCCGGCCATACTCCATGATCGATTATTTCCCTGGCGATTTCCTTACTATTATCGATGAGTCGCACGTGACCATACCGCAGATACGGGGTATGTTCGCCGGAGACCAGGCAAGAAAACGCGTCCTTGTAGATTACGGCTTCAGGCTGCCATCCTGCCTGGATAACAGGCCATTAAAGTTTGAGGAATTTGACCGCCTGGTAAACAGGCTTGTTTATGTTTCCGCGACGCCTGATCAATATGAATTACGCCAAAGCGGAAATAAAGTCGTTGAGCAGATCATCCGGCCCACTGGTTTAGTCGACCCGGAGATAATTATCCATGGTTCAGATGGCCAGATCGAAGACCTGATCAGCCGGATAGAGGAGCGCGCAAAACGCAATGAACGCGTCCTGGTCACTACCTTGACAAAAAGAACAGCCGAGGATTTAAGCAGCTTCCTGCAGGAAAAAGGGATAAAAGCAAAATACCTGCATTCGGAGATCAATACTATCGAGCGCTCTAAGATACTCAAAGAGCTCCGTGAAAAGAAGTTTGATTGTTTGATTGGTATAAACCTGCTTAGGGAAGGCCTGGACCTGCCGGAAGTCTCTTTGGTGGCGATATTAGACGCTGATAAAGAAGGTTTCCTGCGTTCAGCCACATCGCTTATCCAGGTATCCGGCAGGGCTGCGCGTAACCTTAATGGCGCGGTGGTCATGTATGCGGATACGGTTACCGCTTCCATGAAAAAAGCCATTCAGGAATCCCGCCGGCGCAGGCGCGTGCAGCTGGCCTTCAACAAGGAAAATAAGATCATCCCGCGTTCGATAAAGAAATCCTTAAAGGACAGTATCAGCGAGCTGGCTGCCTGCGAAGAGTTCGTTGAAGGGCTTACCGGTGAAACTAAAGACCAATACCAGTTGCATAAATATGTTGTTGAGTTAGAATACCAGATGGAGCTTTTTGCCCGTTCATTGCAGTTTGAGAAAGCCGCCGCGCTGCGCGATAAGATCAAGGAATTAAAAAATGCTCTTAGCCATTAATATAGGTAACACAAATATATCTTTTGCCTTGTTTAGGGGCGAAAAGATCAAAACCTGCTGGGATATCCCGTTAAAAAAGTACTCCAAAGCCAGTTTAGCCAGGAGGCTGTCTGGCAATAAGATCAACGCTGCGCTTATCTGCAGCGTTATGCCGGAAATATCCGGAAAATTAAGCAAAGATATCCGAAGCTTAAGCGGGATCAAGGCGTTGTTCATCGGTAAAGATATCCGTGTGCCGATGAAAACAGTTTATCAGCGCAGGCAGCTTGGCTGCGACCGCCTGTTGAATGTTTACGCAGCGAGCAAAATCTATAAAGCCCCTGTGGTCATTGTCAGCTGCGGGACAGCCCTTACCATCGATGCTGTATCTAAAGATATGTTGCATCTTGGCGGTTTTATCATGCCAGGCTTACAGCTTTCTTTGACAGCCTTGAACCTTGGGACAGCGCAATTACCGTCAATAGAAATAGGAACGCCTTCAGGGCTCCTGGGAAAGAATACAAGGACAAGCATGCTTAATGGCGTGATCCTTGGCGCAGGCGCTTCCTTAAGCGTTTTGATCGAGAAGATCATCTTAAAAACAGGAAAGAGAACAAAGGTAGTCGGGACCGGAGGAGGGATCAAGCTGGTGAGCAAATTTACCCGGGGCATAAAGATCATTGATACAAAAATAACCTTAAAAGGTATCGCTTTGGTTTATGAAAATACAGAAAATGCCGATTAAAATAGCCTTATCCTGTTTATTTTTCTTTTTTACCGGCGCAGGGGTGTTTTATCCTTTATCTGCAGCCGAAGAACCAGTAAAAACATCCAGCGCGGCTGACGCAGGTATTGCTTTAGAACATGTCCTGGCAAAATTGGAAGCCAAGAAGGACGAGGAGTTTAAGAAACTTGTCGCGCACCTTTCAGAACAGGTGGTAGAGACGGTTGATAAATGGATTGTGCAAAAAAGCGAATTGCGGCGCGCAGAACTGAATAGGCTGGTTGACCAAAATTGGGAAAAGCTTTCCTTAACAGAGAGTATCTCGCCTGTGCATTATGATTATTATTTAAAAGGATATAATTTTAGTAAAGGCAAGAGCGATATCCTTAAATCTGATTCGCTTACTGTTCCTTATAAGGGCCGGGCACTGGTAATCGAAAAACTTTATGTTGAAAAATACCATTCGCCAGATATCAGCAGCATTGACCCCTATTTCTTTACGGTCACTACCCAGATAACCTTGAATATTGAGTTTGATCAGCTTACTCCTGTAGTTACATCAATTGATTATAAGGTAGTATCAATAGAAAATGAGGCGCCCGAAGAGATAAAACGCACACGCATGTAGATTTTTTGAAAAAAAACTTGACAAGAATTTTTTTTTATTTATAATTAGCACTCTAGAAACAGAGTGCTAAATTAATTAATCAACCCAATAATCTAAGGAGGAGAAACGATGGAAATCAAACCATTGGGCGACCGCATAGTCGTCAAGCCTTTAGAAGCAGAAAGTAAATCCAAGGGTGGTATACTCTTACCCGATACCGCTAAAGAAAAACCCCAGGAGGCCAAAGTCGTGGCAGTAGGTAAAGGCAAAGTCCTTGAGAACGGCACGATCAGCGCCCCGGAAGTAAAAGTTGGGGATAAAGTCCTTTACGGGAAATATTCCGGCAATGAGATCACTACTAAAGAAGGTGAAGAGTTGTTGATTCTCCGCGAAGAGGATATTCTGGCTATCATTAAGTAAAAAATTGAAGTTCCCGCTATAAAATCGGGCGGGATTTCGCTAAACAGGAACATAAGGAGGTTATTATGGCAAAAGTATTATTATACAGCGATGAAGCGCGCCGCAAAATATTGCGCGGCGTTGAGCAGCTGGCCGCAGCAGTCAAAGTTACGCTTGGCCCCAAAGGCCGCAATGTGGTTATTGACAAGAAATTCGGTTCGCCTACCATTACCAAGGACGGCGTAACCGTAGCTAAAGAGATTGATTTAGAGGATGCTTTTGAGAATATGGGCGCGCAGATGGTCAAGGAAGTCGCTGAAAAAACATCTGATATCGCCGGCGATGGCACAACTACCGCGACCGTTTTAGCGGAAGCTATTTACAAGGAAGGATTGAAGAACGTTACCGCCGGTTCTAACCCGATGGAGTTAAAACGCGGTATAGAAAAAGCTGTTGAGAAAGTAGTTGAAGAACTGGGCAAGCTTTCTACTCCGATCAAGGATAAGAAAGAGATCGCTCAGGTCGCGACC
>JBAZNG010000002.1:0-45801 GCA_041649385.1 Candidatus Omnitrophota bacterium | reverse complement strand
GGCTAAATATCGCCGCGACAGCCTGATCTGGGCAGGCTTCACCAAGAAAGCCAGAGGGTTCATCTCGTATCATACGATGAAGCGTTATGCGTACCCCGGCCAATATATTTCAGTCTACCAGTGGAAGGAAAAAGCTGATCACGACCGGTTCATGCGTAAATACCATGATTGGCTGGTGGCTAAATCCAAGGCAAAAGTAAAAGTCCTGGGTTATTTTAACCTTAAATCCATAGATAGCTTGAAATAATTATTGTTTTATTTTTTGCTCCGCCGAAGAATATTGAGCTGGTTTATCCAGTAAGATCGCCCATTATAAGAGAAAAAATAGCTATTTTTTTGTTGACAAAGTTGTTTGTTAGTGTATACTTACTCAAGTAGTAAATAAGGGAAAAGAAGTCTTTAACCGTAAGGAGAAAGAGTCAAGTACCTTACGGTTTTTTTGTTTCTTGCCGTTATTTACTAAATTTTGTGGAAAGGAGGAAGCAGAACAAATGGCAAAAGGTAAAGTAAAGTGGTTTTCCAACCAAAAAGGTTATGGGTTTATTACTCCTGAGAACGGTGCAGATGTATTCGTACATCATACCGCCATACAGGGTGATGGCTATAAGACTTTAGAGGAGGGCCAGGAAGTAGAGTTTGATATCGAAAAAGGTCCTAAAGGCGAACAGGCTACTAAAGTAGTCAAGTTATAAGCCTTTAACAAGGAAACACCCGGCCCGGCATGAAAATGTCGGGCCTTTTTTTATCGTTATCTTTAAGATTTAGCGGTTTGATCCAGGTATGTTATAATAAACTCCATGAAAAAACGCGTATTTGTGGCAATGAGTGGTGGCGTGGATTCTTCAGTAGCCGCCGCCTTATTACAGAAAAAAGGTTTTGAAACCATCGGGATCACTATGTGTTTTAACGTAGCTGAAACAGGCGGCAAGAAACCCGGTTGTTGCGGCCTCTCGGGCATAGAGGACGCCCGCAGGGTGGCGCATCTATTAGGCATCAAGCATTACGTATTGAACTTGCAGAAGGTTTTTCAGAAAGAAGTGATCGATAATTTTCGCGGCGAGTATTTAGCCGGGTTTACGCCTAACCCCTGTGTGCGCTGCAACCAGTTCATCAAATTCGGCTCTTTGCTTAGAAAAGCGCGCGCTTTGGGGGCGGATTTTCTGGCCACGGGCCATTACGCAAAGATTGCTAAAGGAAAAAGCGGCTGGTTGCTTAAGAAGGCCAGGGATTTGCGCAAAGACCAGTCGTATTTCTTATACCGGTTAGGCCAGGATGAGTTAAAATACACGTTATTGCCGCTGGGCGGTTATTATAAGGAAGAAGTCCGCCGCCTGGCAGGGGCGCTTGGATTACCTGTGGCGCAAAAGCCAGACAGCCAGGAAGTATGCTTTCTTCCCGGTAATGATTACCGGGATTTTTTAAAATCCTCATCTAAAGGGTCGTTCAAACCAGGCGCAATAGTCGACCGGCAGGGAAAACTGCTGGGCCGACACCAGGGTGCGGCTTTCTATACTATCGGCCAACGCCAGGGGTTGGGTATCGCTGCGAAACATCCTTTATATGTGACGGGTATCCGTCAGAAGGAGAACCTGGTTGTTGTGGGGCCCAGGCAGGAGGCGTATGCTTTAGATTGCCTGCTGAATAGCGTGCATTTTACCACCGGGCAGCCTTTTAAAAAGAAAGTTGAGATTAAGGTGCGTATAAGGTATAATCATAAAGAAGCAAAAGCAGATATCTATCCTGTTAAAGACAAATTCAGGGTTATTTTTCACAAGCCGCAATTCGCTATAACTCCCGGCCAATCCGCAGTATTTTATTTACGAGGCACAGTTTTAGGCGGAGGTATCATAGAAAGGATATTTTGATTTTATGATTAAAGAAGATAAACAGTTGATTAAAAGAATCAAGGAACTGAAAAAAAAACGCAACGCGGTAATCCTGGCGCATAATTACCAGCTGCCTGAAGTGCAGGATATCGCAGATTTCCGTGGCGACAGCTTAGAACTTTCCAGGATCGCCGCAAAGACAGAAGCGCAGGTAATTGTTTTCTGTGGAGTGCATTTTATGGCCGAAACAGCTAAAGTGCTTTCTCCGGAAAAATTAGTGATCATGCCGGACGCCTCAGCGTCGTGCCCCATGGCTGATATGATTAATGCCGACGACTTAAGGAAACTCAAAGCTAAATACCCCCAGGCTGTGTCAATAGGGTATGTGAATACTTCCGCGGAAGTCAAGGCAGAGCTGGATTATTGCTGCACTTCCAGCAATGCCGTAGCGGTGGTGAATGCCTTAAAAGACAAAAAGGAGATTATTTTTATCCCCGACAAATACCTGGCGGAATATGTCTCCAAACAAACCGGCAGAAAATTGATCACCTGGAACGCATTTTGTCCGACGCACGTAAAGATCCTGCCGGAAGATGTCCTGCGCGAAAAGAGGTTCCATGCCCACGCCAAAGTTATGGTGCATCCGGAGTGCCTTTCTTCTGTCGCCGCGCTTGCTGACGCGGTGATCTCTACGGGGCAGATGTCAAAATTGGCAAAAGAAAGCACGGCGCGAGAATTTATCGTCGGCACGGAGACAGGCCTGGTTTACCGGCTTAAGGCGGATAATCCGGGTAAGGAGTTTTATGCTGCCAGCGAACGCGCGGTGTGCCCGAATATGAAACGCACGACCCAGGAGAAGGTGCTCTGGGCTTTAGAGGAGCTTAAAGAGGAAGTTAGGATAAGCGCGGATATACGGCGCAAGGCAAAACTGGCCATTGACCGCATGCTGGAGATTGTTTAGATGAATATACCGGTTGCCTATGAAGACAACTGGTTGCTCATCGCGGATAAACCGGCGGGTTTGTTAAGCGTGCCTGACGGTTGCGCCGGAAAACGCACGCTCACCGGTATATTGAACGATGATTTAGGGGATAGGCATATTGCTTACAAGCTGCATCCCTGCCACCGTTTAGACCGTGAGACATCCGGTTTGATCATTTACGCCAAAGGAAAGGCACAGCAGGAAAAAATGATGCAGATGTTCAAAGAAAGAGCTGTGCATAAGCAATACATTGCTTTTGTGCAAGGATCGCTGTCTCAGCAGGTTGGCCAGATAAATTTTCCCTTGGAAGGCAAGAATGCTTTAACAAAATACAAGGTGACCCGGGTTTTAAGTAATTTTAGCATTATAGAAGTGACTCCTTTGACCGGGAGGACTAACCAGATCCGCATACATTTCAAAAAGATCGGGCATCCTTTGGTCGGCGAAAGCAAGTTTGCCTTCCGTAAGGATTTTCTATTGCGCGCCAAGAGGGTTTGCCTGCACGCCGGGTATTTAAGTTTTAAACATCCCTGGACAGGCAATGCCGTTATAGTAAGTTCGCCTTTACCCCCGGATATGCAGAAATTTCTGGAAGAGCACTGCAATTAGGAGTTTTTATGGGTATCCTGCAAGTTTTGGTCCTTGGTTTAATAGAGGGAGTAACTGAATTCTTACCGATATCCTCTACCGGCCACCTGATGCTTGCGGCAAAACTACTTAATCTAAGCCAGTCGGAGTTCGCCAAGAGCTTTGAGATCTCCATCCAGCTGGGGGCGATAATCTCCGTGGTGGTTTTGTACTGGCGAAAGCTTGTCAATGGTATTGATATCTGGAAGAAACTTTTTATCGCTTTCATTCCCGCAGGCGTGATCGGCGTTTTTCTATATAAACTGGTCAAAGAACACCTTCTGGGCAATAATGGTATCGTGCTTTGGTCGCTGTTTTTAGGGGGTATTTTTTTAATAGTATTTGAGTTGCTGCACCGGGAAAAACCCACGGATATTGATGAGCTTTCAGCGATCAGCTACCCCCAGGCTTTATGCATCGGTTTTTTTCAGTGTTTTGCCATGATCCCGGGCGTATCACGCTCAGCGGCAACGATCATCGGCGGGCTTTTAGCCGGTTTAAAACGAAAAACAATCGTGGAGTTTTCATTTTTATTGGCAATACCCACGGTGCTGGCGGCTGTTTCCCTGGATCTTTATAAGAGCGCGCATGTTTTTACGCGCGGTGATTTCCTTTCACTTGGCCTGGGGTTTGTAGTTTCTTTCCTTGTCGCGGCTGTCACAATAAAATTTTTGTTGGCTTTTATCAAGCGGCATAGTTTCATATCCTTTGGCGTATACCGTATATTCATAGCCCTGGTTTTTTGGTTGATCATAAGATAAATAGGAGATCGATATGAGCATCGTAGTCCTGGGTACTGTTGCGCTGGATTCGGTAAAAACTCCTTTTGGAAATGAGAAACATTTGCTTGGGGGCAGCGCTGCGCATTTTTCCATGGCCGCGCGCCTTTTTACGCAGGTGCACCTTGTCGCCATAGTTGGCAAGGATTTTCCCAAGAAGTATATCCATTTCCTAAAGGGGAAGAACCTGGAATTGGCTTCTTTGATCACCGATAACGGCAGGACATTCAGGTGGGAAGGCCGGTATGAGGGCGACCTGAATACAGCAATCACCCTAAGCACCGAATTGGGTGTGCTTGCGGGGTTTAAGCCGCGTATCTCTGACCGGCAGCGCCGGATCAGCCATATTTTCCTGGCCAATGTCGATCCGGATATCCAAAGGCATTTACTGAAGAAGATGTCCTCGCCGAAATTGGTGGGTTTAGACAGTATGAATTATTGGATTAATCATAAACGCCGCTCACTGGTCAGATTGCTTAAAGATGTGGATATCTATGTGGCTAATGACCAGGAGGCCAGGATGCTTTCGGGCGAGTCAAACCTGATTAAAGCTGCGCGCGCCTGTTTATCTTTCGGAGCGAAGATGGTATTGATCAAGAAGGGCGAACATGGGGTGTTGTTTCTAAGCGATAAGTTCACCTTTTCGCTTCCG
This sequence comes from Candidatus Omnitrophota bacterium, assembly GCA_041649385.1. Lineage (GTDB taxonomy): Bacteria > Omnitrophota > Gorgyraeia > Gygaellales > Profunditerraquicolaceae > JALOBQ01. The sequence goes on along the minus strand of JBAZNG010000002.1, from coordinate 40,935 downwards.
GCGTATCCAGCGGAGACTGTAGTTGACCCCACGGGCGCAGGCGATACTTTTGCCGGCGGGTTCATGGGGTATCTGGCTAAATCCGGCAAGATCACGCCGCTGGCGATAAAAAAAGCGCTTGCTTATGGGACAATCGCCGCCTCATTTAACATTGAAGATTTCGGTTTACGGCGCACCGCCGGACTGACATATAAAGAACTGCAAAAAAGGGTAAATGATTTTAAGAAATGTGTCTTGTTTTAGCAATAGTAACGGTTATCTGCTTAAGTGATCTTCTGCAGGTTAAAATTGATGGAGGATGATATGTTAGAAGAGAAAATATTGAATGATTATAAAGAAGCGATGAAGGCCAGGGACGCTTTAAAAAGCTCTGTTTTGAGTTTCCTGCGCGCAGACTTAATGAATCTGGCGGTGGCTAAAAAGAAAAACGCACTTGATGACCCGGAAGCGGTTTCCGTGATCAAGAAGCAGATTAAGCAGCGGCAGGATTCCATTGAGCAGTTTACCAAAGGCAACAGGCTTGAAATGGCCGAGAAAGAAAAAAGCGAGTTGGAGATCTTAAAGGCTTACCTGCCACCGGAGCTTGCTGAAGATGAGGTTAAGAAAGTGATCGCGCAGGTAGTTTCTGAAACAGGCGCCAGCAGCATGAAAGATATGGGCCGGGTAATGAAAGAAGTAAATGCCAAGCTAGCCGGCCAGGCGGATGGCAAACTGGTAGCCGAGCTGGTTAAACAAAGCTTATCCAATCCTGCCTAAGAAAGATGTTCTCTTCTCTAAAGATAAAGAATTTCAGGATATATTGGCTGGGGATGTTCATTTCCCTGATCGGCACATGGGTACAGAATATTGCCTTAAGCTGGCTGGTGTTTGAACTGACTCGCTCGGCTTTCTTGCTCGGGTTTGTGGGTTTTTTGGGTTCAATCCCGGTGTTTTTATTCTCTATCTTCGGCGGCGTGCTGGCCGACAGGGCGAATAAAAGGAATATCCTCATCTTTACGCAGGTTTCTTTTATGTGCCTGGCGTTTTTGCTGGCGCTGCTTACCCAATTTAAGTTGATCACTCCGCTACAGATCATGTTCATTGCCCTGGCCAATGGCATTATTATGTCTTTTGACGCGCCTGCCAGGCAGGCGATCGTGGTGGAGATGGTCGGTAAACAACAGCTTTTTAACGCGATAGCCCTGAATTCGGTCGCTTTCAATTCCTCCAGGATCATCGGGCCGGCGATCGCCGGGCTTTTGATCTCCGCGGTAGGCATGAGCGGGTGTTTTTATCTTAATGGCCTGAGTTTCTGCGCGGTGATCGCCGCTTTGTTCTGGATCAAATTCCAGGGTTTTAAGCAGGGAAAAAGCAGTTCAGCGTTCAAGGATATGAAGGATCTTTTGGTCTTTGTGCGCGCAAGGCGCCTGGTCCTGGCGTTATTAAGCATGGTTGCCGCGATAAGTTTATTCGGCATATCTTATGTGATACTTATGCCTGTTTTCGTTAATGATATCCTCGGCGCTGGGGTCAGGGGCTTGGGCATATTGATGTCCGGCACTGGCATTGGCGCTCTGGCCGGCGCTTTGGTTTTGGCGCGCTTAGGCGATTTCCGCTATAAAGGAAAGCTGCTCATCTACGCGGGATTCCTCTTTTCCGTTTCCTTGATCGTTTTTTCTTTATCGCGTAACTATTTCTTCGCGCTGTTCTCGCTGATCTTCGTAGGCAGCTCAAGCGTTATGGCGATATCTTTGGTGAATACGCTTTTGCAAATCAATGTGCCGGATAAGCTGCGCGGCCGGATCATGAGCTTGTTTATGGTCACTTTTGCCGGGATCATGCCGTTCGGCAATCTGATCGCCGGGACGCTCGCGCAAACCTTGGGCGTGTCTTCGGCGCTTTTATTAAGCGGCTGCATATGCGCGGTGCTCTTTTTAACGATGAACATATTTTTCGCAGAGATCAAAAGCCTCTAATCAAGATTTTATTTGATTTCTGGGGATATTTTGTTAAGATTAGTATTAATAAGCCTGGCTGCTGTCAGGCAGGCGGCAGGCAGGGAGGTGAGCAGATTCCGGCCGTTTAAGGAATTAAATCGGTATAATATAGGTTATTTATAAAAATTATTTAACGATAACATAGAGAGGAGAAGCGTCAATGAAAAGGTTTTTAAGCATAATTTTGGTAGTTTTAGTGGCGGCAGCGATCGCCGGCTGCGGCAAGAAACAGGAAGTTGAGGATATGCAGCCGATCACGATGGATTCCTTGAGCACGATGACTGCGGTTTCGCAAGTTTCACCGGACCTAAAGGCGCAGGAAACAAAAGCGATAAGCCCTGTTACCCCGGCAGTCACCAGGGAATTAGGCGTTTTGCCTCCCCCCGGCCCTTATAAGCCAACAGCGCAAGAGATACAGTCAGCATTACAGCATGCCGGTTATTATGCAGGGGCGATAGACGGTAAGATCGGCCCGAAGAGCAAGAAAGCCATTGAAGAGTTTCAGGCGGCAAATGGTTTGAAGGTTGACGGCAAGGTTGGCCCCAAGACCTGGGAAGTTTTAAGCAGGCACTTGAATGTTCCTGCGGAGATGTCCAAAAGATAGAATACGCATATACATATAGGGAAGTATAAGAAAATCCCAACATATTTGTTGGGATTTTCTTTTTTCCGATGTTATAATAACAGCCATGGCAATGGAATTTGGAAGAAACTTTTTCTGGGGGGCTGCTACATCCGCCCATCAGGTTGAAGGCAATAACACAAATAACGATTGGTGGGCATGGGAAAATGCTTCTGGCGGCAGGGTGCGTTCCCTGGCAGCCTGCAGGCATTATGATCTTTACAAAGAAGATTTTGACCTTGCCAGAGAGTTAGGGCACAATTGTCATCGTTTATCTTTAGAGTGGAGCCGCGTTGAACCTGAACCGGGAAAGTTTTCGGAAGAGGAGATTGCGCATTACCGCGGCGTGCTGGATGCCTTGAAAGAACGCGGTATTGAGCCGGTAGTTACTTTGCACCACTTTACCAGCCCCGTATGGTTTATGCAGATGGGAGGCTGGTTAAACCAGAAGGCCCGCCACTATTTCCTGCATTTTGCGGAAAAAATGGCCAATGAATTTGCCAAAGATGTAAAGTTCTGGGTTACGATCAATGAACCCACTATTTACGCATATTACGGTTATCTTGTAGGTGATTGGCCGCCGCAGGAAAGGTCATTGCTGAAAGCCAAAGCAGTGCTAGATAACCTTTCTGCTACCCATATTCGGGCATACCGCCTGATCCACGATATTTATAAAAGAAATGATCTTGCTGCGCCGATGGTCAGTATTAGCGCAAACCTTCAGGCGTTTGAATACTGCCGGCCCACGCTGGCTAATAAACTCGCCGTCTATTTAAGGAATAAATTTTTTAATTTGTATTTTATTGACCGGCTGGTAGCCCGGCGCAGCCTGGATTATATCGGCCTGAATTATTACGGCCGCTCGCTTGTCGATGTCCGGAAGGCGGGGATCACGCATCTTTTTATGGATGTTTGCCAGGATAATCACCTGCCTTTAAAAAAGAATTCCCTGGGTTGGGATATTTACCCTTTGGGGCTTTATAAACTTTTGATGCAGCTTAAAAAATACAAGCTGCCGGTTTTGATCACGGAAAACGGGATATGCACAGAGGATGATTCTTTGCGCTGGGAGTATATCCAGGGGCATTTGCAAGAGACCCTTCGCGCGGCGGCTGATGGCGCTAATGTCATAGGCTATATCTACTGGTCATTACTGGATAATTTTGAGTGGGATAAAGGTTTTGGCCCGCGTTTCGGCCTGGTCCATGTGGATTATAATGATTATAAACGCACGATAAGAGAAAGCGCCAGGCGCCTGGCGGATGTTTGCAAGACTGGCAGGATACCTTTATGATGGAAAAAGAATCCCTGATCAAAGAGTTGCCTTTATTCTCCCAAAGTACGCCTAAGGAGTTAGCGGTGATCTTAGAACGTTCCAGTATCGTAGAGTATAAAAAAGGCGCGTTGATCTATGCGGAGGGTTCAGCCCCGAGCGCTTTTTACTGTATTATTTCCGGCAGGGTGCTTGTTTATACCCAAACCCCGCAAAAGGGGCGCACTGTGCTGGAATACCTGCATAGAGGTAAATATTTCGGAATCATTTCGCTTCTTACCAATGAACCGCACTCTGTCAGCGCCGAAGCGATTAATGATTGCCTGATTCTGGTAGTCAAAAAAGATGATTTTGATTTTCTGCTGCAGGCTATTCCCGCTCTGGCGATAGACTTAAGCCGCACGTTAAGCCGCAGGCTCAAGCGCAAGGATATCCACCAGAAGACGATATTTGAAAGCACGGTGGTTTCAGTGTTCAGCTCTTATTCCCAGGCAGGCAAAACAGTTTACGCATTGAACCTGGCTTTAAGCCTGCATAAAGAAACGCATAAATCAGTGGTCATACTTGATCTTTTGCCCAGGGAGAGGGTGCATACCTTGCCGGGTAAATTAAACATGGAGCAGGAGCAGGTATATGATCTTTCCTGCGACGCGCCGCAAAACCAGGGGCAGTTTTCCGGTTATCTCATGAAGAGCGAGTTTGGGGTAGACCTGATCTGTTTTTATTACCGGGAAGAGGATGTACTTTGCCTTAAGAAACTGGTTGAGATCATCAGCGTTTTGGTTAATGACTACCATTATATAGTCATGGACCTTCCTTCAATCATGGACCGTTCGATTATCAATATGCTTAATCAGTCCGACCGCATACATATCTTAAGCAGCCCTGACCCGGTGGACTTAAAGCGCACGAATAACCTGATAGAAAGGCTGCAAAAAGAATTCAACTTTAATCCCGGTAAGATCGATATCGTGGTTAACGAATACAAGTTATCCAAGATCACCCATGCCCAGCAGCTTAATATACTCGGCCAGGATATTTTTGCCACGGTGCCTAAAATAGATTTTGAATCCGCCGACAGGCTGGTGATCGACCAGCCAGAAGGGGAGTACGCCAAGGCTGTGCGCAGGATCGCGCGCTGCCTGGGTGATTCTCTGGTCGGATTGGTCCTGGGGGTAGGCGTAGGCTACGGTTTCTGCCATATCGGCGTGCTTAAAGTCATTGAGGAGGAGGGTATCCCGATCGATGTTATTGCCGGCTCCAGCATTGGTTCGCTGATCGCCAGCCTCTGGGCGATAGGCAAGAACAGCGATGAAATATTAAAGATTACCAGCGAATTCCAGGAGCCCAAGCGTATCTGGGGTTTGGTCGATGTGACTTTCCCGCTTCTGGGATTTATTAAAGGCAATAAACTCCACAGTTTTCTTAAGCGCCATCTTGGGGACAAAACTTTTTATGATGTACGCCTTCCCTTAAAGATCATTGCCAGCGATGTGCGCAGGAAAGAGCCGAAGGTCTTTGATAAAGGCCTTTTGGTAGACGCTGTAATGGCCAGCTGCGCCATGCCGGGCGTGTTCGCCCCGTTTAAGTTCAAAGGAGAGATGCTTTTTGATGGCGGCGTGATCAATCCTTTACCTACGGAGGCCCTGCTTAATATCGGCGTAAAAAAGATCATTGCCGTAAACGTTACGCCTTCGCGCGAGGATGTCTTGCGCCAGATCAATATGCTTAAGGACCAGGTATCCGGCGCAAACCAGCTTGGCGAGAAAAAATTAAGGTGGTTTGATCTTGCCGGCAGATTAAAAAACATTTTCAAGATCAATATTGTTGATATAATCTTTAGCAGTGTGGAAGTCCTGCAATCAGAGGTAGCCAGGAAAGAAGGCGAACTTGCCGATGTTGTATTACATCCTGATACGCAAGGCCTGTTCTGGCTGGACTTGCACAAGGCTAAAGAATTCGCCGCAAGAGGCGAGATAGAGACGCGCAAGAATTTAGATAGGATCCGCCAATTGGTCAATGAATAAGGAGGCCTTAATGAATTTACCCAGGTGTTTTTTACATCGGCAAAGTAAATATTTAAGATCGCTTATTATTATTGCATTGCTTTTTGTTTTTTCAGGTTGCGCCACAGTCAAGGAAGCCGGCAGGGGTTTTTTGGGTATTTCCACTAAGGTCCTGGAAGAAGGCCTGCCCAACGCAAAGAAAGAAGTATTCGCCATAGATATGGATAGTTGTTATGAGAAGGTAAAATCAGCTTTGATAGAGAATCATGCCTATGTTTACGCGGAAAAGCTTTCTCCAAGAATGATCGCGGTTTACCTTTCCGTGAAAGATACTGCCCCTGTGGATGGTACTTCTCCTATGGACGATACTACTCCTGTAGGTTTGTTTTTTAGCACAAAGCAGACAAATCAAACTTTAGTGGAAGTCAGCAGCCCCAGCACGTACGCCAAAGAAATTATAGCCAAAGCCGTATTCGGCGCGATGAAACAATATGTTGTTAAAGAGGATGTTACGGAAAGGAAGATAGATGCCCAAGCAGAAAACCTCGGTAAATGATTTGATCAAGCGTTGCCACGCGGTAGCCAAAAGCAAGGGCTGGTGGGTCGATGAGCGTAATGATGGCGAGTTGATCGCTTTGATGCATTCGGAACTTTCCGAAGCGCTGGAAGCGATGCGCAACCATCTGGGAAAAGAGGAACTCGCTGAGGAGCTGGCGGATTGCTGCATCCGCATATTTGATTATTGCGGTTCCCGGAAGATCGATTTAGAGAAAGCTTTATTAAAGAAGATAGAGTACAATAAGACCCGGCCATACAGGCACGGGAAGAAGTTCTAACGGCGTTTAAGGTTTTGACACTCCGCGCTAATTGGAGCTGTACGGGGTTGTGTTTATAAAGTTACACCCGCCGCTAATTGGCACCTGACCCAGATAGGAATTGGGCCAGTGTTCGCCTCGTGGCGCAAATTGCGGCGGTGTTGTCCTGGTGGACAAGGAGGATCATATGCCATACGATAGCAATCTGGATGTGCAGGTTTTTACGCGGTTCTGGGAGAATGATTCAGGTAAGGTGGTTGTCAGTGTTTATTCTTATAATAACGGCGCCAAGAAATTACAGATCGTCAGGGAGATCAAAGATAAGAACGGCGAGTTTGCTTTTGCGAAATTAGGCAGGTTGACCAAAGAAGAGGCGGAGGGGATATTGCCGTTGATCCAGGAAGCGCTGAAGTCTATGTAAACGGGAGCCAGGGGCTTTGGGCAAGAAGATAAGAGATAGTTGGGGTTCGCGTTTAGGCATTATTATGGCTGTCGCAGGTTCAGCCATTGGTTTGGGTAATTTCCTGCGTTTCCCCGCTAAGGCTGCTTCTAACGGCGGCGGCGTGTTCATCATACCGTATTTTATCTCTTTTCTTTTGTTAGGCATACCTTTGATCTGGGTAGAGTGGACGCTTGGCCGTTATGGCGGTGGTTTTGAGCATGGTACCGGCCCGGGCATATTCCACAGCTTATGGCAGAAGAACCGGTTCATCAAATACTTCGGCGTGATCGGTATTTTCGGGCCGCTGGTCATCTTCATATATTATACTTTTATTGAATCCTGGACTTTGGCCTATAGCTATTTTGCGCTGACTGGCAGATACAGCGCTTTGACTGACCAGGTTTCCATGGGTAGTTTTTTAAGCGCTTTCCAGGGTTTATCCCGTAATCAATATTTTGATGGCATCGCCACGGCGTATCTGTTCTTTATAATTACTTTTGTTTTGAATATCGCAGTTATTTATTACGGCATAAAAGGCGGCATAGAAAGGCTTTGCAAGTGGGCTTTACCGCTTTTATTTGCATTCGGCATCTTATTGATGTTGCGGGTGTTTTTTCTTGGCGCGCCGGACGCGGCTAAACCAGAGTGGAATGTTAACAATGGTTTCGGATTTCTCTGGAACGCCGATTTCTCAAGCTTGTTTTCCGCGAAAGTCTGGCTGGAAGCCGCCGGCCAGATATTTTTTACCTTAAGCGTAGGCATAGGAGTGATCCTTACATACGCCAGTTACCTGTCCAAGGGCGACGATATTGTGCTTTCGGGGCTTACTGCTGCGACGACTAACGCGACCGCCGAGGTGATCATTGGAGCAAGCATTGTCATTCCGGCAGCGTTTGTTTTCTTCGGGCCAGTGGAGATACAATCTATCGCGCGTTCCGGGGTATTCAATTTAGGGTTTGTGACCATGCCTTTAGTTTTGAATAAACTTCCCTGGCCGCAAATATTCGGTTTTTTCTGGTTTTTCCTGTTATTTTTGGCCGGGGTCACCTCTTCTGTATCGCTTGCCCAGCCGGCGGTGGCGTTTCTGGAGGACGAGTTTGATATCGGCCGCAAGAAAGCTGTTTCTATATTTGCTGCCGCCACATTCATTTTATGCCAGCCGGTGATATTCTTTCTTGGCCGCGGCGTGGTTGATGAACTGGACTTTTGGGGAGGCACTTTTTTCCTGGTGCTCTTTGCTACGATAGAAATATTGCTTTTTGCCTGGGTTTTCGGTATGGAACGGGCATGGGATGAGATACACCGGGGCGCGGACATGCGCGTGCCGGGGATCTATAAATTCATCATTAAATACGTTACTCCGTTGTTTTTGTTTCTCATCCTGGGCGCCTGGTTCTGGCAGGAATGGATGCCGAAGATATTCATGAAGGATGTTTCCCTGGCGGATAAACCGTATATATTGGGCACGCGGCTTGCGTTAGTAGCGTTGTTGCTGGTCTTAATAATCCTGGTCAAGATCGCCTGGGAGCGTAAAGGCGGCTTAAAGCCAAGAGGGGCAAGATGAAGATAAGCGGCTGGATCATCCTGTTGTTATCCTGGGGTTTTATCCTGGGTTTAGCAGTTTTTTGTTTTAAGAAAATATTCTCAAAGAAGGAGATGCGGTGAGAAAAGCGGTTGTATTTTTTGTCCTTGCGTTATTTTCGGTTAATCTTATTGGCTGCGCTCCTTTAATCATCGGGGCGGCTGCAGGCGGGCTGGGCGCTTATGCGATCAGTAAAGATACTGTGCAAGGGGAATCGGATAGATCTTTTGACGCGCTTTGGGAATCAGCGGTGAACGTATCCAGGATTAAGGGCTTGATCAAACAGGATGACGTATTAAGGGGGCATATTGAATGCGTTGTTGATGGCGCTTACATATGGATCAATATTATCCGGCTTACCCAGGCCACTACGCGGATAAGGGTCTCCGCAAGAAAATATCATCTTCCGAAACTTGACCTTGCCCAGGATATCTATGTGAAGATCGTTTCGGAAGCCCAATAAGGATACATAAAAGGAGAAGGGCATAAGAAATTCTCCTTTTCTTTTTAGAAAAGTTGTGTACAATATATAAAACATTGGATTTATAGCCGAGATAGCTCAGTGGTAGAGCGCGGCCCTGAAAAGGCCGGCGTGGGGGGTCCGATTCCCTCTCTCGGCATTTAATAAAAAGAGGGGTTTTTGCAACCCCTCTTTTTTGTTTATGTTGTGGCGTAATTGTGTGGAAAACATACAGTTACGCCTTTTTGTTTTCTTATACTTAATTAGTTATTTTTGTATGAATTTGTATTTTCTTTATAGTTATTGGCTCATTAATGGCTCAAGCAGAATTGTTAACGTGTCATTGCGAGGCGCGAAGCGCCGAAGCAATCTTATGGAGGATCTATGGCTTATGATCACATTAGAATATTAAATACTCTATTCGCCAGCGGCGTCTGGTATGAAATGACCCTGTCTGAAGTTAGAGTTTATGTCGCTATATGTAGCCACTGGAATTGGCAGAGATTAGAGGCGTATCCTGCCATAAGTACTCTTGCTGAAGAAACTCACCTTTCCCGGAGAGGCGTTATTTACGCCGTAGAGAAACTAAAGAAGAAAGGATTGATCAGGGTTGTTAAGAAAGGCCGCAAGAATTATTATCAAATCTTTGATTATCTTTTTAAAATGGCTACAAGCTCAATAGGTGCAAAAAGTGCACTAATTGACTGGATAGGTGCAGATTTTGCTAAAACAGGTGAACAGGAGCGCGCAGATGGGTGCAGCCATATTCACCACCATATTAACTATACAATAAACAATACAACTATAACTAATTCTTTTAATAAGCCTGGCGAGAAAACTGAACCTGATTACCTAACGCAAATGCGCAAAGACCTTGTAGAAAGTGGGAGATACCGGATATAAGATTAGAGAAAAAATGCGCCAGGTATTTGTGTTGCTTTAATATTTCTTAGCGTTATAATAAGTACAAGAATAAAATTAGGAAACAGTTGACGAATAAAGATTTTCATGGTAAAAATAATCAACAATCAGGTGTGGTATTGTTTGAAGGGGGAACTGCCACGTTAAAATAATCAAAACCTTCGCTCACAAGGCGGAGGTTTTTTCTTTAAATATTATGTTAGAAACTAATAGATTCTACGTCTATTATAATTAGAAAGGTATTAAGAAAGATGAAGACAAATATTTTAAAAGCTTTATATAATTTAGCGAAATACCAAGATAATGATTTAAAATCCATATATAAGGGGGGCAATAGGGCTAATGCAATGGGGGATGCTTTAGAATATTATGCCAAAGATTTATTTTGCGATAGCCTTAAAGAGGTTGATATTGAAAAGAAAAATAGAAAGTATGGCGAATATTTTTCTTACAGGGGCAACCAAAATAACCCGCCTGATTTTATAATAAAACAAGGAGATGCTATAGAGGTTAAGAAATTGGCAGGTTTTGGTACTTCCCTTGCTTTAAATAGTTCTTATCCAAAGTCAAAATTGCATGCTGATAGCCCAATGATCACTAAGCATTGCAAGAATTGCGAGAAATGGTCGGAAAAAGATATTATATATTTAGTTGGGGTCGTGGTTGGCGGGAAAGTTAAATCAATTTGGTTTGCTTATGGAGATTGCTATGCTGCTGATAGGGGAGTGTATGAGAGAGTTAGAAATACTATTGTCGCTGGGGTGAAGGATATTAGAGGCGTTGAGTTGTCTAAAACTAAAGAACTTGGGAGGGTTAATAAAGTTGACCCCCTTGGGATTACTTGCCTACGAGTAAGGGGGATGTGGGCTATTGAATCTCCTATGAAGGTTTTTGATTATTTAGCCAAAGATTACAAAGCTAATAATTTAGTAGCTTATGCTATAATGAGTTCTCAAAAGTATAATTCTTTACCAAAAGAAGATAGAGATAGTATCGAATCGATAAAAAATAAGAACCTATCAATAAAAGATGTAGAGGTGAAGGACCCTAATAATCCAGTTAAGTATATTCCTGCTAAGTTATTTAGGATATCGTTTTAAGTATGTACAAGTTTATTACTTCTAAACAACGGTCTAAATTAATGGCCAGGATTAGAAGTAATAATACTTCTCCCGAATTGGTTTTAAAAAATAAGTTGTGGGGAAGCGGTATTAGGTTTAGTAGGAAGCCAAGTATAGTGCTTGGCAAGCCAGATATAGTTTTAAATAAACAAAAGATAGCTATTTTTATTGATGGTGAATTTTGGCATGGTTATCGCTGGGATGAAAAAAAGAAAAAAATAAAGAGTAATAGGGCGTATTGGATACCTAAGATTGAAAGAACTATTGCAAGGGACAAGGACAATAATAAAAAATTAAAAAGAACTGGTTGGAAAGTGCTTAGGTTTTGGCAGCATCAAATAATAAAGGATTTACCAAAATGTATAGAGAAAATCAAGAAAATAATGAAGAGAAGTTTAAAATAGTATCGCTTTTTAGTGGATGCGGCGGTTTGGACCTTGGGTTTGAGAAAGCCGGGTTTGAAGTTAGTTGGGCAAATGAGTTTGATAAAGCTATTTGGGAAACATTTGCCTTAAATTTTCCAAAAACCCCTCTTGATAAGCGAAGTATCACTGAAATACCCTCTTCCGATATCCCTAGCGCAGATGGGATAATTGGCGGGCCTCCATGCCAGAGCTGGAGCGAAGCAGGCGCCTGTAGGGGGATTAATGACCATAGGGGGCAGTTATTTTTTGACTATGTAAGAGTTCTAAAAGATAAACAGCCGTTATTCTTTTTGGCTGAAAATGTTTCAGGTATTCTTGCTAATATACATAAAGAAGCTTTTCAAAAGATTCTGAAAGATTTTTCAGCTGCTGGTTACAATGTAGTTTATAAATTACTTAATGCAAAAAATTATAATGTTCCGCAGGATAGGGAAAGGGTTATTATAGTTGGGTACCATAAAAAAATGGGCAAAACATTTGAGTTCCCGGAGGGCACCAATAAGTTTTTGACTTTGCGCGATGCAATTGGCGATCTAAAAGAGCCTAAGCCGGCACTAAAATATAATAAAACTAATGGTGATTGCCTTGAGGTACCCAATCATGAATATATGATTGGTAGTTTCTCAACAATTTATATGTCTAGGAACAGGGTAAGAAGTTGGGACGAACAATCATTTACGATACAAGCTGGTGGTAGGCATGCGCCGATTCATCCGAAAGCGCCAAAGATGAAATTTATTGAACAAAATAAAAGAGAATTTGTAGAAGGCAAAAAAGATTTGTATAGGCGGCTTTCAGTAAGGGAATGCGCAAGGATTCAAACATTTCCGGACACCTTTCTTTTTAAATATACCGATGTTGCAGATGGATATAAGATGGTTGGTAATGCTGTTCCACCTAATTTCGCACAGGCTCTTGCAGAAAAAATCGCTTTAGATTTACAAGTGTATAAAAGAACTATTAAAACCGAAGAAACGAAGATTAATAATATCAAAAAAATTATAAAAACAAAAAAGGGCACGACTATATTATTTAAGTCAAAAAGAGAACTTGATAGAGAATTGGTTACTATTGCAAAATCTTCTTACTGAAAATTGACTACTTCCTTAATTACTACTGGTGTTTTTTATTTCCCTTTATATTTAATATCTTATATAAATCTTTATATCAGTAGAGGAGAGTAATATCTCTATGAAAAAGTCAGAAGTTACTCTCCAGGAAATTAAAGCCCACATTAAGCAATTCATCAAAGAGCGAGACTGGGAACAGTTCCACTCCCCCAAGAACATTAGCATGTCCATATCAATAGAAGCCGCAGAACTTATGGAGCATTTTCAGTGGCTTACCATAGAGCAGTCAAGAAAACTCCTAAGAGATAAGAAGAAGCGGGTAGAGATAGAAGACGAACTTGCTGATATAGCAATTTACGTTTTAGATTTCTGCAATTTATTTAACATTAATATAGAGGAAAGCATTGTCAGGAAGTTAGATAAAACAGCAAGGAAATATCCGGTTCGCATAGTAAAGGGTAAGATACATAAGTATACTCATTACAGAAAACTAAGAAAATGAATAGAAGTTTTTTTTAATAGCTAGCTCACTAAAGAGGGGAAGTGCAATATGCCAATAGCTTATTTAGCACATAGTAGTAAAGATAAAAATTATGTTAGTGAAATAGCCAAAATTCTTGGTAAGAATAGATGCGTATATGACAAATTTACGTTTGAAGAAGGAATGAAAAATATAGAAGAAATTGACAAAGGATTGGAGAAAACAGATCTGTTTGTGGTTTTCCTCTCTAGCGATGCTTTAGATTCAGAATGGGTAAAAATTGAATTAGAGAGAGCAAAAAAATTAGCAAATAGCGGTTTTTTAAAGAGGATTTATCCTATAATTATTGATCCTTCAATTAATTACCTAGATAAAAGAATTCCATTATGGATGAGGGAAGAAAGTTTTAATTTACAATATACTGGAAAGCCTAAGGTAGCAGTAAGAAGAATTGAGTTACGATTGAGAGAAATAAGTTGGGATTTTCATCCTAGATTATTTGAGAAGTCGAATATATTTGTAGGAAGAAATGATTTGATAAAAATATTCGAAGAAAGATTTGATTCTCTTGACCTTCCCTCTCCCGTATGTTTTATCGCTGCAGGTTTCCATCAGATAGGAAGAAGATCGCTATGTATACATTGTTTAAAAAAAGCTAATGTCATCCCCCTTTCTTACAGACCGCCAGAAATTGCTCTAGGCAGAAGAGAAAGCATAGAAGATTTTATCTATCAAATATATGATTTAGGTTTTTCATCAGATATTGATTTAAGTAACCTGATTAACAAGAAGATGGAAGATAAAGTAAAGATATCCTTACGACTTATAAAAGATATTCAAATAGCTAAACATATTTTACTTATTGTTGATAATGGATGCATAGTGACTTCTGATAGGATTATAAGCAATTGGTTTGTAGATATATTAAACGAGATGAATAAAGACAACCAAATTACTTTCGTGATTGTCTCCCAATTTAGAATATTCAAGCATAATTTTAGAAATCTAGAGCATCTTTTTACAATAGAGGTACCAGAGCTTTCTATAACAGAAAGATTAGGCTTATTAAAAAGATATGCTGAATTGGAAAAACTGCCATTATCTTCGGAAGATTTGAATTATTTCAGGGATTTGCTAAACGGATATCCTGAGCAAATTTTTTATACTGTTGATTTGATTAACGAAATAGGTTTGCCTGCCGTTAAGAAAAACACTTATTTAATAGTTGATTTTAACACAGAGAAAGCAGCTAGAGTTATAAATAAATATGAAAGCAATAAAAGGGCTCTTGACTTTTTGTATTTACTCTCAATTTTTCCTTTCATAGGGTATGATTTAATTTTTGAGATAGTAGGTGAGGATAAGTTCTATAGAGATTTATTATCAGAATTCTTTGCTTCTGGGATATGTGAGTTATTGGGTGCTAATAGAGAGTATGTCAGATTAAATGACACAATACAGGATTATGTAATTAGAAATAAAAAAGATCTTACTTCAGTATATCAGGAAAAACTAGAAACCCATGTTAACAAGTTTTTGAATGAATATCAATCAGAAGATAAAGACGTTGCTGATTTAATTTTTTCTATAAAAACAGCAATTTTAACAGGAAAACCAGTTGATCCAAGATTCTTGATTCCATCTCATTTTCTGGAAGCGATGGCAGAATTATACCATAGGCGTAAACGCTACGAAGACGTTGTAAAATTAGCAGATAGGGTTTTAGTAAACGAGGGATACATGGATGATTGTATTAAAAAAGAAACAAGATATTTTCTGTGTGCATCTCTAGCAAGATTAAGAGATCCGCGATTCTTAAGTGAAGTGCAAAAAGTTACTGGTTTGCAACATGATTTTTTGTTTGGTTTCTATTACCGGCTTTCTGGTAATGGAGTTAAGGCGATAGAACGCTTAACAAAAGTATTAAGTATAGATTCGAAACACAGGGCAGCTAAAAGAGAGTTAGTCCAAGCATATATTCATACTTCACAATATGAGAAAGCCACAGATTTAGCAGAAGAAAATTATCAACTTGAAAAGGATAATCCTTTTCATGTACAAGCTTTTTTTGACTGTTTAATTAAAAATGAAAAGAGGAAACCCGAAACAGTTAAAAAATTAGAACAACTTCTTCGGAGCACCAAGCTTATAAAATCAGATAAAGGTGAAGAAATCGATTTTTATTTAAGAGCACAATTTGAAGCTTTTATTAATAATAAAAAAGAAAGTGCATTGCAAATATTAGAAGAAGGTATTGCCAAGTTTACAAATGCAATCTATTTTGAATTAGCGAAATTTGATATATATGAAACATTTAATGATATCGAAGGGATGCAAAGTGCAATAAATGTTTTAGATTCTAAAATTAATGAAAAATCCTATCATTATAATAGCCTAATAAAGAGAGAAGCTGTTCTTTTTGCGAAACAGGGATTTTTAGATAAGGCTTTAGATTTAATAAATAAAAAATTAAGAAATATGCCTGAAGAGGCGTTGATAGCGATAGCAAGTAAAATAAAGAAGGTTTATGGGGAATCTAATTATTAACCTTTAAGGTAGGAAAAAAGTGGTCGTTTCTATTTTTTGATGCTAAAGCTGGAAAATATAAGCGCCCCCTTTTATTTTTAAAAAATTTATAGAAGCAATCTATTAAGTTAACCATTTCTAACTAAATAAATGCTTAAAGCATGATAAGCGTTTAACGTTGTCAATTAAGCAATGGATGACAAATAACTTGAATGTAGTGAGGTGAAGCCGTAAAATAAAGACATTTTAAAGGTAAACACTTGAAGGATATTATTAGCGGAAGGAATAGCTGTTATAAGAAATTCTAAGGAGGTATGAAATGATACATCTATCTCGTTTTTTAATAGGAATACGCCATACGCGGGTGTTTAGGGTGCGGAGTCTTTCTGGTCAAATTGCAGATGATTTAATAAAAGTTTACCCAAAAGATTTCGTTAAGATTGAAGAAGTTCCTACGGTTAACGAGATTGCCTTAAGCGATACTGATAACTCTTTGATAACAAAAGTAAGTATTGATGATATTATAGTGGAGAATAGGAAATTATTTGACGGGGAAAAAAGAAGTTATGTCGAGGTTAATAAATTAAAAGTCATTAATATGATGAAAGGATGTCTTCCCGTAGTTAGTAAGAGATTTGAGCTGGACAAAGATTATTCCAGAATTGGAATGATATTTGAATTTCGTATACCGGAGTTTAATGGTATCGTTAATGAGAATTTTGGTAAATTTATTTATAACAATTTCATAGATTTTCATGGGCAAGAAGAGGGAAGCGAAGCAAGTTTACGATTTGTCTATAAGCTTCAGATTCCTGGAGGGTTGGTTATCAAAGACCTTAAAGATTATCGCAATGTGATTGTTATTTTGAATCAATCCAAGGGGATTAATGAAGATGGTAAAGAAAATAAATGTCTTTTTGTAAGTATTGATGTTCAGAGGATTTTTGAACCAATGCAAAAGGTAGTCGATGTTGATGATCACTATGAATTTGCTATAGATCATTTGCAGACTGTGGTTTTGCCCGCATTTAAGGCAAAAGGAGTGGAGATTAATTTATGAGTAGTAAAAATAGAAAGAAATCCCCTTTTAGTGCTCCATCTCGAACTCCTGAAAAGTATTTAGATAGTTTTGATAGAGCGAAATCTGGAGAAACATCTGCTCTTGTAGACGGCGAAGAGAATCAGGAAAGAATAACGTCTACAGATACTCCTTTGGGTAATGTTATTATACCGCCCTCCGATATTAAGGCATGGGAAATGCCTAGGTGGTTAAAACATTTCTTAATTTGGGGACCACTTTTAGCTGCTGTTCTTTGGTTTTGTTGGTCTTTAAATGCATCAGTGACTGATGTAAAGTCAAAGACAATGATTTTGGAAAATAAGATGGATAGCACATCCAAGGAATTAATAACTGGTCAGAACGATATTAAGCTTACCTTGCAGTCAATAATTGGTAATATTGATAGACTACTTGATAGAGTGCTATTCTTGCAGAAATCAAAATAGAGTTAGCCACTCTGATACCTACACTTTAAAATTATTAGATTTTTTTAAAAAACTTATAAAAAAAATAATACTTGACAGATGTAATTACATGTGGTAGGATACAAGTAATCTGAAAAAAGGGAAGAGATGACGACGATAGACAGGCAAAAATTTGCTAGAGCAATTAAGAGATATAGAGAAGAGAAGGATCTTACTCAGAAGGAATTAGCTGGGAAGTTGATGACTACTACCACAACAGTTGCGCGGTGGGAATTGGGGATGAGTGTGCCGAAACAAGACAGGGTGATTCAGGAGATAAAGGCATTAGGAATTAACTGGTAAATTTTTTTGCCCTTTGATATTACAAGTGTAATTACACACGATATAAGGAAGGGGGGACATGATGATTAACATCTGTTGTAAAAGAAATTATTTAATGGGGTGGGATAAGGCTAAATATGCTAATGCGGTAGGCATTACCATTAGGCAATTAAGGGAGTTTCACGAAAAGATTAGGCAAGAAAAAGAAATTGAAATTAGCTATTCAATATTAATTAAAGGTAAGGGGGTGGAAACATGGATAGATTGTTAACACCAGAAGAAGTTTGCCAGAGGTATAGTATTAAAAAGAATACGCTTTACCAGTGGACTTCAAAGAATTTAATACCATACCTTAAAAGAGGCGGTTTACGTTTTAAGGCGGATGAGCTTGAGAAATGGGAGAGCGGAGAGGCAAGCAGTATTAAATTAATATGACCTATCGTTTAAGGCAATTTAACCTTAAGAGTGTGGTTAAGCGGGGCAAGTTCTTTGAGATCCGTTATACTAATCCTCGAACCCAAAAAAGGGAATATTATAAGTTAGGCATAACGTATGATGAAGTAAAAAGGAATTTGCCTGAATTTAATAGAATGTACGCTGGCCTTAAGAGGCAGTCATTTTCTTATAGGATTACTGTCAGCCAAGGCGTGCAATCGTGGCTTGAGCAAAAAAGAACCGAATTAAGTAATAAGAAAACCGTTGCCCGGTATGAAGAAATTATGAATAATTTCGCAGAATTTCTCAAGGACAAATTTTTAGCTTTAGAGTATATGGATGAATTGGCACAAAAACACTTTGAGGAATTTAAAGAATACCGCAAGAACATTAAAGGTAAAAAGGAAAGGACGATTAATTTTGAATTAGATATGTTAAGTAATTTATTTAAACGTTTAATGGAAAAAGATTATCTTAATTATAATCCTTTATCTAAAGTTAAGAGATTGCAGGAACCATACAAGGAAGAGCGCTGGTTTACTGAAGAGGAGATTCGGAAAATTTTTGAAATAGCCAGAAGTGAGAAAACAAGGATAAATTGGTATGTTATATTCGCTACCTATTATTATACAGGTATGCGTAAAAGGGAATTGATGTCCCTTAGGAGGGGGGATATTGATTTTGACAAAGGAATTATACTTATACGGCACAAAGAGGGGTTTAAGCCGAAGACTGATAGGCCAAGGGCGATTCCTATTCATCCGGAGTTGGTATCGATTTTGAGATTGCTTCGCCCCTTCGGGGCTCGCAATGACGGTGGTGAGGGTATTCGCAATGATCAGGGAGACGGAGATTTTGTGTTTGTTAATTCAAGGGGCAAACCGTTTTCTAATGACGCGATAAGGCAGAAGTTAAAGAAACTGTGCAGTAAGGCAGGGATCAAGCCCGGCAAGCTGCATAGCTTTAGGCATACTTGGACTGCGCATTCTATTATGAAAGGCTGCCCTTCAGATGTGGTTCAGGCGATCGGCGGATGGAAAGAGAAAGATATGATTGAAAGATACAAACACCTTGCGCCGGATTATATGGCGGATATTTATAAGAAAACAATTTTTTTAGGTAGCCAAGCAGAAGATAAGGGCTCTTTAAAGGCTCAAAAATAAACTTGTGGGAGATATAAATGATTGATATAATTAGTAGTTATAAAAAAAGAAATACCTTATCCCTCTCTCGGCATTTTAATATTATAAGCGTTAGATAATGGCGCTTATTTTTTTTTTGGGGGGTCCTCCCTGATGTTAAATCCTCGCCTCGGGCATTAGGGGGGGGCTCGTAACATCAGGGATTAATTCGCACAGCAACTTATGTTCACTTGCTTTCGCTCGTTCCATAAGTTGTTTGGCCGAATTTATCCCGCCGAATATGTCAAATTACTGAAGATAATTCCAGTATATTCTATGAGGCGGGAGCAAGGTTTCGAAGAATAATTAGTGATTTTATCTAGAGAAAGAAAAACCCCGCGCAAGATCGATCTTGCGCGGGGTTTTGTTTTGGGCAGAATAACTTATATTTTGCTTACGTTAGTTGCCTGGTCGCCTTTAGGGCCTTGAGTGACTTCAAATTCTACTTCATCACCTTCTGCTAAGGATTTATAACCATCTCCTTTGACAGCGCTGAAATGCACAAAGACATCTTTGCCATCTTCAGAAGTAATAAAGCCGTAACCTTTTTGATTACTGAACCACTTTACTTTGCCTTTCGCCATGTTTTACTCCTCACCTCCTTCAGGATAATAAAAAAGCCGCAAAGCATGTTTTGTTAGTCTTTCTGCTTGCGGTTCGATCTGCTACTAAACAATTTCTTTGTTTCTCCTGCAAAATTTGTTAATAACAAAAATAATATATCATTAATCCGGTTTTTGTCAACTATTTTTTAAGGTAAATATGTGTAATATCAACTACTTATTATATTTTTAGCGTGGGCCATGCCTTGGCATATTTTTTGTTGGGACGCCTGCCTGTCCTGCCTGCCCTGACTGCCGCCAGGCAGGCTTGTTTGCTCCAGCGCGGCAATTACCCGTGCGTATATGACCGGCCGGTATGGCCTTCTGGCCTGCTGTGTTTGGCCTTGGGGCCACTGGCTCCAAACCAAAGTTCTTTACCAGGGCCATGCCCGCTCAGGCCCAAGTGAGCCCAGCTCCAAATATGCCAAGCCATCCACGCATTATAGTGGATACTTGCGTCAGGATGTTGCTATAAGGAAAAGCTAATCGTTTGACTATTTTAAGGAAATTGGTATAATATTGGGCAAATTGCCGATAGAAGCTTATGCTTGCAGGGTGAAGGCTTTTTTCGATGGTTGCTTGCTTAATTTAACAGGCAGGTATTTAACCAATAAGTTTATTGATTGCCGATGTAGCTCAGTTGGTAGAGCAGGACTTTCGTAAAGTCAAGGTCGGTGGTTCGATTCCACTCATCGGCTTATAATTATGGCCTGAACATTTCAGAGGCCAAATCGTCTTAATTTATGTCCAAATTCCGCAAAGTACTAAGAAACCGTAATTTTTTCCTGCTTTGGCTGGGCCAGATAATTTCCCAGCTTGGCGACAGGCTCGGCCAGATGGCTTTGATCGCTTTTGTATACCTGCGTGCCCCAGGTTCAGCCATGCAGATAGCTAAAATATTGTCTTTTACGATCATTCCCGTTTTTCTCATTGGCCCGCTTGCCGGGGTTTATGTTGACCGCTGGGACAGGAGGCGGACGATGTTTGTCTGTGATTTTATCCGCAGCGCGCTGATTCTGGCTATCCCGCTATTTTTATTTTACTCCAGAAGCCTTATCCCTGTTTACCTGATCATCTTTATTGTTTTTTCCATAGGCAGGTTCTTTGTGCCGGCAAAGCTTTCCATCATCCCTGAACTGGTAGATAAAAAAGACCTTTTGATTGCGAATTCCTTAGTGAATACTACCGGAATGATCGCCGCCATATTGGGTTTTGGCATAAGCGGCGTAGTAGTGGAGTGGCTGGGTGCAAAAGGCGGTTTTTATCTTGATGCTTTTGGTTTCCTGGTTTCCGGAACTTTAGTTTTTCTGATCGTCAAGAAATCCAATTCGCTGGTTAATTTACGGGAGGTAAGCGAGGAGATCGTCCAGGTGCTCAGGAAATCCGTTTTTCAGGAGATCAAGGACGGCGTCCTGTATTTCATCCGCAATAAAAATATCCGTTTTACCGCCGGGATAATCTTTGCCCTCTGGTCAGCGCTGGGCGCGGTTTATGTTGTGGTGATAGTTTTCGTGCAGAACACCTTGCATTCAGCCACAAAAGACCTGGGTTTATTGGCAATGTTTTTAGGTATCGGCCTGTTTCTGGGTTCGCTTGTTTACGGCAAGTTCGGCCAGCGCATCTCCCATTACAAGACCATCTTTAGTTCGCTGATCTTAAGCGGTTTTATGTTGATTATTTTCGCTTTGGGGATATACTATTACCCGAATTTTGCCGTAGCCGCGAGTTTAGCTTTATTATTAGGCCTGGCTATCGCCCCAATCATGATCGCTTCCAATACGATCATCCATAATGCCAGCGATAATGAGATGCTGGGCAAGATCTTCAGTTCCCTGGAAATTGTCATGCATCTGGGGTTTTTGTTGTTTATGTTCATCAGCAGCCTTTTAGCGGAGAGATTCTCCCAGCTGGCGATCTTGGTCATCGTCGGGTGCATCTTCAGTATTTTAGGTTTAGTGAACTTGATCATTAACCGTAAACTATCATGGTTAGAATAAAAGAGAATAAAGAATATGTCCAGGATAAGCCGATAGAGGCGCTTCCGTTGCCGGCAAGGGTCTATATCCCGCTGATCCAGCATTTAGGTAAAGTATGTAACCCGGAAGTAAAAAGCGGGGATATCGTCAAGGTTGGCCAGCGTATCGCAGGGCTGGATAGCGGGTTGTCCGCTTTAGTGCATTCTTCTGTCTCCGGCAAGGTGGTCAGTGTGCAGGATTACGCGCATCCTGTTTTAGGCAAAGCGCGCGCAATAACAATTGACACTGACAGCCAGCCGCAGGATTGGCAGGGGAGTTTAAGAAGCGAAGATGAAGTGTCGCGCCTGGGCAAAGTTGAGATGATCAGAATAGTCCGGGAAGCCGGTATCGTCGGTATGGGCGGGGCAAGCTTTCCTACGCACATAAAACTTAATCCTTCAAAACCCGTGGATACCTTGATCATTAACGCTGCCGAATGTGAGCCTTACCTGGCTGCGGATTACCGCTTGATGGTTGAAAAGACAGAGCAGGTATATTCTGGTATAAGGCTTGCCGCTCAATGCCTGGGAGTAAAGAACATCTATATTGGCATCGAAGAGAATAAGCCCCAGGCGATAAGAAAATTCCTTGATAACCGTTATGGTTTTATCGTCAAGGTATTAAAATCAGTGTATCCTCAGGGCGGGGAGAAACAACTGGTGCAGAGCATATTGGCGAAAGAGATACCGCGGGGCAAGCTGCCTTTTGATATCGGGGTAGTTGTGCAGAATATCGCGACAGTTTACGCTATTTATGAGGCTGTTTATAGAGGTAAGCCTCTTTACGAGAGGGTGGTTTCTGTTACGGGAAATTGTTTGAGCAACCCTAAGAATTTATTGGTGCGCATAGGCACGCCGATCAGGGAGTTGATCGATTTCTGCGGTCCCTTAAAGAAAGACCCGGTCAAGGTGATTACCGGAGGCCCGATGATGGGGATCTCCCAGTTTACGCTTGATGCCCCGGTGATCAAGTCTACCAATGGTGTGCTTTTATTGGATAAAGAGGAAAGCAAAGTCTTAGAAGAAAATGTCTGTATCCGTTGCGGCGCCTGCGTGCGGGCTTGCCCTGCTGGGTTGATGCCGTGCATGATAAACTTGGCGGCGGAAAAAGAGCTTTGGGCTACGGCTAAGGATTACGCGGCTATTGATTGCATAGAGTGCGGTTTGTGCAGTTATGTCTGCCCGGCGAACAGGAATCTTGTCCAGTCAATTAAAATGGCGAAACTGAAGGCGGTGACGATCAAATGAAAGAAATGCTACGTTACGGGTTAATCCTTGCTTTGATCTGCGCTATATCCGGCGGGCTTCTGGCCGGCGTAAATATGCTCACTAAGCCTAAAATAGCACAGCAGAAGGCGAATGAGGAAAAGGCGGCTTTAGAAGAGGTCATGCCGCAGGCTGATAGATTTGAGATGATGAAAGGGCCGGGAAAACCGGATTACTATAAGGCTTTTGACAAGTCGGGTAGATTTCTTGGCGCGGTTTTTAAGTCCAGCGCCAAAGGTTACTCCAGCACGATCGAGGTTTTAACGGGCATGCTTAAAAGCGGCAAGATCGTTGCCATTAAAGTCCTTTCCCAGAATGAAACTCCCGGGCTTGGTTCGCAGGTAAGCGAGGATAAGTTTACCGGCCAATTCTCCGGTAAAGACAGCGCGCTTTCCGGTGTGCAGGCGGTCACCGGCGCGACGATCTCCAGCCGCGCGGTGATAACTTGCGTAAAAGAAAAAGCAAATGAAATAAAAAAATTGATTGCTTATGAAAAATAACCTTCAATGTAGCGTATCTCCGCATATCCATACGCGGGAAACCACTGCCAAGATCATGTGGTGGGTGGCGGCAAGCCTTATTCCTGCAGGCTGCGCCGGAGTCTTTATTTTTGGATTAAGCGCATTGTGGGTGATCATTCTTTGTGTGCTTTCGGCACTTCTGGCTGAGTTATTATGGCAGGTAACCACTAAAAGGAAGGTCACTGTCCTTGACGGCAGCGCTTTTCTCACGGGTTTGATCTTAGCTTATAATCTTCCGCCCGGAGTACCTTTATGGATGCCTGTAGTTGGCGCGGTTTTTTCCATTATTATCGGAAAGCAGTTATTCGGCGGGCTGGGGCAGAATGTTTTTAATCCCGCGCTTGTCGGCAGGGTTTTTTTAATGGCTTCCTGGCCGCATTATATGACTTCTTTTATCAGGCCTTTAGCTTATGATACTGTGACCAGCGCTACTCCTCTTGCCGCCCTGAAAGAAGGCAAGGTCATAGAGCATCTATCAACGTGGGATCTTCTTTTAGGCTTGCGCGGCGGATGTATCGGCGAAGTGTGCATACTTGCATTGCTGCTTGGCGCGGTAATCTTGTTGATCAAAGGTTATATCTCCTGGCATATCCCGTTTACCTATATCGCTACCACAGGCGTATTCATCTATATATTTGGCGGTAAACACCTGTTTGCCGGTGATTGGTTATTCCATATTTTGTCCGGCGGCCTGATCCTGGGTGCGTTTTTTATGGCCACGGATTATGTTGCTACGCCGCTGACCAGAAAGGGGCAGATCATCTTTGCTGTCGGCTGCGGATTATTGACGGGAGTGATCCGTCTCTGGGGAGGATACCCGGAAGGCGTGGCTTATTCTATACTGATGATGAACGCGGCAACGCCTTTTATTGACCGCTATACCAAGAGTAGAGTTTACGGGACTATTTAGGTGATAGGTGTTAGGTTCTAGTTTTTAGGTGAAGGCGAAGGATTTAATATGAAGAAACTATTCCAGGAATTTATCAAAGGTATTATCAGGGAAAACCCCACATTTGTGCTGGCTTTGGGCTTGTGCCCGACTTTGGCTGTCTCTGTCTCGGTCTCTAATGGAATTGGCATGGGGATAGCCGCGACATTTGTGCTTTTGGGCTCGAGTATGATCATTTCTTTGATAAAGAAATTTATCCCGGATAAGGTGCGCATACCCTGTTATATCGTGGTGATTGCCACTTTTGTGACTATTGCCGAGCTTTGCATGAAAGCTTATAGCCCGGTCTTAGACAGGGCGCTGGGTATCTATGTGCCTTTGATCGTGGTCAACTGCATGGTTTTAGGCAGGGCGGAAGCGTTCGCCTGCAAGAACAGCGTAGCTGCTTCTTTCTTTGATGGCTTAGGCATGGGCGTAGGTTTTACCCTTGCGCTCTTGCTTATTTCGGCTATTCGCGAGCTGCTTGGCACAGGCAAAATATTCGGCCATACCCTGATCGGTTCATTTGAGCCGGTATTTGTTTTTGCCGGGCCGCCGGGAGCGCTTTTAGTCATCGGGTTATTGTTAGGTTTCTTTAATTACTTAAAAAGAAGGAAGGCATGAACCTGCAGGAATTTTTGACCATATTCATATCTTCGGTATTTATTTATAACGTCATACTTTCGCGTTTCCTGGGGCTATGTTCTTTTATCGCTATCTCCAAGGAAACAAAGCCCGCTTTGGCGATGAGCGGCGCGGTAATGTTTGTGATCGTGATGTCTTCTGTGATCACCTGGTTTGTTTACCGGTTTCTCTTGATGCCGCTTGAGTTGACTTACCTGCGGACAATTTCTTTTATTTTAGTCATCGCCACCAGCGTACAATTAGTGGAGATGGTGATCCGAAAGACCAATCCGCAGATGTACCGCGCTTTTGGCATATACCTGCCGCTGATCACGGTCAACTGCGCTGTTTTAGGCGTAGCCGTATTGAATATCGATATGTTTTTTATTAACGGCAAGGCTGTGGCAGGTAGTTTCTATTATTCGCTTTTCCAGGGTATTTGCGTCGGGATCGGTTATACGCTGGCCATGCTTTTAATGTCCGGGATAAGGGAGAGGCTGGAGTTTTGCAAAGTCCCGGAAAGTTTCAAGGAGTTCCCCCTGGCCTTTATCATCGCCGCCATATTGAGCTTAAGTTTCATGGGTTTTAACGGGTTTAAATTTTAAAAATGGAAATAATTTTCGCTATCCTGGTTCTGGGTTTCTTGGGCCTGTTTTTTGGCATTGGCCTGGCTATTGCTTCCAAGAAGCTGGCTGTGCATATTGATGAGAAAGTGGAAAAGGTTTTTCATCTTTTGCCCGGAGCCAACTGTGGCGCCTGCGGTAACCCCGGTTGTTTCGGTTTTGCGGAGAGTTTAGTCAGTTCCAAAGCCGTAGTTGATGCCTGCCGCGTAAGCAATGAAGCGTCCAGGGAGGAGATTGCCAGGATCCTTGGCACAAGCCTGGAGAAGAAGATAAGGCGGACCGCTGTTTTGCATTGCCAGGGTGGCGCAAAAGTCAAAGAGAGGTTTATTTATAGCGGGATAAATGATTGCCTGGCGGCAAATCTTGTTGCCGGCGGCAGCAAGGCCTGCGTTTTCGGATGCTTAGGGTTTGGGACATGCGCAAAGGCCTGCCCTTTTGGCGCTATCTCCATGTCGGAAGAAAAGCTTCCTGTGATAGATCAAAATAAATGCCGCGCCTGCAATAAATGCGTCCTGGCCTGCCCAAAGAAGCTTATTGCCCTTGCCCCGATAACCGGGGTTGTCACGGTTTGTTGTAATTCGCATGATTTCGGTAAAGAGGTCAAGATGGCCTGTTCTGTAGGCTGTATCGGCTGCAAGCTTTGCGAAAAAGCCTGTAAATTCAGCGCCTTGACTGTCATAGATAATTTAGCAGTGATAGATTATCATAAATGTACTTCTTGCGGAGAGTGCGTTAAGGTTTGCCCTACTCACGCGATAAAAATGCCTGTTGAGGCCCAAAAGTTTACCTAAAACATAGGGCTTTGAGAGCGGAAAGGAATGCAAGGTTGAAGATAGCTGTATTTGCTTCTGGGCGCGGAAGTAATTTTAGCGCTATTGCCCGGGCAGCCAAAAAAGGTGAACTGGCCGGCGCGCGTATTGCTTTGCTGGTTTGTGATAATCCGAGCGCTTTAGTTATCCGCCGGGCTAAAGCGTTTAAAATAAAGACGCTTTTGGCCTGCCGCGAGGATTTTTGCGACCGCGCTTCTTTTGAGCAGGCGATCGCCCAGCGTTTAAAGGAAGAGCGCATTGGCCTTGTGGTATTAGCCGGTTTCATGCGCATGTTAAGCGCTAAATTCGTAAAGAGTTTCCCTTCAAGGATCTTAAATATTCATCCTTCGCTACTACCAGCTTTCAAAGGTTCAACTGCCATACGCGACGCGTTTATCTCTGGAGTGGGAAATACCGGAGTGACTGTGCATTTTGTGGACGCATTGATGGATCATGGGCCGATCATACTGCAGGAGTCATTGAAGATCGGCCGCCGGGATACTTTGCCTGTTTTGGAAAAAAAGATCCATGCGATAGAGCATAAACTCTATCCGGAAGCGATCCGGTTATTCGTAAAAGGAAAGTTAAAGGTTCGTGGCAGGAAGGGGAAAGCGCTTAATCGTTAGAGTTGGCGCGTAAAGCCGCCTGGTTTAAGATTGACCTGTTGCCGCTGGAGAGGTTATCGGTTTCCAGGGTGAGCAGGTTTTTATATTTATAGGCATCTAAAGTATAGGCGATTACCTTGAGTATTTCTTTATCAATATCCGCGTTTCTTTGCACTTCCGGTTTCTGGAATTTGAGCCTTATGCGATGCTGTATCTGCGCGGCAAGAAACTCTTCCTCTGTTATGTCCGTATAGTCTAAATGTTTGCCTTCGCTGTCTCCGATAATTAAAGGGGAGATGTTTGTTTCCTGGACGATGCGGTGATGGTATTCTGTCTGGGATATAAAACCATAAGAGATCTTTTTAAGGTCTAAATAATAGAATACTTCCTTGATCTCAAAACCGTTCTTGATATCCGCGACTACGATACAGAAGAAGAGCGGTGCTTTATCGTGCGCCTGGTCAATGCTAAAAAGTACGCGCCGGGCCACCTGAAGGATATTAAAAATGCTTTCTGCCGCCTGTTTATCAATAGACATATCCTGCAGGCTTTCTTTTTCCGGGATAGGCCTGATCAGGTAATCTGCCTTGATCCGCTTATCCCTGAAAATGATGTTGGTTTTCTCAACGATGAAACGTTCAGTATACTTTTCCGGTTTATCCGGGCGGGAGAGCAGGTTCTTTAAGGGCAGGTAGATCCATAGGGTCTGGCCGACAAGCCTAGCTTTTACATCCAGTTTGTATTCGTTTTTGCAGATCTCCTGGATCGCCTGGGGGGCTTCTTCTTTTAAGAAGGAGGGTTTGGTGCTGGCGTTGCAGCCGCAGCTGATACAGGCAATGATGAAAAGTTTAAGGCCGGTTCTTGCCAAACTCTTTAAAGATAGCCTCGATTTCATCATAGTTAAGCTCGTTTTTCTCCACCAGCTCTTTGGCCAGCCGGTCTAATAAAGCTTCTTCTTTTTTAAGCAAAGCAGTTACTTCTTCCAAACAGGTTTTTAAGATATCCTGAACATCCGTATCCAGCCTGGCCTTGATCTCTTCGGAGACATTCCTTAGTATCTCCCAGTTTCCCAGCAGGCCGGATTTACCCATGCCTACGTTCCAGACCATCTGGTGGGCGTAATGCATGGCCGTGGAGAAATCGCCGAATACGCCGTTGGTCGTGGCGTTATATTTGATCTTTTCCGCCGCGTATGAGCCCAGGCATATTTTGATCTGGCTGAGCATTTTATTTGAATCCTTAATGAAAGTATCTTCTCTTTCCGGGGTCCAGGTCGCCCCGCCAGTCGGCCCGCGCGGGGTGATCGTGATCTTGAAGACATCTTGAGTGGGAGCCAGAAGGTAAGTGGTAATGGCATGGCCTGCTTCGTGATAGGCGGTCTGCCATTTTTCCTTATCGCTTAATTTGATCCTGCGTTTTATCCCTAAAGCGATCCTTTCCCTGGCTTCATCAATCTCCTTCATCGAGATAGATTCATGCTGGTTACGCACGGTGATCAGCGCCGCCTCGCGTACGATATTGGCGATATCCGCCGGGCTTTGGCCAACGGTAATCCTGGCCAAGCGGTCTATTTTTATATCCGCCGGGTCGTATTTTACGGTTTTAAGGTAATAAGCGAAAAGTTTCTGCCGGTCTTCCAGGTTAGGCATATCCACGATGATCTTGCGGTCAAATCTTCCCGGCCTTAAGAGCGCCTGGTCTAAATACATATCCGGCGCGTTGGTCGCGCCGATGAGCACGATATTGTGGTCTTTGTCCTTTAATCCGTCCATCTCCACGAGCAACTGGTTAAGCGTCGTATTGTGTTCTGTTGTACCGCCGAAACCGCGGTCCATGGAGCGCTGCGCCCCGATAGCGTCGATCTCGTCAATAAAGATGATGCAGCCGCCTTCAAGCTCGGCAAGCTGCTGGGCTTTTTTGAACAAACTGCGCACGCGGCCGGCGCCTACGCCGACGAACATCTCGACGAATTCAGAGCCGGACATGGAGATAAAAGGAAGTTTTGCTTCTGTGGCAATGGCTTTGGCCAGGTAAGTTTTTCCGCATCCCGGCGGCCCGAGCATCAGGATGCCCCTTAAGATCTTTCCTCCGATGCGCTGGAGGCTGGCGCGGTCAGTGATCAGTTTGACAACTTCCAGCGCCTCTTCTTTAGCTTCATCCATACCGATGACATCATTCCAGGTAATGCCTATTTCTTTTCCAGCAACGGATTTCTTTTGGGCCTGGGCAAAGGACTGGGCGCCGCGCTTAAAATAAAGCCAGTACATAAGGAAGGTATACACAAAGCCGAAGATGATCGCCATAATGATCTGCAGGTATAGCTGCAGCGGCACCATGGCCAGCTGTGATTGGCGCAGGTAAGATTCTGATTCATTCCAGGCGCGCAGGCCGATGATGATGAAGAATATTAAAGATATGCCTAAGCCGCCTAACACCAGAGTAAGCAGCGCTTTTAACCAATGGAGCTTTATGTAGAACCTGAATTTCTTCCAATTCATCGTTTACCTCTTTTATGCTTTAAGGTTACATAAAAAATAGCATATCCTAAAAGGCAAGTCAAACATTATCTTTTTCCACCGGAAACTGCCACCGGAAACTGTTTCCATTTTGTGAGGAAAACAGTTTCTCCTTTGGGTTGGAAACAGTTTCCTTGACTTAGGTTATTTTATGTGTATAATTATGAAGTTAATAAATTTCCCAAACTTATTTCATAAGCCTTAAGGAAGATGCAGGCAGAAAGAAGATAAAATGGCAAAGATCAAGAAAGTCACAGCACGAGAAATACTGGATTCACGCGGTAACCCTACTGTCGAGGTGGATTGCCTTTTGACCAACGGTATTTTAGGGCGCGCGGCAGTTCCATCAGGCGCTTCCACCGGAGATAATGAAGCCCTGGAGCTAAGAGACGGCGATAAACAGCGTTATATGGGCAAAGGCGTATTAAAAGCCGTGGCCAATGTGAATACGGTGATTAACACCGCGATCAAAGGTTTATCCGCTGATTTTGAGAAAATAGATAAGTTGATGATCAAGCTGGATGGCACAGAGTTCAAATCCAATCTTGGCGCCAATGCCATACTTGGCGTATCTATGGCTGTTGCGAAAGCTGCGGCTTTGGCCAAGAAACAACCGCTTTACAGGTTCTTAGGGGGAGAGAAGGCCAACATCCTGCCCGTCCCTTTGATGAATATATTAAACGGCGGCATGCACGCTGACAATAACCTGGATATCCAGGAGTTCATGATCATGCCCATAGGGGGCAAGAGTTTTTCGGAAGCGCTGCGCATGGCTACCGAAGTATTCCATAACCTTAAATCGCTGCTTAAGTCTAAAAAGCTTTCTACATCCGTAGGTGATGAGGGCGGTTTTGCGCCTAATCTTAGCTCCAATGAAGAAGCCTTAACCCTGATCATTGAGGCAATCAGAAAAGCCGGTTACCTCCCGGGTAAGGATGTATCGCTGGCACTTGATTGCGCGGCCAGTTCATTTTATAAAGATGGCAGGTATACTTTTGAGAATACCCAGAAGAGCGCAGAGGATTTGACCGCGATTTACGGGAAATGGCTGGAGAAATATCCCATCCTTTCCATTGAAGACGGATTAGCTGAACATGATTGGGCAGGCTGGCAGCTGATGACGCAAAAATTAGGCGGCGCGATGCAGCTGGTTGGCGACGATATTTTTGTGACTAACCCGAAGATATTCAAAAAAGGGATTGCGGAAAAGATCGGCAATGCTATACTGATAAAAGTAAACCAGATCGGTTCGCTCTCCGAGACTCTAGAAGCCATCGCTATCGCCAAAAGGAATAAATACAAGGCGGTCATTTCGCATCGTTCCGGCGAGACGGAAGATACGACTATCGCCCACCTGGCAGTGGCTACTGGCGTCGGGCAGATCAAGACGGGCTCACTTTCCAGGACAGACAGGATCTGTAAATATAACGAACTTTTAAGGATAGAGGAAGAACTTAAAAATAAGGCGTTTTACGCGGGGACAACCTGGAAAAAATAAATGTTCTCCTCGTTAAAAAAAGCATTCTGGCTTTTTGGGATCGCTGTTCTGTTTTTGGTCTTATTCCTGCCGGGGTACACTAAACTGCAGGAATTAAGGGATAAGAACAGGGACTTAGAGGATAAATTCAAGAAGATCACAGTAGAGAATTTTCTTTTGCAGGAAGAGCTTAAACGCGCCGAGAGCGACCCGGTTTACCAGGAAAAGATCGCCCGGGAAAAAATGGGCGTGGTCAGAAAAGGCGAGATACCCGTAAAGATAATCTCGGAGCATCAAAGGTAAATTTGATTTCGCGGGGTGGAGCAGCCTGCCCCGTAAAGACGCGCGAAGCGCGTCCACGGGGCAACCACGTAATGGCCGAAGGCCATTTTACGTGGTGGTAGACTATAATGTATTTTGTCTACATTCTTTTAAGTAAGAAGGACAATAAGCTATATATCGGTTTTTCAGAAGATGTTCATAGCCGCTTCGAAAAACATTGCAGTGGTAGTGTTAAAGCGACAAAGCGCAGAAGACCGTTAGAGTTAATTTATTACGAAGCATATTTAGATAAACGTGATGCAGAAGGTAGGGAGATATTTCTAAAAAGCGGTTCCGGTCATAGATTCATTAGAAAACAACTGAAGTATTTCTTTGAGATTAGATTTCGCGGGGTGGAGCAGCCTGGTAGCTCGCAAGGCTCATAACCTTGAGGTCGACTGTTCAAATCAGTCCCCCGCAATTAATTCTGGAAGCGCTCAAGTCCCTGCCTGACGGCAGGCAGGGAATCCCCGCAACCATGAGAAAACCCGCTTAAATTTTAAGCGGGTTTTTTATTGTTTTCCATACGTGGTTAGTGTATAATTAAACTTAATTAGTGTATAATTAGACTTAAAAGGAGGGGTGATGAATAAGATTAACGTAATCATTATATTTTTCTTGGTATTATTTTGCGCAAATGTTTACGCGCAAACACCTTGCGCCTCAAAAGGGCCGGTAACCCGGTCAACGGATGTGAACAAGGACGGCAAGCCGGATATCACTTATCATAAGGATGGCGAATACGTTGGCAAGATCGAGGCGGATACCAACTACGACGGCAAGGCCGATATAACCGTGCACGCCAAGAATGGAAAGTTCGTTTCTGCCGAGGCGGATACCGACTACGACGGCAAGCCCGATAAGAAGTTCTCTGATCTGAAAGCATTCAATGAATGGCTTAATGCTAATAATGAGGAGTTCTACAAACAGTTTAACAGCCGGGATTGGGATGTTGCCTTGTTAAAGTTCTAAAAAAACGGTCCTAAAACATAAGGGGGCAGGCATGATCGATATGGAAGTGCTTAGGCTGGCTTTGAGCAAGGAGGAAGAGGCGATCGGGATGTACCAGGATATGCTTATCGGCCATCCCCAGCTCAAAGAGCTGCTTTCTTTGCTTGTTACCGAGGAACAGAAGCATAAGAAATTAATTGAAAAGAAGATATCGGAGTTAGTGCGTTGAGATGCCCGCTTCAGGCGGTAAAGCAAGAGGTCAAGGATGGGGCTGCGCAAAGATAAATGGTATTTCAGTATTTCCGCTCTGGTCATCTTTTTTTTATGCGTCGGACCGTTTGTCCTGCCTTTGCTCTGGGCCAATCCTAATTTCAGCAAAAAGGTAAAGATCATCTCAAGCGCGGCGGTGATTGTTTTAAGCTACCTTTTGGGTGTTGTTTTTGTCAGGTCATTAAACGCTATCAATAATTATTACCAGTTACTTTCCAGTTAAGGCCAAAGTAGATTGCGGATGGTTTAAAAGATGCTGCCCAGATCAATATCCAGGTTTTTTAAAACCATCTATTCTCATCCTGATGAACAGGAGTATTGCAGGAGTTTGATCATTGAACTTTTGGACAGGTTTGCTGTTCTTCATACGCCTTCGCCAAACCTGAAGATCCTGGATTTAGGTTGCGGCCAGGGCAAGGACCTGCAGAATATCCGTAAGCATTGGCCGACAGAGGGCATCTCTTTATACGGAGTTGATTCTTTCGCGCCGCATTGCCAGAAAATTTCTTCAGAGGGGATCACCGCTTACAATATTAATTTAGAGGCCGCGGCCATCCCTTCTCCGGACGGGTATTTTGATGTAGTTATCGCTAATCAGATCATTGAGCACACTAAGGAGATATTCTGGGTTTTTTCGGAGGTTTCCCGCGTGCTGAAAAAGGGCGGGCTTTTGATCGTGGCTGTGCCGAATATCGCCTCCTGGCATAACCGGATACGATTCCTGTTTGGCCAGCCCCCCGGTTCATTGGAGCTGCTTGGGCCGCATGTGCGTGGGATTATGCGGCCTTCTTTTGAAAGGTTTATCCAGGCCGACGGTTACTTTGAGGTCCTTACGGCAAGAGGCAGCGGGTTTTATCCTTTTCCGCTGGGCCTGGCTAAAATATTATGCAAAGTCTTTCCCATGTGCGCGGTAGCTTTGTGTTTTGCGATAAGAAGGACGGCCAAAGAAGGCTGTTTTATAGAAGTGTTGAACTCCCGGTTTTTTGAAACGCCTTATTTCCGGGGGTAACTGGTTAATCCAAAAAGGAGGTAGCGATGGTGACATTGGCAATGATCCTGGTTTTTATTTTTGTTTTTCTTGTGGATATTTCACTCAACCTGCGCAGGGTCAACAACAATATCGTGAAATTAATGAAGAAATATGAGGATGTGCATGGGGCGATAAAGAAATAGCCTTTATCCGACAGCCTGTCTTCGCTAACCATAAAACCCGCTTTGTTCAGTGCTCAAGCGGGTTTTATGCATTTGGCGGGGATTTCCCTAAAATCCCTTGAAAAAGGCATTCCTCTATGCTAACTTAAAATCCTATGGAAAATACTCTCTATCATTTTACGGATGATTGCGGAAGTTTCCGCTCGGACAACGCGTATAAATTTAACAGTTTGTATCTGCCGCTTTGTAATGAAGCGTTGGCCTCTGCGATTACGCCGGATCTGCACGGCGATATCAAAACCGGCCAGGATTCTTTCCTTATGCCTCCAGCAACCCGCATAGACCTTTCAGAGGAAAAATATTCGCGTAATTTCTGGGTACATATCAATAAAAACAAAATCTGGTCAGCCAGCGGCGTTTCTAAAGATATCAAACAGATCCGCGCTGATAAATTCACCCTTGAGGCTGGGCTTCTTTGGCAGCGCGTAGAAAGAAGCAATAATTCTGTAGGTTTAAGGTCAGAGATACTCTCATTTGTGCCTGTAGGCAAAGACGCTGTTGAACTGATGCAGGTTGAGCTGACCAATATCTCCCGGCAGAGGGTGTCTTTTACTCCTTATGCGGCAATACCTCTTTATGCGCGGGGCGCAGGTTCCCTGCGCGATCACCGGCATGTGAGTTCTTTATTAACCCGCGTAAAAATTGATAAATCCGGCGTCCTGGTAAAACCTACTCTTTTGTTCGATGAATCCGGCCACAAACCGAATAAAACAAGTTATTTTGTCCTGGGTTGGGACCAGGCCGGTTGTTCGCCGCGGTATATTTACCCTACTTTGGAAAGTTTTTGCGGCGATTCAGGCGACCTGGAGGCGCCGGAAACGGTCTTAGAAAACAAAATCCCCTGCCGCGGTTCTGTCCAGGGTAAAGAACCTATGGCTGCTTTGCGTTTTGCCGATGTCACTTTGGCTCCGGGAAAGTCGGTTACTTATATAATTGTCATGGGCATTAAAGAAGGCTCGCCGGACCTGGCGGCCTTAAAGAAGAGGTTTGCTTCGTTTTCAAAAGTCCAATTTTCTTTTGAGGAGACCAAAAAATATTGGATCAGCCAGAGCAAGAAAATAACCCTGGATACCCCGGAGAGCGATTTTAACAATTGGTTCTCCTGGGTAAATATTCAGCCGGTTCTAAGGAGGATATTCGGTTGTTCATTTTTGCCTGATTTTGATTATGGCAAAGGCGGCCGAGGATGGCGCGACCTATGGCAAGATTCTTTAAGCCTTATTTTGAATGACCCGGGGCCGATCCGCCAAACCCTGGTGGATAATTTCTGCGGCGTAAAGATTGACGGTTCAAACGCCACGATCATCTGTAAAGAGTGTTCGAAAAGCAACAGGTTTATTGCTGACCGTAATAATTTAAGCCGTGTATGGATGGACCATGGGGTCTGGCCGCTGTTGACCCTGGACCTTTATATCAACGAAACAGGGGATACCGGCATTCTCTTTGAAAAAGCGGCGTACTTTCGCAATCATGAGATTAACCGCGCGCAGGGCATTGACCGGCTTTGGAACAGCGCCTGCGGCAACCAGCTTAAAACCGTATCCGGCAAGGTCTACCGGGGTTCTGTATTTGAACACCTGCTCGTAGAAAATCTGGTGCAGTTTTTTAATGTCGGCAGCCATAATCATGTCCGCTTGGAAGGCGCAGACTGGAACGACGGGCTGGATATGGCTGCTCAAAACGGCGAAAGCGTGGCTTTCAGCGCGATGTACGCGCATAACCTGGAACTTTTAGCGCAACTTCTCTTAAGAACAGGCAGGAAAGATGTCTTGCTTGCCCGCGAAATCCGCATCTTGCTTAATGCGACAGGTTTCAGCGCTCCCGCAGCAAAACAAAAATTGCTTAAGCGTTATTTTTCCAAGGCCTGCTTTGCCATTTCCGGCGAACAGGCTTCTGTCAGCGTAACTGTTTTGGCGCGCAACCTCAAGGCAAAATCTTTATGGATGAAGGAGCATATCCGTAAGACTGAATGGCTTAAGGAAGGATTTTTCAATGGTTATTACGATAACCGTAAGAAGCGGCTGGAAGGTAAAACCAGGGGCATAACGCGAATGACCTTGACCTCCCAGGTGTTTGCTATCCTTTCCGGCGTAGCTACCCAAAAACAATCTGCGGAGATCTTAAATAGCGTAAGAAAATATCTTCTGGATAGCCGGGCAGGAGGCATACGCTTAAACACGGATTTTGGCGCAGAGCAACGTGATTTAGGAAGGGCGTTTTCTTTTGCTTACGGGGAGAAAGAGAACGGGGCGGTGTTCAGCCATATGGTCGTGATGTTCGCTTACGCGCTATACAAGAAATCTTTTACAGAAAGCGCCTGGCGCATATTGGATTCGCTTTACAAAATGGCTTCCCACACTAAGACGAGCAAGGTTTACCCCTGCCTTCCTGAATACTTTGACCTGGACGGCCGGGGTATGTACGCTTACCTTACCGGTTCAGCCAGCTGGTTCGTGCTTACGCTGCTTACCGAAGCGTTCGGCATAAAGGGTGAGGACGGCGACCTGGTCATCGAACCTAAATTATCCGCGGAGCAGTTTGAGCGTTCTTCTAAAATAAGCATCCAGCGTGTTTTTGCCGGCAGGAGGATCTGCGTGAATTTTTTTAATCCCCGTCGGCTTGCATTCGGTAAATATAAGCTCACGAAGGTTATATTGAATTCTCAACTTTTGCCTGTCCCCCAGGCAGCGCGGGCGGTTTTTACCCGCGAGGTCGTCCTTAACCTGCCGAAGTCCAAGCCAAATACCCTGGATATCCATTTAGGCTGACCCGAATATTTTTGCTTTACAAAAGTTTTATATCCGGATATAATAAAAACCTGATTTCCATTCTAATTATCATAAGGAAAGAATATGAGCGATAATGCCAAAGTATTAAAATTAGGGTTGCCTAAAGGCAGCCTGCAGGAATCCACATTCAAGATGCTGAAGAAAGCGGGTTTTAATGTTACTCTGCCGAATTCCCGCTCTTATTTCCCGTCTATAGATGACCCCCAGATCCAGGTGGTCCTCTTGCGCGCGCAGGAGATGTCCCGCTACGTGCAGGATGGCGCTTTGGATTGCGGGATCACCGGCAATGACTGGATTTTAGAGAACAACTCCGATGTTGTCAGAGTCACGGATTTGAGTTATTCCAAGCAAAGCCTGAACAAGGTGCGCTGGGTTTTGGCTGTCCCGCAGAATTCCGGCATTAAGAAAGTAAAAGACCTTGCCGGCAAGCGCATTGCCACCGAGTTAGTCAATGTCACCAGGGAATATTTCAAGAAAAATAAGGTGGATGTGGAGATAGAATTCAGCTGGGGCGCTACGGAGGTCAAGGTCAGCGCCGGGCTTGTGGACGCTATTGTTGAACTTACCGAAACGGGCAGCTCATTAAGGGCGAATAAACTGGTTGAGATCGCCACGCTTTGTGAATCGATCACGCAGTTTGTCGCCAATAAGAAGGCCTATAAGGACAGCTGGAAGAAGGAGAAGATGGAAGAGATTGTTATCCTTTTAAAAGGGGCGATCTCCGCTGAAGAGAAGGTCGGCTTAAAGATGAATGTCAGAAAAACCGACCTGAAAAAAGTGATTGCTAAACTCCCCGCTTTAAAAAAACCGACGATCTCCGGCTTATCCGACGATGGATGGTTCGCCATTGAAACGATCATTGATGAAAAGGTGGTGCGGGTGCTTATCCCGGAGCTTAAGAAGAGCGGCGCCCAGGGGATCATTGAATACCCGTTGAATAAAGTGATTTATTAAAGGAGCAAGCATGCCTTGTGGAAAAAAAAGAAAGAGGCAGAAGATCAAGACGCATAAACGCAAGAAAATGCGCCGGAAACTTCGCCACTTGAAGAAGAGAGCCTGGGGTTAACAGGCAGCTCTTCTTAAAAAAATGTTTCTGAATTTTAAGCGCTTTTTGGTTGCGGTTATTTTCAGCCTCCTGCCGGCGCATTTTACAGCCGCAGAAGCATGGGATAAGGTTGCCGCCCGGAGTTTAAGCCATTATATTATGGGCGTCCTCTACGAGGACCTGGAAGATTTTGACCAGGCCATCCAGGAATACCAGAAAGCAATTCAATCTGAAACGCAAAATACGGAACTGCGGCTTAAGCTGGCCTCAAGCTATATCAAGAAGAACGAAATTGAGGCGGCGATAAAAGAGCTTAAGCTGGTGATTGCGCTTGATCCTACTATTGTCCAGCCGCATGTTTTACTTTCCTTGCTATATTCTGTGCAAAAGCAGGAAGGGCCGGCTTTGGTTGAATATGAGGCTGCTTTGAAGAACGCCTCTGTCCTTCAGCCGGAGAATACCGATCTTTATAAGGGGTTGGGCGCTGTTTACGTCCGGCAAAATAAGCTTATCCAGGCTAAAGGTGTTTATAAGCTGCTTATTGGCTTAAACCCGAAAGACCCGGAGGCATATTTTTATTCAGGCAGCGTCAACTATGAATTAAAGGACTTGCCTGCCGCGGAAAAGGATCTTAAGGCGGCTTTAAGATTAAAACCGGATTACCACGAAGCTTTGAATTTCCTGGGTTATGCTTACCTGGAAGAGGGCAAAAATATCGCGGCAGCCGGCAAGCTGATCAAAAAGGCGCTTGAGCTTGACCCGGATAACCCCGCCTATATGGACAGCCTGGGGTGGTTTTATTTTAAAAAAGGAAGGTTTAAAGAAGCCCAGGAGGAGTTAGAGAGGGCTTCTTTACTTCTTGAAGACCCGGTCATCTTTGACCATTTAGGCGACCTTTATCTAAAGACAGGCGATACGCTTAAGGCAAGGTTAAACTGGGAGCATGCGTTGGCGCTTGATCCGTCCCAGGTAATGATAAAAAGCAAATTAGAAAAACTTAATGGAAAATAATCCGTTATCCATCCAGGAATTAAACGATAAAGCCCGCCAGGTGCGCAGGCTGATCATCCAGATGCTCGCTGAAGCAGGTTCCGGGCATCCTGGAGGAAGCTTGTCTGCCGCAGACCTGGTGACAGCTTTGTATTTTAATGTTTTGCGCCACGACCCGCGTAATCCGCAATGGCCGGATCGCGACAGGTTCCATATGTCCAAGGGCCACGCTTGCCCTCTTTGGTACGCGGTCTTGGCTGAAAGAGGATATTTTGAGAAGAAAGAGCTGATGACTTTGCGTAAATTCGGCTCGCTTTTACAGGGGCATCCTGACCGCCGGACTCCCGGAGTGGAATCTGCTTCCGGTTCTTTAGGCCAGGGGTTATCCGTGGGTTTAGGCATGAGCCTGGCTGCCAGGATGGATAAGAAATCTTACCGGGTCTATGTTCTGATCGGCGACGGTGAATCGCAGGAAGGCAACATCTGGGAAGCGGCTATGGCCGCCGGGCATTTTGCCTGCGACAACATCTGCGCTATCCTGGATTATAACGGTTGCCAGATTGACGGCAGATGCGAAGATGTGATGGGGCTTGAACCGTTAGCTGCGAAATGGTCTGCTTTTGGCTGGCATGTCATTGATATTGATGGCCACTCCATGCAGCAGATACTTTCGGCTTACGAGCAGGCCAAAACCGTTAAAGGCAAGCCGACAATAATTATCGCCCGCACCGTTAAAGGCAAGGGCGTGTCGTTTATGGAGGGCGTTGTGGGTTTCCATGGCCGCGCGCCTACCAAAGAAGAAGCAGAAAAAGCTTTAAAGGAATTAGCATAATGAGCGAACAGTTGTTCCAGCGCGATATTTACGGCGAAACGTTAGTGCGCCTAGGCAAAGAGAATAAGAACATCGTTGTTTTAGACGCCGACCTTTCCAGTTCCACGAAAACCTGCCTTTTTGCCAGGGAGTTCCCGGAGCGTTTCTTTAATTTCGGGGTGGCCGAACAAAATATGATGGCTACCGCCGCAGGGTTAGCTTCCTGCGGGAAAACAGTTTTTGTTTCCACCTTCGCGGTATTCGCTTCCGGCAGGGCATGGGATCAGGTAAAAAACTCCATAAGTTATAATAATTTTGATGTTAAGATCGTCGCTACCCACGCCGGGCTTACTGTCGGGCCGGACGGGGCAAGCCACCAGGCGTTAGAGGATATCGCGTTGATGCGCGTTTTGCCCAGGATGAATATTATTGTTCCCTGCGATGGTCCGCAGACTGCCGAGGCGATTTCCGTCGCCGCTTCTATCAGCGGGCCGTTTTACGTGCGCCTGGGCCGTTCTAAAGTGCCTACCATAGAGAAGCCCGTTTTTACTTTTGGCAAAGCGCAGGTCCTTGCTGAGGGCAGCCAGGTGACTATTTTTACCTGTGGCGTGCTGGCCAATGAGGCGCTTCTTGCGGTGAAGAATTTAAGCGCCAAGGGCATTAGCGCGCGCCTTATCAATATACACACTATCCGGCCCCTGGACACAGAAGCCATCCTGAA
Source organism: Candidatus Omnitrophota bacterium (assembly GCA_041649385.1). GTDB lineage: Bacteria > Omnitrophota > Gorgyraeia > Gygaellales > Profunditerraquicolaceae > JALOBQ01. The sequence continues at coordinate 698 of JBAZNG010000002.1, read as the reverse complement.
GGCCGCTAAAGAAACAAAGTTTTTTGTTGTCTGCGAAGAGCACAGCGTTGTCGGCGGTTTAGCCAGCGCTATTGATGAAGTAGTCTCCCGGGATACGCCTGTGAAAGTAATGCGCCTGGGGATACGTGCACGGTTCGGCCAGTCCGGTGATCCGGCGCAGCTTCTCAAAGAATACAACCTTACCAGTTTGGATATAGAGAATACGGTGTTATCGGGTATCTCCTGAAAGTCGTAGGAATCCATGGCTGCTGCAGTCTCCTCACTAACTGTTCAATCATTTTCCAAAGTAAACCTTTATTTAGAAGTCGTGAATAAGCGTAAAGATGGTTTTCATAACCTCAAGACCTTATTCGCCCGTATCAGCCTTACCGACCAGATAAACCTTAAGACGCGCGCTAAAGACAACCTGATAAAAATCAGATGCGACAATGCGCTCGTCCCGCTTGATGAGCATAATGTCTGCGTGCGCAGCGCGAAGCTTTTGCAGCAGAGATTTAACTTAAAACAGGGCCTGGATATAGCGATAAAAAAGCGCATTCCTGTGGCTGCCGGTTTGGGGGGAGGTTCAGGTAATGCCGCGGCAGTGCTTTTGGGGTTGAACAGGCTATGGGGTTTAAGGCTTTCCCGTGATGAATTGGCCAAGCTGGCCGGAAAAGTCGGCAGCGATGTCCCTTTTTTCATTTACGAGGAGAAATTCG
>JBAZNG010000001.1:0-72357 GCA_041649385.1 Candidatus Omnitrophota bacterium | reverse complement strand
TTTATCTATAAGAAAGGTTATGCTTTCCTGGTATACCGCGCTACTTGGGTTTGGAGATTTTTGTTCTGGCTCACTGAAGCGGAATTTCTACGTAAGCTCAGCCGTAAAGTAGTAGCGCCTGCCAACGCCTTCAGCTGCAGAAAATTCATCAATCATCTTATTAAAGAAGACCCGGATTATATCATTACAACTCATTTTTTGCCGCCGGAATTAGCCGCTTACCTGAAGAAAAAAAACAAAATCCATAGCAAGGTGATCACGATAATCACGGATTACGGCGTGCATCCATTTTGGATCTCCGATGGAACGGATATTTATATTACTGCTTCAGGTTTTACCAAAGCCAGGCTTATTGAGCAGGGGATCAGCGGAAGTAATATTAAAGAATGCGGTATCCCTTTCAGCGCAAAATTCCTGCAGGAATTTAACCGTAAAGAGCTAAGCATTAAACTTGGGATCAAAGCGGATAGGTTCACTGTGCTTTTAATGACAGGGTCTTTTGGTTTGGGGCCGCTTGAAAAAATAGCCGAGCTTATCAGCAGCCAGGCGCAGGTTTTAGTCGTTTGCGCCAATAACCGTAGATTATACAAGCGGCTGGTCAAGAAAAATATCGCCAATGTCAAGGTATTTGGTTTTGTGGATAATGCCCAGGAGCTGATGGCGGTTTCCGACATGATCATTACCAAGCCCGGTGGCTCAACGATCACCGAGCTTATTAATATGGAGCTTGTCCCGGTGTTTGTCAACGCTATCCCCGGGCAGGAAGCAGTGAATATCGCCGCGCTGAAGAGTTACGGGATAGGGATGGCCCCGGAAAGTATTTCGGAAATAAATGATATGGTCACTGTTTTAAGGAATAATCCGCAGGAACTTGAGAACTTAAGGGCAAGGATCAGGCAGCTTAAAAAGCCTTCGGTTTGCCGGGAGATAGGCGATGTTATACGCTAAAGTTGTCCTGGGGCTACCGGTAGAAGGGCCGTTTGATTATATTGTTCCCGTTGAATTGCAGGGAAAAATCAGCGTAGGAGCAAGGGTTTGGGTAAATTTCCGCAATAAAAAATCCGTGGGTTTTGTGGTAGGCCTGTCCAAAGAATCAAATATAAAGAATTTAAAAGAGGTCACCTTTCTGATTGACCAAACGCCGCTTTTAAACAGTAAATTCCTTGAATTAACCAAGAAACTATCGGACTATTACTGTTGTTCTTGGGGTGAGGCTATTGAGACTGCTTTGCCTGTAGATTTAAGAAAAGGTAAGCTTGTGGATGGGGACAGTTCTATCGTAACTTGTTCTGCGCCATCAGGAAAGATAGAAACGGTCTTGTTAGAGGGGGGAAATAACAGGTGGGAGTTTTATCTAAAGCGGATCAGGCAGACGCTTGAAAATAAGCGTTCAGTGATTGTTTTATGTAGCGATATTCCGGCGGCGCAGAACGCGAAAGCTTTGATTGAAAAAGAGTTGGGCAGGGAAGTTTATTTATCCTTTCGTAAACAGAAAACAGAGTTTGCCACCTGGCAGAAGATCAGGGAAAATGATTTTTCTGTTGTCTTGGGCACGCGTTCAGCTATTTTTTCCCCGGTGAATAATTTAGGGCTGATCATAGTGGATCGCGAGGAGGATTCAGTCTATAAACAGGAGCAGGTGCCGCATTACCACGCGCGCCAGGCGGCATTAATGCGCGCTAAACTTGAGAATGCGGATATTATTTTGGGAAGTTTCGCCCCTTCAGTGGAAAGTTTCTATTTAACAAAAACCGGAGAGCTTGAATATAGAATCGTTCCCAGAAAATCAAAGTATCCGCAGATACAGACAGTAGATATGCGCAAGCTATCATATGCGGAGCGTAAAAATAAGGCTGTGTTTACCCGCGCTGTATCAGATGCCGTATATAATACTTTAAGCCAAAAGGGTAAAGTGCTTTTATTTTTAAACAGGATAGGTTTTGCCACCTGCGCGGCATGCCATAATTGCAAAGCAATCCTTAAGTGCCCGCGTTGTGACTTAAACCTGATATATCATTTTGATGAACAGTTGCTGCGTTGCCATCATTGTTCTTTCAAGATGGTGCCTCCAAAGATCTGCCCGGTTTGCGAATCAGGGTACATTAAATATTCCGGTTTGGGGACACAGAAGATGGAGAGTGAATTAGCCAGGATGTTCCCTCAGGCGCGCATAAAGATCGTAGAGCATGAAGTGAATCTGGATTTGGCGCAGGCCGATATTTTTGTCGCAGCAAGCTCGATTATCAAGCATGAGGAGTGTGATTTTGATTTAGTCGCAGCTATAGACATTGATAGCGCGCTGAACAGGCTGGACTGGGCAGCTTCTGAAAAAGTTTTTACAGTTTTACGCGGTTTGACTTCGCTGACCAGCAAGAAGATCATTGTCCAGACATCTAATCCATTGCACCATATTTTCTACGCGTTGTTTAGAAATGACGACACACTTTTTTATACCAAAGAACTTAGATCAAGAAAGCAGCTTAGGTTTCCGCCTTACCGGCACCTGATTTTGGTAAAGATTCGCGGCGAAGACCTGGAAAAGGTTAAAAAGGCCAGCCTGGATCTGTTTGAGAAGTTAAAACAGGAGAAAACCAGGTCGATCAAGGTGCTTTCATTAAACCCTGGGCAGCCCGCAAAACTACGCAATAATTATTATTATCAGGTGTTAGCCAGTTGCGCGGATATCCTGAAGGCGAATAAATTCCTGAAATCTCACTTAAAAGAAACGCGATATTCAGGTATAATAGTGACTGTAGACGTAGACCCGGTATAGTTTCCTAGACTGAGGTGCATAATTATGTAATTTTAGCAAAGGATTTGGAATATATAGACCAGAAGTCATTAGAAACAATTAAGCCGTATATTATAGAAATTGGTAAGATGTTGAATGGGTTGATTTTAGCTACAGAAGGTAAACCTACATTCTAACTTCTACCTACTACCTACTTTATTTATGAAGATAGTATTCTTTGGCAGTGCTCATTTCGCTGTTCCATCTTTAGAAGCTTTGATCAAAAGCAGAGAGGACCTACTCTGTGTGGTGACCCAGCCGGACAAAAAGAAAGGCCGCCACCTACATCTGGCAGTTACGGATGTTAAAAGCACGGCCCTCAAGGCAAAATTAAAGGTATTCCAGCCGGAGGAGATTAAAAGCGCGCAAAGCGCCAAGTTCCTCAAAAGCCTGAAAGCGGATATATTCGTGATCGTCGCTTACGGCCAGATGCTTTCGCAGGAGATCCTGGATATCCCGAAAATGTTTTCCATCAATATTCACGCGTCGTTATTACCTAAATACCGCGGTGCTGCCCCGATCAACAGGGCGATCATTAACGGCGATAAAACCTGCGGAGTGACGATCATGCAGGTGGCCAAGAAAATGGATTCCGGCGCGTTGATCTTGCAGAAAGAGATCCCGCTGGCTGATGAGGATACAGCGATTAGTATTGAGGAAGAATTGCGTTGTTTAGGAGCGCAGCTTTTGCTGGAGGCTTTGCGCTCGATCAAATCGGGTAACTATAAATTAACTCCGCAGGATGAGAGCAAGGTAGTCATGGCGCCTAAACTGAAAAAAGAGGATGGCCTGATCAATTGGGACAGGCCGGCTTCGGCTATTTATAATCAGATCAGGGGAGTAATGCCCTGGCCTGGTGCTTTTACGCATTATAAAGGTAAGCTGCTTAAGGTGCATAGAGTTAAAGGTGTACAGCAGGATATCTGTTTTGGAGAACATTCTCCCGGAGAAGTGGTAGGCATCTACAAAGAAGGTATAGTTGTGGCTACGGCCAAGCATTGCCTGATATTAGAAGAGTTGCAGCTGGAAGGTGGCAGGCGTATGTCTGCCAGGGAATTTGTTTTAGGGCATAAGGTTTGCGTAGGCGGGAGGTTTGAATGACTTCCGTAGACAGTCTACGTAACATTATGTGGCAGATAGATTTATAAAACAAATATGGACAGGCTAGATAAAAATATTTGTTTTGTAACAATAGCATTATCAGTTAGTTACATAGACTGTCTACAAGGGAAAGAAAATTGTTGCAACAAAGCTATCTTCTGTTATAATAAAAATCTATGCCAGAATTAAGAAAAGATCCCGTTATAGGTAGGTGGGTAATTATTGCCACAGAGCGCGCTTTGAGGCCGGATCAGTTTAATACGCCGGTAAGCGGAAAGTCGCCTGATGGCGCCTGTCCTTTTTGTGAAGGTAACGAATCAAAAACTCCCCCCGAAATATACGCAATAAGAAAGAATAACTCGCCTGCTAATGGCCCGGGTTGGGAACTCAGGGTTGTGCCGAGCATCGCTCCTTTTTTAAGGGTGGAAGGCGAGCTGGACCGCCGGGGCAAGGGTATGTACGACCTGATGAATGGAGTAGGCGCTCATGAGATGATCGTTGAGACCAACCAGCATATCGCTAATATGGCTGATCTTAGCGAGGATCAGATCGTCAAGGTTTTAAATTGTTACGCCGACAGGATCAATGATTTAGAGCGCGACAGCCGTTTTAAATACGCGTTGATCTTTAAGAACTATGGTAAGTCAGCCGGAGGAAGCGCTTTAAACCATGCGCGTTCGCAGTTGATCGCCACGCCCGTAAACCCTAAGCGCGTCAAGGAAGAATTAACCGGTTCTCGGGCTTATTATGAGTACCATGAGCGTTGTGTTTTCTGCGACCTGATTAAACAGGAGATAGAGCAGAAATCAAGGGTGATCGTTGATTTAGATGGTTTTATCGCTGTTGCCCCGTTTGCGGCGCGTTTTCCTTTTGAAACCTGGATCTTGCCTAAGAAACATTGCTGTGATTTTACCTGTACGGACCCGGAGAGCAGGGTATTCCTGGCCAGGGTCTTAAAAACAGTCCTTTCTAAATTAAAAAAAGGCCTGAATGATCCGCCGTATAATTATGTCATCCATACCGCGCCCTTCCGCAGGAAGAAAGCCGGCTACTGGAAATCCATTGATCAGGATTACCATTGGCATATTGAGATCATGCCGCGCCTGACCAAGGTTGCCGGATTTGAGTGGGGGACAGGTTTTTATATCTGCCCGCTGCCTCCGGAAGACACGGCTAAATTCTTAAGAGAGGTAGAATTATAAGATGGGAGAATTAAGAAGGGATCCTATTGTCGGCCGCTGGGTGATTGTGGATACCGATAATCCCAATGCCCCGGCAGATTTTAATTATGATCAATACGTGCCTAAAGGCGGGTTATGCCCTTTTTGTTACGGCAACGAATTTATGACGCCTCCGGAGATCAATTGTTTTCGTGACCCCAACACGCATGCGAATACCCCGGGATGGACTGTGCGCGTGGTAGCAAATAAATTCCCGGCCTTACAGATCGAAGGCAGCCTTGAGCGCCGCGGCATCGGCATCTATGATATGTCTAACGGGGTAGGCGCCCATGAAGTCCTCATCGAGACGCCGTATCACGCCAAAGACCTTCCTGATCTTTTGCCGGAAGAGGTGGAAAATTATTTCAAGATGTGTTGTGCCCGTTGCCAGGACCTGGCCAAGGATGAGCGTTTTAAATACCTGATGCTTTTCAGGAATTATGCCTCTGCCGCAGGAGCGACGTTGGAGCATCCGCATACGCAGATCGTTGCGTTGCCTATGGTGCCCAAGAATGCTTTAGAGGAGCTTCATGGCGCAAAGGAGTATTTTAATTACCGCGAACGTTGTATTTTCTGTGATATTATCCGCCAGGAACTGCAGGAAAAGGATAGATTAGTCCTGGAGAACAAATATTTTCTTTCTTTCTGCCCTTTTGTTTCGCGTTTCCCGTTCGAGATAATGATTATTCCTAAGAAGCACAGCGGCAATTTCAGCCTGATGAGCGCGGAAGAAATAAAGGCATTGGCTGAGATCATGCAGGGCACATTAAGAAAACTGAAAAAAGTATTTGAAAATATCTCATATAATTATATAATTCATTCTTCACCCATTAATAGTGAATTAGAAGGGGAATATTACCATTGGCATATAGAGTTGATGCCGAAGCTGACGCAAGTTGCAGGTTTTGAGTGGGGGACCGGTTTTTACCTCGATTCAACCTCGCCTGAATTAGCCGCGCAATACTTAAAAGCCGTTTAGGACATAATAGCGGGTAGGTAGAATGTAGTATGTAGTAGGTAGGGAAAACCTGGAACCAAACACCTAAAACCTAAAGTATTTTAACATTTAATTAATCAAGGAGGAATAAAATGGCAATAAAAGTCGGAATCAACGGTTTTGGCAGGATCGGCCGATTAGTCGCGCGCGCGATCATGGAAAAAAATAGCAAGGCAATAGAATTGGTGGCGATCAACGACCTGACTGACGCTAAAACCAATGCCTATTTGTTTAAATATGATTCAGTGCATGGCAGGTTTAATGGCGAAGTAAAAGCCACAGCGGATGATGTGATTAGCGTAAACGGTAAATCGATCAAAGTTTTAAGCAAAAGAGACCCTTCTGAACTTCCCTGGAAAGACCTGGGTGTTGAGTTGGTGGTTGAGTCCACAGGTTTATTTACGATCAAGAAGGATGGCGTAAATAAAAAGGGTAAGGAAGTTAAAGGCGCGGAGAACCATATTACCAAAGGCGGCGCCAAGAAAGTGATCATCTCTGCTCCTGCCCAGGGTGAGGATATTACCATCGTTTTGGGCGTCAACGAAGATAAATACGATCCTAAAAATCATCACGTGGTTTCTAACGCTTCCTGCACGACAAACTGCCTGGCGCCTATCGCAAAAGTGCTTAATGATAAATGGGGTATTACCAAGGGTTTGATGACCACTATCCACTCCTATACTAATGACCAGAAAGTCCAGGATATGGCGCATTCAGACTTACGGCGTGCCCGCGCAGCAGCGGTTTCCATGATCCCTACTTCCACAGGCGCTGCCAAAGCAATATCTTTGGTCATTCCGGAATTGAAAGGCAAACTGGATGGGTTTGCTATCCGTGTTCCCACTCCCAACGTTTCCGTCGTTGATCTTACGGTGGCTTTGGCAAAGAAAGCGACTGTCGAAGAATTGAACGCCGCTTTTAAAGCCGCTTCCGAAGGCCCGATGAAAGGTATACTTGGATATACTGAAGATCCAGTAGTTTCGGTAGATTTTAACCACTGTTTATTAAGCTCAATTCTTGACGCTCAAAGCACAAAAGTCATTCAGGATGATTTCGTCAAAGTCCTTTCCTGGTATGATAATGAATGGGGTTATTCCAACAGGGTAGTTGACCTTTGCGAATTCATGGTAAAAAAGGGCCTGTAAGAGCAGTAGGTAGCAGAAAGCAGGTAGGAAAGAAAAAACAAAATAGGGCAGGTAGTAGATAGTAGGTAGAATGCAGGGAAAACCAAAAGTTGAAGCTGAAGGCTGATAGCTGTATGTGGAAGATGGAGAAATAAAATGGCAAAGCTAACATTAAAGGACCTGGACCTAAAAAACAAAACAGTGTTGGTGCGCGTGGATTTTAACGTGCCGCAGGACGCTGCTCTTAATATTACAGACGATACGCGTATCCGCGGGACGCTGCCCACGTTAAAACATATCCTGCAGAGCGGAGCAAAAAAGCTTGTGCTGATCAGCCACCTTGGCCGTCCCGATGGCAAGCCAGTCGCTAAATACAGCCTTAAACCTGTCGCAGAAAGATTACAGCAGCTTTTGGGTGAGAATGTATTGTTCTTTAACGATTGTATTGGCGAAAATCTCAAAAAAGACATTGATAACGCTCCCCAAAAAGTCGTTTTATTGGAAAATCTGCGTTATCATAGCGAAGAAGAAGCTAATGACGCTGGTTTTGCCAAACAGCTCGCTTCCTTGGCGGATGTATTTGTTAATGATGCTTTTGGCACCGCCCACCGCGCGCATGCTTCTACTGAAGGCATAACGCATTATTTGAAATCCGCGGCAGGGTTCTTATTAGAGAAAGAAATAAAATATTTAGGCAGCGCCGTGGAAAATCCCCAGAAGCCTTTTATGGTCATTTTAGGAGGTTCAAAAGTTTCCGATAAGATCGGGGTGATCGATAACCTGCTTCCTAAATGCGACGCTATAATCGTAGGCGGAGGCATGGCATATACTTTTTTAAAGGCCCAAGGCAAACAGATCGGTAATTCCAAGCTTGAGAAAGATAAGCTTGACCTGGCTAAGTCAATATTGGAAAAGTCTGCGAAGCTAGGGAAAGAGATACTTCTTCCGGTGGATAACGTTGTTGTTGAAGCGATCAAGGCTGACGCTAAAGTTGAGATCGTCGGGGAGAACATCCCTGATGGCCTGATCGCAGTGGATATCGGCCCTAAGACGATTAAATTGTTTGAAGATAAACTAAAAGACGCTAAGACTATTGTCTGGAACGGGCCAGTGGGTATCTTTGAGATGGACGCTTTTAGCCACGGCACCCAGGAATTGGGTAAATTCATCGCCGGCTTAAATTGTGTTTCCGTGATCGGTGGAGGAGATACTGCCGCGGCCGTCGCGAAATTCAAATTAGAAGACAAGATGACGCATATATCAACTGGAGGGGGAGCCAGCCTTGAATACCTGGAGGGCAAGACGCTTCCGGGAGTCGCTGCGCTAACGGATGCACCCCGTTAGAGATTATGACTCATGGTATACACTTACGTAATCAGGAGTAGAAAAGACAACAAGTTTTACACCGGCACAACCGGTGATTTACGGAAACGCTTCATTGAGCACAATGAAGGACGAGTAACATCAACTAAAAATAGATGTCCTTTTGAATTAATTTATTATGAAGGCTGTATTAATAAAGAAGACGCATTTACTAGAGAAAGATATTTAAAAACTGGAATGGGGAAGCGTTATCTGAAGAATCGCTTGAAGCGTTTCCTATCTCTAACGGGGTAAATATGAGAAAAACTATTATTGCGGGTAACTGGAAGATGTATAAAACTATTAAGGAGGCTATCGAATTAGCTAATGGCCTTAAACGCGGGCTTTTTAAACTGGATTTTGCCAAGGTGGATGTGGTGCTCTGTCCGGCATTTACGGCTTTAAGCGAAGTTGCCGAGATCCTGAATGAGTCGGAGATCGGCCTGGGCGCGCAGGATATCTACTGGCAGGAGGAAGGGGCTTTTACCGGAGAGGTTTCCCCGGCCATGCTTAAAGACGCAGGTTGCCAGTATGTGATCATCGGCCACTCCGAACGCAGGCAGTTTTTTGGTGAGACAAATGAAACTGTGAATAAAAAGATCAAAGCTGCTCTTAAGGCGGGGCTTACCCCGATCGTCTGCGTGGGCGAGAATCTTAAAGAAAGAGAAAGCAATAATACATTTAAGGTTATTGAGGACCATGTTAAGAATAGCCTGGTAGATATCAGCAACGAAGATATGCTTAAGATCGTTGTTGCCTATGAGCCTGTTTGGGCTATCGGCACAGGCAAGACCGCTACTCCTGAACAGGCGCAGGAAGTGCACGCCTATATACGCGGATTATTAAAATCCATCTACGGCCTTGAGGTATCTTCTAGCGTGCGGATCCAGTACGGCGGAAGCGTTAAACCGGAGAATATCACGGAACTTATGAATAAGCCGGATGTAGACGGCGCCCTGGTCGGCGGGGCAAGCCTGAAAGTTGAATCTTTTAGCGCGATCGTTACTAAAGCCAGCGAGGTAAAAAAATGACGACGTTACTTACTATAATTCATGTGGTTGCTTGTTTGATCCTGATCATTTTGGTGCTGATCCAGAGGGGCCGCGGCGCCGGGCTTGTGGAAAGTTTCGCCGGAGTTGAATCCATGTTCGGGACCAAGACAAATGCTTTTCTTACCCGTACTACCACGATTATGTCTATAGTTTTCTTTTTTACCTGTTTAAGCCTGGCGTTATTATCGGTCAGGCAGGGCAAATCTTTAATGAGTAATGCCCGTACGAAGGCCCCTGTAAAACAGGCGGCTGTCTTGCCGAAAGCCGCGCAGGAAACAGTTAAGCCGGTTGAGGCAAAAGTAGCTACTACAGCTATACCTGTTCAGGAGGCAACTGTTCCTGCGCCTGCTACTGCGCCGCAAACGGCAGCTAAACCGGAGGCGCCTAAGGCTGCTAAGTGAAGCTCTTGAATTTATCAATAAATATAAGGCTACCAATTGATATTGGTAGCCTTTTTATTAAGTTTAATTAAACCGGGATTGGCCTCGCCTAGATAGGCTCGGCACTTACGTGGGCATTTCGCCCTTGGTCGCTTCGTCGTCCGCCATTGCAGCGTTGGCGGACTCCTCGCAATGACGAATAACCGTCATTGCGACCGCAAGGCGCGCCGAAGCGGGAAGTAATCTTGAAATAAGGAATTATGAATAAGAAACTATTTTGGGTATTTGCGTTAAGCTCCGGGGTATATTTTACCCAGAGCATAGAAAGCCTTCCTTCCCAGGGGTTATTTTATTATATGAAGGAGACCCTTGGTTTTGGCGCCGATAAAATCATGTTCATTGGCAGCCTGACATCCCTTGCCTGGCTGGCCAAGCCACTGATCGGTTATTTCATAGACCATTTCTTAAGTAAGCGCACCTGGATATTCATTTCTTTAACCCTGGATCTGGTTTTCGTGCTTATCCTGGGGCTTTTGCATATGCCTTTATTCGCGCTTTTAGGAATATTGCTGATCAATTCTTCCAGCGCCGCGTTCCGTGACGTGGCAGTTGACGGGATCATGTGCGTGGAGGGCAAGAAATACGAAGCTACCGGCAGGATCCAGAGCGTCCAGTGGATATCGGCGTTGTTAGCGGGGCTGATCACCGGGATAGGCGGCGCTTACCTGGCCGAGCATTGGGGTTACCAAGTGGGTTTCTTGTGCCTTGTGCCGGTGTATTTAATCGTAGCTATACCGGCTTATTTTTACCGGGAAGACCAGACCGGGCAGGAGAAGCGTTATGCCAACCTGTTTTCAGACCTAAAGAAGCTGTTTACGGACAAGAAGCTGTTATTAGTTTGCCTTTTTATTTTTCTTTATAAATTCTCACCTTCTTTCGGCACGCCCCTGTTATTCATAGAGAGGAATGTCTTTAAGTGGAGCAAGATGTGGATCGGCACACTTGGGACAGTGAGCATGTTTTTCGGCATACTGGGAGCGGTATTTTATTATAATTTCAGCAAAAGGATAAACTTTAAAAAATGGCTTTATTATTCAGTGCTATTGGGGGCAGTAACTACGTTAAGTTATTTGTATTTTACGCCGTCTAGCGCGGTAGTTTATAATATCCTATACAGTTTTCTGGGGATGTTCATATTCATTATGATCATGGACCTTATGGCGCGTAAATCCGTCAAAGGCTTTGAGGCTACTTCATTTGCGCTTCTCTGCAGCGTGAACAATTTAGCCGATGCCGCAAGTAATATCTCCGGCGGTTTTTTGCTTCCCATAATCGGCTTGAAATGGCTGATCGTGATATCCGCGCTTGCCAGTTTTCTTTGCCTTCCTTTGATCCGCAAGATTGATTAAATTTTCTATTGCCATTTGACGGAGCATTCTATATAATATTAAGCATGATGGAAATCATTAAGCCGTATTTACTTACGTTCATCCCTATATTTGTTGCCGTGGATTCTATCGGCAATATCCCTTTATTCATTTCCATGGTTGAAGGAATGAGCAAGCGGGAGAAAAAGAAGATAGTTCTGGATACCGTAGTTACGGCTACGCTTATGGCCGTGCTTTTTATGTTCCTGGGCAAAGGGGTATTGCGGCTTTTAAATATCACTATCCCGGATTTTCAGATCGCCGGAGGCCTGCTTTTATTTGTTATTTCCGCCCGGCTTCTTCTGCCCGGTGCGCAAAAAAGCCTGGCCACAGGCAGCCACGATAAATATATGGGCGTTTTCCCCATGGGCACGCCTTTAGTCACCGGCCCTGCGGTTTTGACCACTACCCTGATCATGGTGGATACTTTCGGGGTAGCGGCGACATTTGTTTCGCTGGTTTTGAATATGCTTATTGTCTGGGTTACGTTGGCCAGTTCCGACTTGATCATTAAAAGGATCGGCCAATCCGGCACGCGGGCATTTTCCAAGATCATGTACATATTGCTTGCGGCAATCGCCGTAATGATGACCCGTAAGGGCATAGAAGGGGCATTTTTAAGATGATGCGCAAAGTCCTGACTTTTATTATGGTAGGCGGCAAGGGCGAGAGGCTCCTGCCTTTGACCAAAGACCGTACAAAACCGGCTGTGCCTTTTGGCGGCATCTACCGGATCATTGATTTTACTTTAAGTAATTGCATTAACTCCGGCCTGCGCAAGATCTACCTGCTTAGCCAGTATAAATCCGCGTCTTTGCAGAGGCATATCCGTTTAGGCTGGAACTTTTTGCCTTCAGAGTTAGGCCAGTTTATTGAGATGCTTCCTGCGCAGCAAAGAGTGGGTGATTCCTGGTACCTGGGCACAGCCAACGCGCTTTATCAGAACCTTTATACGCTTGAAATGGACAGGCCTGATGAGGTGCTTATACTGGCAGGCGACCATATTTACAAAATGAATTACTACTCTATGATCGATTACCATAGGGATCAGAACGCCGACCTGACCGTGGGGGTTGTGGAGATAAATAAAAATAAATCCAAGCATTTAGGCGTGGTGGAGGTCGATACCGCCGGAAAAATCGTCGGTTTCCAGGAGAAACCGGCCAATCCAAAGACGATCATCGATAAGCCCGATAAGATATACGGCTCTATGGGTATTTATGTTTTTAACAATTCCATACTTGAAAAGGAACTTACGGAAGACTCAAAGAACGCCAAATCCTCGCATGATTTCGGCAAGGATATCATCCCGCAGATGCTTAAGAAGAATATGAAAGTCGTTGTTTATAATTTCCGCGATGAGAATAATAAAGAGGCGTATTGGCGGGATATCGGGACAATCGACGCTTATTATGACGCGAATATGGGCTTGATCCAGGCCAACCCCGATTTCAACCTTTATGACCAGGATTGGCCGGTAAGGACTTACCAGGAGCAATACCCGCCGGTAAAGACTGTGCACTCCGGTGAGCAGGAAAAAGGCCGCGTAGGCCTTGTTTTGGATTCTATAGTTTCCGAAGGTTGCGTTGTTTCCGGCGGACGCGTGCAGCACAGTATCCTTTCGCCGAATGTGCGCATTAACAGCTTCTCGGAAGTTTATGATTCCATACTTATGGAAGGCGTAAATGTCGGCAGGCACGCTAAGATAAAACGGGCGATCATTGATAAGGATGTAAGTATCCCCCAGGGCGTGGTCATTGGATATGACCTTGATGAAGATAAAAAGCGTTTTTTTGTCAGCGATTCAGGAATTGTGGTAGTGGCTAAAGGCACATCAATTAAATAATACTTAATAGAGAGCAGGTAGTAGTTAGTAGATAGCAGGTAGGCAAAAAATATGATAAGAAAAGCAAAGATCAAAGATATAAAACAGATCCAGGAGTTAATCGGTTGTTTTGCCAAACAGGATGTTATGTTGCCGCGCTCATTGAATGAGCTTTATGAGAATATCCGCGATTTCTGGGTTTATGAAGACAAAGGCAAAGTTGTTGGCTGCGCCGCTTTACATATATCCTGGGATGATTTAGCCGAGGTAAAATCTACGGCAGTGTCAAAAAGATACCAGGGTAAAGGAATAGGTTTTGACCTTGTGTCCGTTTGCCTTGCGGAAGCCAAGGCCCTTGGCGCAAAAAAAGTATTTGTACTTACTTATAAACCCGATTTTTTTAAGAAGTTAGGTTTTAAACGCATCAAAAACTCCACCCTGCCGCACAAAATATGGGCGGAGTGTATTAACTGCTGCAAATTCCCCAATTGCCAGGAAGTGGCAATGCTAAAACTCTTGCCCCGTTATAAGTCCCGTAGCGCTGGGGCGCCACTTATAACGGGGCTTGTAAAATAACCTTTTTATGTTATAATCCAAAGAATTAATTAATCAGCCTGCCAGATTTACGGCAGTTAAGGAGGAAAAAATGGATTATTTGTTAACTGATGAGCAAAAGATGATCAAGGAGTTAGCCCATAAGATCGCCGAGGAGAAGATCCGTCCGGCTGCTGCCAAATACGATATCAGCGAAGAGTATCCCTGGGATGTGCTTAAAGTAATGGCGGAATCCGATATGTTCGGTTTATTCATCCCGGAAGAGTACGGCGGTTTAGGCACCAATGTTATGAATTTATGTTTAGCTACGGAAGAGTTCTCCCGCGCCTGCGGCGGTATCGCGGTTTGCTACGCAGCCAGCGCCCTGGGCACATTCCCGATCGTTTTGTTTGGTAATGATGAGCAAAAAAAGAAATACCTGCCTGACTTGGCTAGCGGCAAGAAAGTAGCTGCGTTTGCCATTACGGAGCCGGAAGCAGGGTCTGATGCTTCGGCGATTAAGACTACAGCCAAAAAAGAAGGCGACCATTATATTTTAAATGGTTTAAAGCATTTCATTACCAATGGCGGAGACGCGGAAACTTATGTTGTTATCGCCATGACGGATAAGACTAAAGGCGCCCGTGGCGCTTCGGCGTTCATCGTGGAAAAGGGTACGCCCGGGTTTACTTTCGGCAAGAAAGAGGATAAGTTCGGTATCCGCGCTTCCAGCACAAGGGAACTTATTTTCACAGATTGCAAGGTACCCGCGCAGAACCTGTTAGCTAAAGAAGGTATGGGTTTTATCGTCACAATGAGGACATTTGATATGAGCCGCCCGGGAGTTGCCGCGCAGGCATTAGGTATTGCGCAGGGCGCGTTGGAGCTGGCTGTTAAATATGTGCGCCAGAGAGTGCAGTTCGGTAAGCCCATCTCAAGCTTTCAGGGTATCCAGTGGATGATCGCGGATATGGCTACGGAAGTTGAAGCTGCCCGCGGCCTGGTATATTCAACCGCTAGGATGGTGGATGCTGGCAAAAAGGACGTGGCTAAGGAATCAGCGATGGCCAAGATGTTTGCTTCGGATGTGGCGATGAAGGTTTCCGTAGACGCTCTACAGTTATTCGGCGGATACGGTTATATGAAGGATTATCCGATTGAGAAATATGTGCGTGACGCCAAGATCACCCAGATCTATGAAGGCACAAACCAGGTGCAGCGCAGCATTATCGCGTTAGCAATGATCAAGGAGATGGCTAAGTAGTTAATAGAGGGTAGGTAGTAGATAGTAGGTAGAATGTAGGAAAAACCAGAACCTATAACCTAGAACCCAGAACCTAAAAGGGCTATTAAGAATGAATATAATTGTTTGCATCAAACAGGTACCAGAGACAACAGAGGTGAGGATTAATCCTGAAACAAATACGCTTATCCGCGAAGGGGTCAAATCAATAATTAACCCTTTTGATATGTACGCGATTGAGGAAGCGGTGCGCCTAAAGGAGAGGTTTGGCGGAAAAGTCTCCATAATCTCTATGGGGCCTCCGCAGGCTGACGCGGCTTTGCGTGAGGCAATATCCATGGGAGCTGATGAGGGTTTCCTTATCTGCGACCGCGCTTTTGCCGGCAGCGATACCTGGGCGACAAGTTATACTTTGGCCGGGGCGATAAAAAAGATCGGCGCATATGACCTGGTGATCTGCGGCAAACAGGCTTCAGACGGAGATACCGCGCAGGTCGGGCCGGGCATATCCACGCACTTGAATATCCCTCAAGTAACTTATGTGAAGAAAGTTGAGGAAGCAACGGATAAATCCATGCGCGTTGAAAGAATGCTTGAAGAAGGCTTTGAGATCATTGAAACCCCGCTTCCGGCTTTACTTACAGTAGTCAAGGAGATCAATGAACCGCGTATACCTTCTTTAAAAGGTATGATGCGTTCAAAAAGCGCTAAGATCGTTACCTGGGGCCAGAAGGATTTAAACCTTGATCCGCAGCAGATCGGCTTATGCGGTTCGCCTACACAGGTAGTCAAGATATTCACGCCTGCCCAGAGGACCGGCGGACAGATATTAAAGGGTGAAACAGTGGAAATCGCTAAAGAACTGGTTTCTTTGATCAAGAACGAGGTTAACTAGATATGTCTATACAGATCATTATTGAGAAGTGCACCGGTTGTACATTATGTTTTAAGGCCTGTCCGTTTGATGCCATTCGCATGATGGACAAAAAGGCGATGATAGACCTGAATAAATGCACGCTTTGCGGAGCCTGCAAGGATGCCTGTAAATTCAAGGCGATCATTTTAGAGAAAACTCCTGCTAAGTGTGAGTTGCCGGATATCAAAGATCATAAAGGCATCTGGGTGTTCATTGAGCAGAAGAACGGCAGGGTGCAGTCAGTTTCTTATGAGTTGCTCGGCAAGGCGCAGGAATTAGCCAAGAAACTTAATTGCCAGGTAAGCGGCGTTCTGATCGGGGATAAACTTGAGGACCAGCTTGATGAACTAACTTTCTGCGGCGCGGATAATATTTACCTGGTTGAAGCGCCGGAGCTGGCGAATTTCCAGGATGAGCCTTACACTAATATTCTTGTTGAACTGATCAAGAAATATAAACCGGAGATATTTTTATGCGGGGCAACTAACATAGGTAGGTCTTTGATCTCACGGGTGGCCATTAATATCAAGGCTGGGCTTACCGCGGATTGCACGGGTTTAGATATTGATGAAACAAAGAAAATATTACTGCAGACGCGCCCGGCTTTTGGCGGCAATATTATGGCGACGATAATCTCGCCGAATTACCGCCCGCAGATGGCTACTGTCAGGCATAAAGTTTTTACGCCTTTGCCAGCTGATAAAAAACGCAAAGGTAAAATAATCCGTGAAAGTTTTGACAAATCACTTTATTTTTCCCGTACTAAATTACTGGATATTGTTGAAGAGATCGAATCTACGGTGAACCTTTCTGAAGCGGATATCATTGTTTCCGGAGGCCGCGGTATGGCCAATCATGAAAATTTCAAGATACTTGAGGAGCTGGCGCATGTTTTAGGAGCAGCTGTGGGTTCAAGCCGCGCAGCGGTTGATTCAGGATGGATGCCATATTCGCACCAGGTAGGCCAAACCGGACGCACAGTCGGGCCGAAGATATATTTTGCCTGTGGTATTTCCGGCCAGATCCAGCATCTTGTGGGCATGCAGTCTTCCAAGATCATTGTGGCGATCAATAAAGATCCCGAGGCACCTATATTTAAAGTGGCTACATACGGGATAGTCGGAGACCTTTTTGAGGTTGTCCCTGCCTTAACCAAAGCCTTCAAAGAGGCGCTCAGAAAATAATCTAGACCGTTTCTATCTATCTCATTGGTATGGAATAAGTTAGAATAGAAGTGTCCCCTTTATGGCTAAGCTTGCTCAAAGCAAAGGCTTTACTTTAGTGGAGATATTGATTGTTGTGGGAATTATTTCCCTGCTTGCCGCTATTGCTATTCCAAACCTGATCGCTATGAAGAGGGCTGCTAATGAAGCAGCAGCAAAAGGCAATATTCGTTCGCTGGCCAATGCGGCGGAAACCGCTTCAGTTTCTTTAGGGCATTATCCGGTCACTGTTTTTGAGCTGCAGAGTTTTATCAACTCCGCCCCCAACTATTGCGCTGATGCTTCCGGCAGCCAGACGCAGATACAGGGTTATAACTACAGTTGTACCGCGGATATAACCGGCTACACATTTGTCGCTTCACCGGTAACCCTGGGCACAACCGGTAATGTTACTTATACAGCCTCAACCGGCGGTATTCTTACTCCTCTGTAACGCCAATCTAGACCGTTTCTATTTATCATATTGGTATGACTTAAGTTATGATAGAACTGTCCCCATTGTATCATTCGGGGACAGTTCTGCTATATCTACATATATCCCAGATAGTTATATAGAAACGGTCTGGGTTTTATGTATGTTTATGTATCAATGTGTCTATTATCATACTAATTTGATAACATATGTTAAAGAATGTAAATATTCTCTTGACAAATATTATTTTACTATTTATAATGCAAACATAATATTTGGAGAGAATAATGGTCAATGCAAACTTGATGACAATAGAGGATCTGGCGGATTACCTGAAAGTGACCCGTAGGACGATCTATGACTGGCTTAAACATAATAAGATACCGGCGCTAAAGCTCGTCGGGCAGTGGCGTTTTAAAAAAGATAAAATTGATGCGTGGCTGGAGAACCAAGCTCATTAGTACAGATTAGGGGGTAGGTAGTAGATGGCAGGTAGAATGTAGGGAAAAGCAAAAGATAAATTTAGCAAGTTAAAATATAATAGATGCAGAGAATTGGAGGAAGATGAATGTATTTTAAAAAACTTGAGCTTGTAGGTTTTAAGTCTTTCTGCGAAAAAACAGTCCTTGAGTTTGAGCCGGGGATTACCGCCGTAGTCGGCCCTAACGGCTGCGGTAAAAGCAATATTTTTGATTCCATACGCTGGGTGCTTGGCGAGCAATCCGCAAAGTCTTTGCGCGGTTCAGAGATGCTGGATGTCATTTTTAACGGCGCCGACAATAAAGAGCCGTTGAGCATGGCAGAAGTGAGCCTTTCTTTTGATAACCAGAACCGGTTTTTTAATATTGACCATCCGGAGTTGGTGATCACCCGCAGGATATTTCGTTCAGGTGAAAGCGAATACATGATCAATAAGTCGACTGTGCGGCTTAAGGATATACTGGATCTGTTGCTTGGCACGGGTATCGGTGCAGAGAGTTACTCTATAGTTGCGCAGGGCAAGATCGACCTTGTGTTAAGCTCGCGGCCCGATGACCGTAGGTTAGTTTTTGACGAAGCAAGCGGTATTACAAGGTATAAAGCGCAAAAGAGGGAAACAATGCGTAAATTGGAAGAAACGCAGCAGAATCTTTTGCGCGTAAATGACATTGTCGTTGAAGTCAAACGCCAGATCGGAAGTTTAGAGCGCCAGGCGAACAAGGCGCGCAGGTACAAAGAAGTCTTTGAAGAGCTGAAAACCAAAGAGATTGATTCCGCACTCCTGGAAAAGACAGATTTGCTTAAACAAAAAGAGGAACTGGTCAACTCTATTTCAGGCCTTGAACAGAGCCAGAATTCCCTTTTGGAAACTATCCGGCAGCAGGAAGAGAAGATCTCTAACCGCCAGTCCGAGCTTAAAGAATTTGAAGAGAAGATGATGGCTTTAAAGGGCCAGGTGTTGAACCTGGAAAACAGCCTGGTACGCAATGATGAGCATATCAAGTTTGACGAGGACAGGATCGCCGAGATCAACGCCAGCCGGGAGATCTTGAACAGCCAAATCGAACAGGCTAAAGCCAAGTTATTGCAGGATCAGGAAAAACTGGAAAAAGTAAAAGCCGAACACGATAGCATCCAGCAGGTTAGCGAGGAGAAGAATATCACTCTGGCGCAGAAAGAAGAAGAGATCAACGCGATTAGCGTCACGATCAAAGGCCTGCTTGAGGCGATCGTTGAGGGCAAAAAGACTATCCTGGATTTGGCTTCTCAAGTCGCCGCGGCAAAGAACGAGATCGGAGATATCAATTCCAAGCACCAGGTTTACCTGGCGCGTAAGAAGCGCCTGGCGATCGAGAAAGCCAAGGTTTTTGAAGAGAAGGCTATCACCGAGGAGAATTTCAAGAAGGTCAGCCTTGAGCTGGAAACGGTTAAGCTGGCACTTGATGAGTTAAATTCCAGGATCGCCAAGGTAAAGGAAAATCTTGACCAGGAAGGCATAAATTTAAATACGATCAATACGGAGATCTCGGCGCTGGAGAATGAAAAGCTTACTTTGGCTTCTCATAAAGAGTTCCTGGAGAAGCTGAAAAATAAATATGATGATATAGGCCCGGCGCTGAATGCCGTGATCTACCTTGATAAAATGCCCCGGGATACTGTTTCCGGCCTGGTGGTCAAAGTCAGTTCTTCATTCGGTGATACTGAAAGAAGCGGCGAGGGGTTTAAATTAAGCGGGGAAGCCAAGCCCATAGAGTTGGACACAACCAGGATCGACGAGAAGATCAAGGATCTGGAGGAGCGCCTGGGTGAATTGAGGAACAAGAAGGTATTGAGGGAAAGCTGTATATCTGAATTGTCCAAGATGGCCGAAAGCCTCGGCCAGGACCTGCGCAACCAGGAGATCTCTCTGGCGAACAAGGAGTCAAGTTTCGCGGCGATATCCGAGCAATTCAATAAGATCAAGGAAGAAGAGGATGTCATTGTCATGGAGTTAGGCGATGTATCCCGCGAGATCTCTGTATTGGAGCAGAACCTTGTTGACGCTCAATCCAGGCTTACTGCCTTGAGCAGCAAGCAGAGGCAGATCGAAGACCAGATCCTGCAGGATGAGGACGTGATTTCTTTAAAAAGCAAGTTAAGAGAAGATGTTTTGGTTGTGATCACGCAGACTAAGACGGAGATCGAGGCCTTGACCAGGCGTTTAAGTTCAGACGCGGCGACTTTAAAGATTATTCAGGAGACTTGTACGCAGGATGAGGAAGCGCTTGAGCATATTCAGCGGCAGATTACTGACGGAAATGCGCTTCAGGAAACACTGAAAGCCGAGATCGTAGAATGCCAGAAGAATAAGGAACAGGCAACCAAGGATATCCTTGAGAATAAAGAAAAATTAACCGTGATGGACGCCGAATATGAACAGATATCCAGCTCTACCGTGGAAGCAGCAAGAAAAATAGAGGCTGGCCGTAAAGAGATGGACCTGATTAAATCCCAGCTGCATGATCTCCAGATGCAGGATAAGGATGTGGATTACCGCTACACCAATATCAAGGAGCGGATGCAAAACAGCTATAAAGTCGACCTGGATACGCAGATTCTCAATGTGCAGCAGCAAGACAGGCAGGTTTTGAATGGGGAGATAACAAAGCTTAAGGAGAAGCTGGATTCCTACGGCTCGGTGAATTTAGTCGCCATAGAGGAGTATGATGAGCTTAAGCAGCGCTACGATTTTCTCATTCAGCAGCAGACAGATTTAAATAGCGCCAAAGAATCGCTGCACCAGGCGATCTTAAAGATCAACCGGACGACAAAACAGATGTTCATGGATACATTTGAGAAGGTGAAAGTAGAGTTCCGTAATTACTTCCGCCTGCTTTTTAACGGCGGAGACGCGCAGGTATTCTTGACCGATGAGTCGGATCCTTTAGAATCCGGTATTGAGATCATCTGCCGGCCTCCGGGAAAGAAACTGCAGAATGTTTTGTTATTGTCCGGAGGAGAAAAGAGCATGTCGGCGATCGCGCTGATCTTCGCTATTTTTAAGGTTAAGCCTTCGCCATTCTGCATACTTGATGAGATTGACGCTGCTCTTGATGAAGCCAATGTAGACAGGTTCTCGCGCATCCTGCAGGAGTTCTCCAGGACATCGCAGTTTATCGTGATCACGCATAATAAAAAGACGATTGCCAACGCCAATGTCATGTATGGCATCACTATGCAGCAGTCAGGAGTTTCTAAGATAGTTTCGGTAAAATTCTCACAGAACCAAGCGCAAAAAGAGCCGGTTGCCGCGGGGGTTTAGCGGAGAAAAAACAAGAGCCAAGTTTAATAACAGGTTATATTCTTGCCTTTGCTTTTTGCCTGGTAAAGCAGTTTGTCGGAGCAGGTGATCAGTTCGGCGGGGAGCGTTCCATCCTCAGGGAAAGTGGCTATCCCCAGGCTTACGGTAAGTTTTTTGTTCGGCAGTATCTCTTCGTTAAGAAAAGTGTGTTTTTCTATATCCATCCTCAAGCGCTCAGCGATCATAAAAGCCTCTTTTTTATCGGTCTGCGGGAGGATGATCGTAAATTCCTCTCCGCCATAACGGCAGACAAAATCAATTTTACGCGACTGATTCTTTAGTATCTGAGCCATTTCCTTTAAGATGCGGTCTCCTGCCTGGTGGCCAAGCGAATCGTTGTAAACCTTGAAATCATCAATATCTACCATAATTAGGCTTAAAGGAGTCTGGGTGGCGCGGGCTTTTTCAGTTTCCGTCTGCCAAAGGAATTGAAAATATCCATGGTTCCAGAGGTTGGTCAGGTAATCCGAGTGGGCGCGGTCAACCGTTTTTTCATATAGCTGCGAATTTTCAATTGCCAGGCCTGCCTGGTTTGCCAGCATGATCAGCATACGCAGGTCGTCTTTAGTGATCGGTTTTTTGGTGATGAAATTGTCCGCGATGATCACGCCGTTTACGCGGTCTTTGGCTTTTAAGGGGATGAATACCATTTCATTGCTTTGCAGCATTTTGATTACCGGGGAGTTGCAGTAATTCTGCATGGTTTCCGAGGTTAAATGCAGCGGCATGCCTTCTAAAACAGCCAGGCTGATCGGGTTATCCGTTTTATCAAGCAGGGAAATCTTTAAATTCCTTACCTGGCGGTTAAATCCTAATTCCAGGGAGTTGTTGGAGTTTTTAAAGGCGTTGATCAGGTCCTCCAAGTCCATTTTTTCTTCATCAATCTTGGTCCAGGCGGAGTTTGCTTCTTCGCCGTTTTCCGGCCCAATGCCCATTTTGCCTTCCACGAGCTTATCATTTTCATTGACTAGAAAGAGCATCGCGCGGTTAAATCCCAGGCCAGTATGCGCGGTCACGCCTGTCAGAATGATGTAGAGGATCTCATCAAGCTTAAGCGTTGTGCGCATGGCATTAGAGATCTCATAGAGTATCCCCAACTCGGTTTTTGAACGCTCCAATTCCTGTTTTAATCTGGCTGTTTCATCCATGGGGTAAAATCTACCATATTTTGTCCCGAATGTCAATCTCGTAAGCTGCTTTCCCCGCCAAATCTCAAATCGAAACAGTTTCCAATCTAAAGCGGAAACAGTTTCCCCTTTAGAATCAAAACAGTTTCCCCTTGGGGATGGAAACTGTTTCTAGGGTAAAGTTGAGTTAGAAAATGCGCGCACATACGTCTATTGCTTGTGAAAGGAGGAAAAAGCCTTTTTATAGGCGATTAATTGTTTGACACTCTCGGTGGGCTAGGATATAATACAACCCTAATCTTTTAATAAAATCGGAGGCAAAAATGGTCGTGGAAAAGAAAAAAGAAGAAGTTAAAGAGCAATCTGACCGCAGCAAGGCATTGGAACTGGCTTTACTGCAGATAGAGAAGCAGTTTGGCAAGGGTTCGATCATGAAGTTAGGCTCGCATACAAAAGCCAATGTTGAGACCATATCAACAGGCGCGCTTACTTTGGATCTTGCTCTTGGAGTAGGCGGTTTGCCGCGCGGCAGGGTGATTGAGATATTCGGACCTGAAGCATCGGGTAAAACTACGCTGACCTTAACGGCAATCAGGGAGATACAGAAAAAAGGCGGGGTTGCCGCGTTTATCGACGCGGAGCATGCATTTGACCCGACTTACGCTAAGATTATCGGTCTGAATTTAGATGAACTTTTGATCTCTCAGCCGGATACGGGTGAGCAGGCTTTGGAGATCGCTGAAACGCTTGTGCGCTCTAATGCGGTGGACCTGGTAGTCGTGGATTCCGTGGCTGCTTTGACTCCGCGCGCAGAGATCGAAGGCGAGATGGGTGATTCGCATATGGGGTTACAGGCGCGTTTAATGAGCCAGGCTTTGCGTAAGTTGACCGGCACGATCAGCAAATCGCGCACCACGGTGATCTTTATAAACCAGTTAAGGGAAAAGATCGGAGTGATGTTTGGTTCGCCTGAGACAACTCCCGGGGGACGTGCGCTTAAGTTCTATTCTTCCGTAAGGCTTGATGTGCGCAGGATCGCCTACTTAAAAGAAGCCGACAGGGTTATCGGCAACCATGTGAGGGTCAGGGTCGTCAAGAATAAAGTCGCTCCGCCTTTCCGCGAGGCAGAGTTTGATATCATGCATAATGAGGGTATTGCCAAAACCGGCGCGGTGATCGACGCTTCGGTAAGCCTGGGCGTGATCACTAAATCCGGCACATGGCTTTCCTTTGAAGATAAGAAGTTAGGCCAGGGCAGGGACGCGGCGATAAAATTCCTAAAAGAAAATCCCAAAATACAGGAAGATATTGAGAAGGAATCGCGTAAGAAGTTCAGCCTCGCAGAATAGAGCAAATAGCGATACTCCGGAAAAAGCCAGGGAATACGCTTTTCTGCTGCTTAAGTTCCGCCTGCGCAGCGCAAAGGAGCTTGAGCAAAGATTAAAGCAGAAAGGTTTTTCGGAAGGAGTATCCTGCGAAACAGTAAAATTCTTAAAAGACAAAGAGTTTATTGATGACCGCGTTTTTGCCAGGGGCTGGGTGTCCAGCCGGCTTAAACGGCCATTTGGTTTAAGAAGGATAAAACAGGAATTAATCCAGAAAGGCATAGGTAAAGAGGTCATTGAGAATGCCGTTAGCTGGGCAAAAGAGGATTACCATGAGGCTCTTGTAGTAAAGCAGTTGGCCGAACAAAGATTCGCCAAGTCAAAGGGGATAGAGGCGTTTAGGGCAAAGCAGAGGATATACGCGTATTTAATACGCAGAGGATTTTCCCCGGACCTGGTTAGCGATGCAGTAAGAAAACTGCCGAATGAAAGATAGATGATGACCGCGGATATTTTAAGAGATAAATTTCTCGCCTTTTTTAAAGCCAAAAAACACAAAATAGTAGAGAGCGATTCCCTGGTGCCTAAGGATGATCCTACCGTGCTGTTTACCCCCGCGGGGATGAACCAGTTTAAGCGCGAGTTCCTTGGTTTTGATTCCGGGTTTAAGCGCGCCGCAACAAGCCAGCGGTGCCTGCGCACGGATGACTTAGAAAAAGTCGGTAAGACCAGCGTGCACCACACTTTCTTTGAGATGCTGGGGAACTTTTCTTTCGGGGATTATTTTAAGAAAGAAGCGATATCCTGGGCCTGGGAATTTTTGACCGGGGAACTAAAGATCCCCGCGGATAGGCTCTGGGTTTCCGTATACCAGGATGACGATGAGGCTTATGATATCTGGAAGAATATTGTAAAGTTCCCGGAGCGCAAGATCATCAGGCTGGGGGATAAGGATAATTTCTGGCCGGCAGAAGCAAAAACCAAGGGGCCTAATGGGCCGTGCGGCCCGTGTTCAGAGATCTTTTATGATTTTGGGGCTAACGTAGGCTGCGGAGAATCGGTATGTGATCCGACATGCAGCTGCGGCAGGTTCGCCGAGATTTGGAACCTTGTATTTACGCAGTTTAACCGTAAAGAGGACGGCACTTTAGAGCCGCTGCCCAATAAGAATATTGATACGGGAATGGGTTTGGAGAGGTTGGCCGCGGTGATGCAGGGCAAACAAAGCAACTTTGAAACGGAATTATTCCAGCCAATAATCAAAGAAATCAAGCGTAATAGCGAAACTGTTTCCGATTCGTTCGGGACAGTGGGGTATGCTGTGGCCGACCATATACGCGCGGTGGTTTTTTCAATATATGACGGGATATCTCCGTCTAATGAAGGGCGTGGATATATTGTCAGGAAAATCATCCGTAAGAGTGTAATGCATTTAAGAAGTTTAGGCATAAATAAGCCATTCTTATATACGTTAGTCGGGCAGCTTGCCCAGGTGATGCGTAAACCTTATCCGGAGCTAAAGGAAAGGCAGGAGGATATTGCCCAGGTTATCCTCAATGAAGAAACTAATTTTATTAATACGCTTAAGTTAAGTAGTGTTTTGGTCGATAGTGAGATTGAGAAATTAAAGGCAGAATTAGAAAATGATCCAAAAATAGAAGGCTTTACTGTTGCTAGTGCAGCTACTTCTGGAAGCTTAGGTAGCGTTGCTTTTAGATTGTATGATACTAACGGTATTCCTCTGGAGATAACAAAAAATGAATTGAAAATACGATTTATTAAAGTTGGTGGTAATTTTGAGGTGGTTTATCAAAGTGAGTTGGATAAACAGAAGGAGCTTTCAAAATCATCCAGTAAGATGAAGGGTGATGTTTTTGATGCCAAAGGATTAGGTTTGAAACTGGATGAGACAAAATTCCTTGGCTATCAGGAGAATGCCGCAGAGGCAACGATCCTGGCGATCCTGAAGGACGGACAAAAAACAGATCATGGTTCGGCAGGCGAAAGTTTAGAAATTATTTTAGAGCAGACGCCATTTTACGCGGAATCAGGCGGACAGGTCGGAGATACCGGCAAACTGGTAAATGGGGCAAATGTTTTTGATGTTTTAAATACGCAGAAAAACGATAATGTTTTCCTGCATATCGGTAAAGTAATTTCAGGTTCTTTTAAGAAAGGCGATAAGGTCAAAGCGCAGATCAATGTTGAGCGCAGGTTGAATATCGCCCGTAACCATACTGCCACGCACATATTGCAGGCAGCTTTACGCCAGGTCCTGGGCAATCATGTCCAGCAGCAGGGGTCATTGGTCTCCGAGGAAAAATTCCGTTTTGACTTTACGCATTTTAAAAGGCTGTCTAGCGAGGAGATCTCCAGAGTTGAGGAATTAGCCAACAGCTATATCGCTAAAAAACATAAGGTGAATTGCAAAGAAATGCTTCTTAAAGAAGCTAAAAAAGCGGGGGCATTAGCTTTTTTTGAAGAGAAATACGGTGAGAATGTGCGTATGGTTGCCATTGGGGATATCTCAAAGGAATTATGCGGCGGCACGCATATCGACGATATTGGCAAGATCGGCATGATAAAAATAATCAGCGAAAGTTCCGTAGCCAGCGGCATCAGGAGAATTGAAGGCGTAACGGGCAATTTTGCCGAGCAGTTTGTCAGGGACCAACAGCAGAAAGCTATTGAGGAATCCAGGAAAAAAGAAAAGCTGAAAGAATTGAAAGAGCGGGAGAAAGAACGCAGCTTAGAGGTAAACAGCAGCCTGCTGGGCGCGGTGCCCAGGATTATCGGAAAAGCGGTAAAGGTTAATGGTATAAATCTGGTTTCCTCGCTTGAGGTTGGTTTGGATATGAATGCTTTGCGCACTCTGGCGGATAAGTTAAAGATGGAATTAAAGCAAGGTGTGATCGCTTTAGGTTCAAAGGATGAAGAGAAAAATAAAGCATGCCTGGTTATCGCGGTTACGCAAGACCTGTTGCCTAAAGGCATAGACGCGGGGGCATTGATCCGTCAGGTTGCTCCGCTTATTGGAGGTTCAGGCGGAGGCAGGAAAGATTTTGCCCAGGCAGGAGGAACAAATCCTGATAATTTTGACTTGGCTTTTAGCCAACTAAAAGATATAATTAATAAATTAGGCCAGATAACAAACTAAAGAACAGGAAGTAAGAGAGATGAAAATAATCAGGGCAACGAGTAAGCAGTTGGAAAAGATATACAGCCGCGGCGCAAACCGGCAGTCACGCGTAGAAGACAAGGTGAAAAAGATCATTGAAGACGTGCGTCTTTTCGGCGATGACGCTTTATTGAAATACACGCGCAAGTTTGACGCTGTTAAGCTAAGCCCCAGGCAGCTTAAAGTTTCCCAGATAGAGATAAGCGGCGCATACCAGAACACAAGCGCCAATTTCGTTTCCAGCCTGAAAGTGGCAATTGAGAACATCAACAGATTTTACCGTAAGCAGCTGCGCAAATCCTGGAGGATCAGCTCACCGGAAGGCGTGCTTTTGGGCGAGAACTACACTCCTTTAGACAGAGTAGGAGTCTATATCCCAGCGGGTACGGCGCCGTTAGTCTCCACTGTTTATATGACTGTTTTGCCGGCAAAGCTAGCGGGTGTTAAGAAAATAGCGATGATCAGCCCGCCGGATAAATCCGGATGCATTAACCCGCATATACTTGTAGTAGCTGACCTTTTAAAGGTAGACGAAATTTACCGCGCCGGGGGAGCGCAAGGGATCGCGGCTTTAGCTTACGGCACCAAGACTATCCCGGCTGTTGACAAAATAGTCGGGCCCGGGAATATTTATGTAAATGAGGCAAAACGCCAGGTATTCGGCACTGTGGATATAGATATGATCGCCGGGCCAACGGAGCTGGTGATTATTGCCAACCGTTTCAGTAACCCTAAATTCATTATTGCGGACCTGCGCGCCCAGGCAGAACATTCCAAGGGCCTGGCTATATTAATCACTAATTCTAAATCGCTTGCCCGGGAAGTAAAATCTCAATTAGATGGCGAGAACGGCTATATTATATTGACTAAAAACCTGGACCAGGCTGTAGAGATCAGCAATAAGATCGCCCCGGAGCATTTAGAGATCTTAGTGCAGTCGCCTAACCGCCTGCTTAAGGGCATTAAGAATGCCGGCGCTATCTTTTTAGGGCCGTATAGCCCGACAGCCGTAGGAGATTATATTGCCGGGCCAAGCCATGTTTTGCCTACGTCCGGCACTGCGAGGTTCTTTAGCGGCTTAAGCGTGTTTGATTTTGTCAAGAGCAGCCATATCATAAGTTATTCCAAGAAAGCCCTGGAGAAGATGCGTGAGCCGCTGGAGAAGATAGCGGGGATCGAGGGGCTGCAAAAACATTTAGATTCGGTGAAGGCGAGATTTGTGTAATCGTAGGCATAGGGTAGGTAGTAGATAGTAGATAGAATATAGGGAAAACGCGAGGAGAAAGATGAGAGTAACGAGTAAAAACCGGAAAAGCAAAGAAACCGATATAACGATAAAATTGAATATTGACGGAACCGGCGAATCAAAGATAAATTGCGGGATAGGATTTTTGGATCACATGCTGGAATTATTCGCGTTCTGGGGGCATTTTGATTTGGAGATAACTACTAATGAAGCTGACCTAAAAGTAGACATACACCACACTAACGAAGATTTAGGGATTGTATTAGGACAAGCTTTTAAGGAGGCATTAGGAGATAAAGTCGGTATTAATAGGATAGGTTCTATGTCTGTACCTATGGAGGATGTAACTGCTACTGTTACAGTTGATATAAGCGGAAGAGGTTTTTTTAACGGGATTAAATTTGATGTTTCAAACGATCTGGTTACTCAAAAAGATGAGAAATATTCTTTTGAATATGCTAACCACCTTTTTGAATCTTTTGCCAAAACATTAGGAATGAATTTGGTTATTAATATTTCAAAACTAACCCCGGATTTACATACTAATTTGGAGCCGGTTTTTAAAGGATTGGGTATAGCTTTAGATCAGGCAACGCAGATAGACCCTCGTCGTAAAGGCGTCCCTTCAACAAAGGGAGTTATTGACTAGGCGCAACCTAACCACTACCTACGAAATATTAACTACTGAATTATGATCGCAGTCATTGATTACGGAATGGGCAATATCCACAGCGTTGCCAAAGCCCTGCAGGCTTGCGGTGGTAAAGTGCTGGTGACGAATAAACCCGCGGATATAAAAAAAAGCGCTAAGGTCGTGCTCCCGGGAGTAGGGGCTTTTAGCGACGCGATGTGTGAATTACATAAGCAAGGTTTGGTGGAAGCGATCAAAGAAAGCGCAAAGCAAAAACCTTTATTAGGCATATGCCTGGGGATGCAGCTTTTGTTTGAAAATAGCAAGGAAGCAGAAGTCCAGCCGGGGTTATCCATATTAAAAGGGGATGTGGTGAGATTCTGCGCCAAAGGCGGTTTGAAAGTGCCTCATATGGGCTGGAATAACCTGAAAATAAGATCAGCGGATTGCCCGTTGCTTAAAGGAGTAGTTGACCATGACCAGGTGTATTTCTGCCACTCTTATTATCCGCTTCCCGCAGATAGCCAGGTGGTTGTTGCTTCTGCGGAATACGGCGTTGAATTTGCTGCGGTTGTCTGCCAGGGCAAAGTTTACGGGGCGCAGTTCCATCCGGAAAAAAGCCAAAGCGTGGGTTTAAAAATGATCAAAAATTTCGTGGAAATATGTTAATTATTCCGGCGATAGATATAAGAGGCGGAAAGGTTGTCAGGCTTACGCAGGGTAAATTCGACGAGCAGAAGGTCTACTCTGATGATCCTGCGCTTGTCGCCAGTAATTGGGAAGCGCAAGGCGCGGAGTTTCTGCATATCGTAGACCTTGATGGGGCAAAAGAAGGGGTTGTCAAAAATCTAAGCGCTTTAAAAAGCATCATCAATAAAGTAAAGATCCCCCTGGAATTCGGAGGAGGGGTCAGAACAATGGAAACTATCCGCCAGCTTGTATCTTCAGGGGTGAGCAGAGTAGTCCTGGGTACAAGGGCAGCTGTGGACAGAGGTTTTTTGAAAGAAGCGGCTAATCAGTTTAAAGATAAAGTCATCGTCAGCATTGATGCTAAAGATGGTTTTGTGAAGGTGGATGGCTGGCAGAGCGCTGGCCAGGAAATAGAAGTTTTTAGTTTTGCCAGGGAACTTAAACTCCTGGGGTTTAGCCAGGTGATTTACACGGATATTGCAAAAGACGGTATGTTGTGCGGCCCGAATTTAGAGGGAATAAAAAAGTTAGTTAAGGAAAGCGGTTTAAAGGTGATCGCTTCAGGAGGAGTATCTTCTTTGAAGGATCTAGAAGATTTAAGTTCTTTGTCCGGAGAGGGCGTAGCGGGAGTCATCGTAGGCAAGGCATTGTATGAGAATAAGTTTACTTTAACGGAAGCATTGAAAACAGTGGGTAGTTAACAAAGGAGGGAGAATGGTTAAAAGGATCATGGTGTTGGTTGTATTGACGGCAGCTGGCCTTTCATTAAGCGGTTGCGCGACCGCGCGTAAAAATGGTGATCTGGAAGTCCAGGGTTTGAGGAACCAGGTTGCTGCGTTAGAAGCACAATTAAGCGCTAAAGATGAGGAGTTGAATAGTTTAAGGGCGTCAGCGGTAAAGGTATCAGAAGAACAATCAGTTAGTGATATCAATGAGATCAAACAGCGGCCTAAGGCAAAAGAAATACAGGTAGCTTTGAGGAATGCCGGTTATTACTCTGGCAAGATTGATGGCAAATTAGGCAGGCAAACCACCGAAGCGATCAGGGCTTTTCAAAAAGCTAATAACCTTCCTGTTGACGGCAAAGTCGGCAAGAAGACGTGGAGTTTCTTAAGAGCTTACCTGAATAAGAAAGTAAAGTAGCTTGAGGTTCTTGGGTATTCCCGCGAGTTTTGCTTAAAGGCGCGGAATACCCAGGAAATCTAAACCTTTATTAAATAATGTTAAGTAAAAGGATCATCCCTTGCCTGGATATCAAAGAGGGCAGGGTAGTTAAGGGCGTAAAGTTCTTAAGCCTGCGTGATGCCGGCGACCCCGTGGAAGTGGCTCAAGCCTATGACGCACAGGGGGCCGATGAGCTTGTTTTTTTGGATATCACCGCCAGTTTTGAGAAGCGTAAAACACTTGTCTCTTTAGTGGAGAAGATCGCCAAGAATATCTTTATGCCTTTTACTGTTGGCGGAGGTATCGGCGATTTATCTGATATCAGGGATATTTTAAATGCCGGAGCGGAGAAAGTTTCCTTGAATACGCAGGCTGTGAAATGCCCGGAGCTTATCTCTGACGCATCCGGCAGGTTCGGCAGCCAGTGTATTGTCTTGGCCATTGACGCCAAGAAGCAAAAAGACCGCTGGGAGGTCTTTATTAACGGAGGAAGGACGCCTACGGGCATCAACGCTTTGGAGTGGGCAAGGAAAGCCGCTAAACTTGGCGCTGGCGAGATCCTTTTAACAAGCATGGATTATGACGGCACCAAGGATGGTTATGACCTGGAATTGACCAAGGCCGTAACTAAGCATGTGGATATCCCGGTGATCGCTTCTGGCGGAGCCGGCAAACTGGAAGATTTTTACGATGTTTTCGCTTTAGCGAATGCCGACGCTGCTCTTGCGGCTTCACTCTTCCACTATGAGGTATATTCCATCAAACAAGTAAAAGAGTTCTTAAAACAAAAAGGGATACCGGTAAGAATATGAAAAAGATCAATTTTAAAGTAAGTTCGCTGAAATTTGACAAAAACGGCCTGATCCCGGCGATCATCCAGGATTACAAGGATAACGCGGTATTGATGCTCGGGTATATGAACAAGGAATCTTTGAGGCGCACGATAAAATCAGGCAGGACATGTTTCTGGTCGCGCTCGCGTAAGGAATATTGGGTGAAAGGTTTGACCAGCGGGCATTTCCAGTTTGTAAAATGGATTGCCTATGATTGTGATATGGATACGCTTTTAATTAAAGTCCGCCAGGTGGGAGCAGCCTGCCATACCGGCAAGAGGTCGTGTTTTTATAGAAAAATAGAAAGGCAGTAGATAGAATGTAGTATATAGAATGTAGGTTTTGGTTTTTCCTACATTTTACCTTCTATATTCTACATACTCGCACAATAATTTATGTACAGGCCAGATTTCAAAGAATTCTTAAAACTTAGCAAACAGGGCAATGTGATCCCGGTGTATAAGGAGATTAACGCTGACCTGGAGACACCGGTTTCCGCTTTCTTAAAGATCAAGAAGGGCGATTACGCTTTTCTGCTTGAATCTGTGGAGGGCAAGGAGAAGATCGCGCGCTATTCTTTCTTGGGGGCAAACCCTTCGTTTATTTTTAAGAGCAAGGGCAGGAATATAGAGGTGGTCAATGCGCATCAAAAAAAGTCCCGGCGGTTTGTTACGGCGACTAATCCCTTGGATGAGATAAAGAACCTGATGCGCCCGTTTAAAAGTGTAGAGGTCAGCGGCCTGCCGAGGTTTTCCGGAGGCCTGGTAGGTTATATCGGTTATGATACGGTGCGTTTCTTTGAAAAACTTCCGGACAAGAACAAGGATGACCTTAAGCTTAGTGATTCCTTGTTCATCCTTACGGATACAATCCTGGTTTTTGACCATTTCAGGCATACTATCAAGATAGTTAGTAATGTCATCCTGCCGCAAAACTTGCGGGCAGGTAGCCTGGCTGTTAAGAAGAAACTTTACCGTCAGGCTTTAAGGAAGATAGACCTGATCCAGGAGGATTTTGACGGCTCTATCGGGGAAAACAAGCCGCCAGCCGCAAAAATAGGTTTTACCATACAAAGTAATATGCGTAAGGGCGAGTTCGTAAAAATGGTCAACACGGCCAAAGAGTACATAAAAAAAGGCGATATCATTCAGGTAGTCCTTTCGCAGCGTTTCAAAGTCAAGGCGAAGAAAGGTGCTTTTGATATTTACCGTTCTTTAAGGATGTCCAATCCTTCCCCCTATATGTATTTCTTGAAGCTGAAGGGTTTTTCTGTCGTAGGCTCAAGCCCCGAGATGCTCGTGCGCTGCGAGGACGGGATCATTCAGACGCGGCCTATTGCTGGCACGCGGCCACGTTCAGCGGACCAGGTAAAAGACAGGCAGCTTGAGAAAGAGCTATTGAAAGATAAAAAGGAAAAGGCTGAACACCTGATGCTGGTTGATCTTGGCAGGAATGATTTAGGCCGCGTAAGCCTGCCGGGAAAAGTCAGCGTTACTGATTTTATGCGCGTGGAAAGGTATTCTCATGTAATGCACCTGGTCAGTGAAGTAAGAGGAGTGCTTGACAAAAAAAGGTTTGATATCTATGATGTGTTAAAAGCCGCTTTTCCTGCCGGCACTGTTTCAGGCGCGCCCAAGGTCAGGGCGATGGAGATCATTGATACCTTAGAGAGCCTTAGGCGTTCTTTGTACGCCGGCGCGGTCGGGTATTTCAGTTTTTCCCACAATATGGATACTTGTATCACTATACGCACGATAGTCATCAAGGATGGTTTTGCTTACGTGCAGGCTGGCGCCGGTATCGTAGCGGATTCCGTAGGAAGCAGGGAGTATCAGGAAACAGTGAATAAAGCTAAGGCGTTAATGGAAGCAATTAGGAAATGACGATTCAAAATGAACACTACTTAAGGAGGATCTGGTAATGGCGGTACATATTCGTTTAAGAAGGATAGGCAAGAACCCCAAGAACAAGGCGCATTTCAGGGTCACTGTATTTGATGAGCGGTCCGGACGCGACTCGCGGATCATCGATGAACTGGGTTTTTATAACCCGATTAACGGCAAATCCGAACTTAAAAAAGAAAGCATTCAGGAATGGGTGAAGAAGGGCGCGCAGATGTCGGACACAGTAAAGAGCCTGATGAAGAAAGCTTCTAAGTAACTTAAACTAAGGAGATAAAATGCCACAGCAAACAGCGGTAAACCCTATCGTGCAGCTTTTTCCAATAGCGCTGATATTCATTGTTTTTTATTTCATGCTTATCCGCCCGCAAAAACTTAAAGAAAAAGAGCACCAGAAGATGCTTGCCGGTATAGATAAGAACGACGAAGTGGTTACTTTAGGCGGCATACACGGCACTATCGTAGGCGTGAAAGATAAGACTTTTATTTTGCGCATTGATGAGAATGTGAAGATGGAGATCGAGAAAAACAGCGTCGCTTACATCAAAAAACCGCAGAGCGCGGGGGGCAAATAAACAATAAGGATAAAATAGGCCATGAAGAGGAACCTTCTTTACAGGATATTGCTGATCTTAGGCGTGGTAATCGGTTGCGTGTATTTCAGTTTTCCTTTGAATAAGCGCATTAATTTAGGCCTTGACCTTCAGGGCGGGATGCACTTATTACTTAAGATAGACACAAGCCACCTTACCGGCCAGGCAAAACTTGATGCCTGCGACAGGGCGGTTGAGGTTATCCGTAACCGGATCGATGAGTTCGGGGTAAGGGAGACTTCCATACAAAAACAGGGCGATGATGAGATCGTCGTGCAATTACCCGGGGTTACGGACCGCCAGCGCGCTATTGATATAATCGGCAAGACCGCGATGCTGGAGTTCAAGCTTGTCAGCGATGATCCGGAGAAGCTCCGGGCAGCTTTGGCTGGCACGGTGCCTGAAGGCTATGAGTTAAAACATATTACTGACGATAATGAGTCTTTGCTCCTGGAGAGTAAAACAGTTTTAGTCGGCGATTCGCTTACCAACGCTTCTGTGCGTTTTGACCAGAGCCAGTTTAATGAGCCGATCGTCGCTTTGCAATTTAACGCAGAAGGGGCGCAAAAGTTTGCGCAGATTACGGCCAGCAATGTGGGCCGGCGCCTGGCTATAGTTTTAGACGGTAAGGTGCAGTCAGCGCCGCGTATCAGGGAGGCGATACCTTCTGGCGAAGCAGTGATCACCGGCCGTTTTGACGCGCAAAGCGCGCAGGACCTGGCTTTGATCTTAAGGGTAGGCGCATTACCGGCGCCCATGCATATTGAGGAAGAAAGGACTATCGGGCCTTTATTGGGGCAGGATTCCATTAATAAAGGCGTAAAAGCCAGTTTGATCGGGGCGGCCGCGGTTTTTATTTTTATGGCCGTCTATTATCTATTGGCAGGCGTGATCAGCAATATAGCGTTGCTGCTTAACTTTTTAATGATTTTAGGCGGATTAGGGGCTCTGCCTGTGCTTTTTTCCGGGGTATCCGCCACATTGACTTTGCCTGGTATCGCCGGCATAGCTTTATCTCTGGGCATGGCGGTGGACGCGAATATCTTGATCAATGAGCGTATCAGAGAAGAGCTGAATGCCGGCAGGAGCCTGCGTTTAGCCATTAATAACGGTTATGCCCGCGCCTTCAGCGCGATATTTGACTCAAACCTTACTACGCTTATCGCGGCATTTTTACTATTTCAGTTTGGTACCGGGCCTATCCGCGGTTTCGCGGTCACTTTGACCATTGGTTTGATCGCCAGCATGTTCAGCGCGATAGTCGTTACGCGCGTGATATTTGAGGTCCTCTTAGGCTTAGGCTGGATAAAGAATTCCTTGCCGATGCTTAAGCTTATCGGTGAGACGAAAATTGATTTTATCTCCAAAAGGAATATTTTCTATGCGTTATCAGTGATCGTGATCACGGCCGGGTTATTCTCATATTTTAAGAAAGGAAGCCAGGTATACGGTATTGATTTTGCCGGAGGGCAGCTGCAGGAATATAGTTTTAAATCCGCGCCAGAGATCGATAAGGTACGCCAGGTGCTTAAGGGTATAAATATGTCTGATGCTTCTATCCAGCAGTTTAAGGATAATCCTAAAGCGATACTTATCCGCACGGCGGAAGATAAAAACATTATCCTGACAGATAAGCTGAAACAGGCTTTTCCGGATCAGGATGTGCAAACTTTAAGGATAGAGAGGGTTGGCCCGGTTGCCGGAAAACATCTTAAGGAAAAAGCCCTTAAAGCGCTGTTCTGGGCGGTCATCGGCATACTTATCTATGTTTCTTTCAGGTTCAAGCATTTTAATTTCGCCGCCGCCGGTGTAGTCGCGCTTTTGCACGATCTTCTGGTTACAATGGGATTCATGGCGATGACTAACCGCCAGATAGATCTTTTAAGTATCACAGCGTTTTTAACGATCATCGGGTTTTCCATTAACGATACGATAGTTATTTACGACCGTGTGCGTGAGAATGCCAGGCTTTACCGTAAACTTTCTTTACGTGAGTTGATCAACTTAAGCGTTAACCAGACGCTTGCCAGGACATTACTTACCTCCGGGGTGACTCTATTTGTGGTCATCGCCATCTTTTTATTCGGAGGGGAAGTTTTAAGCAATTTTGCTTTTGCTTTGATCGTCGGCTTTATCTCCGGCGTGTATTCAACGGTTTTTATCGCCTCCCCATTAGTGCTTTCCTGGAGCCGCAAAGGTTCCAGATAAGATAAGGCGCAAGCCAGGCAGTTTATGCAACTGTCTGGCTTTGCCTTGACCATAGCGATGTTTAAATCCCTGAAATTTTTTTCCGGACAAAGTATCGAATTAGAGAGGCTTTTTGCTGATTTAGTGGCATTTGGCTATAAACGGCAGTCTCTTGTAGCTGAACCCGGTGATTTTGCCAGCCGCGGCTCGGTTGTGGATATCTTCCCCGGTTCGTTTGAGCTGCCTATCCGTTTAGAGTTGGATAACGATATCCTGGTTTCCTTAAGAAGTTTTAACCCTTCCAGCGGCCAGCCGCTTTGGCAGCATCGTATAGCGATCATCCTGCCGTTTAAGAAATCACCGCCAACGAAGAATTTTGATTTTACTGAAGAGTTCCCTTTGAATAATTTTGTGGATATCGGCGTTGGTGATTATGTTGTGCACAGCCAGCACGGGGTAGGCAGGTTCCTGGGATTTGAGAGAATAAAGCGCCAGGATAAGTTCGTTAACCATCTGGTCATTGAATATGACCTCAAGGAGAAATTATACGTCCCCGTAGAAACAATGCACCTTGTGCAAAAATATATCGCTTTTGCCGCGCGCCGGCCGAAACTTTACCGTTTAGGTTCAGGAGAATGGAAAAGGACAAAGGAACGCACGCGCCGCGGCATCCAGAAGATGGCCTGGGACCTCTTGACTTTGCAGGCGATGCGTTTAGCGATGGGGGGTTTTAAATTTTCCAGCGATACCCAGTGGCAGGCGGATTTTGAGAAAACTTTCCCTTACACTGAGACCCCTGACCAGGTTAAGGCTACTTTGGAAGTCAAACAGGATATGGAAAGCGGCAGGCCGATGGACCGCCTGCTTTGCGGTGACGTAGGCTATGGCAAAACAGAAGTCGCTATGCGCGCGGCTTTTAAGGCGGTAATGGACAATAAACAGGTAGCTTATTTAGTGCCGACCACGATATTGGCAGAGCAGCACTACCAGAATTTCAGCGCCCGGCTTAAGGATTTTGCGGTGAACGTTGAATTATTATGCCGTTTTAAGACCATCCGCGAGCAGAAAGAAATACTCAAGAGGTTACAGGAAGGAAGGGTGGACATCGTTATTGGAACGCACAGGCTTTTATCTGATGATGTTGTATTCAAGGACCTGGGCCTGGTCATCGTTGATGAAGAACAGCGTTTTGGCGTAACGGCAAAAGAGAAGCTGAAGAAACTTAAACTGACCACGGATGTGCTTGTGCTTACCGCGACCCCTATACCGCGCACTTTATATATGAGCCTGATGGGAGCCAGGGATTTCTCGGTGATCAATACCCCGCCCCAAAATAGGTTGCCTATACAGACGATTGTGGTAGAATATGACCTGGATCTGGTGCATCAGGCGATAAAACGCGAGCTTAACCGTAAGGGCCAGGTATTTTTTCTGCATAACCGGATACTCGACCTGGAGAAGGTCAAAAACAAGGTCGCGCAAGGTTTGCCCGCGGGGCTCAAAATCGCCATAGCGCACGGCCAGATGCCGGCGAAGGTCCTGGAAAAGGTGATGTCGGATTTTATCTCTGGCTCAATCGATGTTTTGGTTTCAACAATGATCATTGAATCGGGCATAGATATACCCAATGCCAATACGATCATTGTCAACAGCGCGGAACATTTTGGTTTGGCGGATTTGCATCAGTTGCGCGGCAGGGTCGGCAGGTTTAACCGCAGCGCCTACGCATATTTCATGTTCAGCCGCAAAGAGGCCTTGGATTCTGACGGTCGCAAAAGGCTTAAAGCCATTGATGAGCACAGCGGTTTAGGCGCCGGGTTCAACATCTCAATGGAGGATCTGGAGATCCGCGGCGCAGGCAATCTTCTCGGGCAACAGCAGCATGGGTTCATCGCCGCGGTGGGTTTTGACCTTTATTGCCGGTTGCTTAAGGAAGCAATCAATAATTTTAAAAAGACGGGAGTCCTGAATGCAGCGCATAGCTAAAATTAAAAGGCACTTTTTATTTTTCCTGCTTTTCATCGCTTTCTCCTTTGGCCTAACGGATTTTACCGGCAAAGTGTATCTGCCGGATGCTTATGCCAAGGAAGCTGTGGTGGCTGTGGTGAATAATGAGATAATCACTCAAAAGGATCTAAACGATTTTTTTAACTTTATGCGCATGCAGTATTCCAAAGATTACAGCGGCAAGGAACTGGAGAGCAAGCTTCAGCAGGTAAAAATGGATCTGCTGGATCGCCTGATTGAGGACCGGCTCATCCTTCAGGAAGCCAAGAAGGAGAAAGTGATCATAGACCAGAACAGGGTCAAAGCCAAGATCGCCGATATCAAGAAACGTTACTCTTCGGATAATGCCCTGGAGTTGGACCTGGCTAAACAGGGTTTAGTGCCGGCGGACCTGGAGAATAAGATCCGCGAACAGTTCTTGATGTTCGCTATCGTGGACGCCAAGGTGCGTTCAAAGATAGTCATTGGTCCGGATGATATCACTAGCTTCTATGAGCAGCATAAAAGGGAGTTCTTAAAGCCGGAAACACGCGAACTGGATGTCTTTTCACTGGATGATGATAACCTGGCAAAAACCCTGGCCTATAATCTCAGGCTGGGTAAAAAGCCCGAAGACCTGGCCAGGCTTTACCCTTTCAGGGCCAGCAAGATGAACGCCTCCCTGGGAGATGAGCTGCGTAAAGAGATACAGGGGGTGGTTTTTAAGCTGGGGATCTCCGAGGTCTCCAACCCAATCAAGATAGACAACCAGTATTATATATTCAGGTTGAATAATATTATCGGCAGCCAGCAGTTGAGCCTGCCTCAGGCACAAAGCAGGATACACTCGTTTTTATATGAAATGAAAATGCAGGAAGGATTGACCCGGTGGTTGGATGAAATCAAAAAACGTTCTTACATCAAGATCACCGGCAGTTAAAGTCGGCCTTACCATAGGCGATCCTGCAGGTATCGGCCCAGCCATAGTTATAAAGGCGCTCAAGCAGCTTGAGGGTTTTGCGGAATTTACGGTTATCGGAAGCGGTTTTGTCCTCAAGAAAACTTTGCCATCCGCAAGGCCATTTAGACCACCCGTACATCTTATCGACATAGATAATTTAAACCACAAGAAGTTTTCCTTTGGCAAGGTTAAAGCTGAATACGGCAAGGCCTCAATTGAATATCTGGATAAGGCGATAGCTTTATTGCGAGAGGGCAAACTTGATTGTTTGGTAACCGCACCGATATCCAAGGAAGCGGTGAACCTTGCCGGCTTCAAGGTCTCCGGGCATACCGAGTACTTAAGCCGTAAATGCCATAGCCCGGATACGGTGATGCTTTTATTGAACGACCACCTTAAATTTTGCCTGTTATCCAGGCATATTCCTTTAAAAAACGTCGCCTCTTATTTGAACAGCCGCTTGATCCAGAAAACCATACGCTTGACCGCTTCTGGGCTAAAAGCACTTTTTTTGCTTAAACACCCTAAGTTTGTCATCTGCGGGTTGAATCCCCATGCTTCGGATAACGGCGTTATCGGAGATGAAGAGAACAAGGTGATCATCCCGGCGATCAAAAGCCTGAAGAATAAAATTAAAGGAGCCAGCATATCCGGCCCGTTTTCAGCGGACGCAGCGATATATAAAGCGTATTGCCGGCAGTTCGATTGCGTAGTTGCCGCTTACCATGACCAGGCCCTGATACCGTTGAAATTGACCGGCCTTGACAGCGGAGTCAACCTGACCCTCGGCCTTCCTTTTGTGCGTACTTCCCCGCTGCATGGCACTGCTTTTGATATTGCGCAGGATTGCGCAAAGTCAGCTAACCCGTCATCTTTTATCGCAGCAGTTAAATTAGCCGTAAAATGCACTCAAAACCTAAAAAAAGCCTAGGCCAGAATTTCCTGGTCGATAAGAATATACGCAATAAGATCGTCTCTAATTGTTCTTTTTCCGCTAAAGATACCTTGCTTGAGGTTGGTTCAGGCAAAGGAGAGCTCACCGCCATATTTTCGGGGTTGGTAAATAAATTATACGCTGTTGAGATTGATAAACGGCTTTACGCGCACCTGGAATCAGCGCTTTGCGCCTGCGCCAATTGCCAGCTAATGAGGGGGGATATCTTAAAGATAAATTTAAGGGAATTTTTAGCCAAAGAAAAAGTTACGGGAAAGATCAAGGTATTTGGCAATATCCCTTATTATATATCCAGCCCCCTGATTGAGTATTTTATAAATTACCGTGATTTGATAAGCGAGATCTTCATCACTGTGCAGAAGGAGTATGCACAACGGTTAGTTGCCTGCCCGGGAAGTAAAGTTTATGGCTCGCTTAGTTGTTTTGCGCAGTACTACCTGAAAACGGAGCTATTGTTCAATATTAAGAGGAATTCATTTTTCCCGGCCCCCAAAGTTGATTCATCATTTTTAATGCTCAAAGTAAGAGACAAAAGCCCTTGCCAGGTTAACGATGAGGAGTTGTTCTTTAAGGTCATCCGCGGCTCGTTCAACAAGAGGAGGAAGACCTTAAAAAACAGCCTGGAAGGTATTATCGCAGAGGAGAGCCTGGAAGCTTTTTTTAACCGCTCCGGCTTTAGCAAGAACATCCGCCCGGAAGAGTTGGAGCTTAAGGATTTTGCCCTTTTAGCCAACCTTGTAAAAAAAAGCTAAAAAAAGGTTGACAAGAATACATCTTTAATATATACTCATTCACTCTGAAGATTTCCCACGTAATTGCAGCATAATTTAAGCTAAATTACTGATTTTAAGAGCGGGTTTTTGGGTTCTTAAAAGGTGGGGTTTTTTTATATTATTAATTTGCTGAGGACTCACGGTGCTTGCTGCTGGAGTAGCTCAGTTGGCAGAGCACGTCCTTGGTAAGGACGGGGTCACGAGTTCAATTCTCGTCTCCAGCTTAAGAATAAATATGCGCGAAACAATCACTTTAGAGTGTACGGTTTGCAAGAAAAGAAATTACACGACGACGAAGAATAAAAAGTTGCATCAGGATAGACTTGAAATGAGCAAGTTCTGCAACGCCTGTCATAAGCATACCCCGCATAAGGAGATTAAATAAACGCTTAACTTGCTTACACGAAAGTGTGAGTAGGATAATGTGTTAATTTATCCTGGCGAATGCCTGAAAATGCTGAAGACCATCAGGCGGTTTAAGCCAGGATCCAGGGATAAATAACTTTAGGGGCGTCGGTTAATGGCAAACCAACGGTCTCCAAAACCGTGACTGCAGGTTCAAGTCCTGCCGCTCCTGTATATTGAGGCGGCAAAATAAAAGGTTAAGATGAATATTATCGCCAAACCTGTTAATTTTTTAAGGGAAGTCCGCGCAGAATTAAGCAAAGTTGCCTGGTCAACGCGCAAAGAGCTTTTGGCTTCCACGGTCCTGGTGATAACCGTGACGATTATCATGGCTATTTTTATCGGGATAGTGGATTTAGGGTTATCTAAATTTTTGAGGTTAGTATTCAGATGAAGAAGTGGTATGTGGTTCACGCACAAACTGGCTTGGAAGAGAAAGTAAAAACCTCCCTGGAGAAGAAGATCGCTTCCGAAGGCATGATGGAGTTGATCTCCAGCGTTGTCATTCCTACTGAGCAGATCTCGGAGGTCCGTTCCGGCAAGAAGAAGATCACCCAGAGGAAATTCTTCCCGGGTTATCTTTTAGTGGAGATGCAGCTTAACGAACAGACATACCTTTTTGTGAAGAATTCACCCGGCGTGACCGGGTTTATCGGTTTAGGAAAAAAGCCCGTACCCCTGCCCCAGGAAGAAGTAGACAATATCCTTAAACGTACCAAAGAAACCGCAGCAAAACCCAGCCCAAAGATAGTTTTTCAGAAAGATGAACAAGTAAGAGTCAATGAAGGGCCATTCCTGAATTTTAACGGTATTATTGAAGAAGTTTATCCTGAAAAAGGCAAAATCAAGGTCAGCATATCCATATTCGGCCGTTCAACGCCGGTAGAGCTGGAATACTGGCAAGTGGAAAAGGTGTAACCATGGCAAAAGCGATCAAAGCACAAATTAAATTACATGTCCCGGCAGCGCAGGCGAATCCCGCCCCGCCGGTAGGGCCTGCTTTAGGCCAGCATGGCGTTAATATTATGCAGTTCTGTAAACAGTTTAACGACCAGACCAAGGGCCGTGACGGGCTGATCTTACCTGTAGTCATCTCGGTTTTTGAGGACAGGACCTTTACCTTTATTATAAAGAGCCCGCCATCTTCAGTGTTGCTTAAGCGCGCGGCCAATCTTGCCAAAGCCTCCGGCACAAGCGGCAAGGAGACGATCGGTAAGGTAACAAAAAAACAGGTTGAGGAGATCGCGCAGTTAAAGCTGCCGGATTTGAATACGGACAGCCTGGTGAAGGCAATTAAAATAATTGAAGGCACAGCCCACAGCATGGGCATTGCCGTTGAAGGGTAAAAAATGAAAACACAAAGTAAAAGATATAAGGAAGCCTTAAAACAAGTTGAAGTGGATAAAGTTTACCAGTTGAAGGAAGCGATCGCTTTGCTTAAGAAGCTGCCTAAGCCTAAGTTTGACAGTTCCGTAGATCTGCATTTTAATTTAAGCGTGGATACTAAAAAGAGCGATCAGATGGTGCGTGGAACTGTGGTATTGCCTCACGGAACAGGCAAGAAGATCAAAGTTGCCGTATTCTGCAAAGGCGAGCATGAGCGCCTGGCGCGTGAAGCAAAAGCTGA
Organism: Candidatus Omnitrophota bacterium; assembly: GCA_041649385.1. Taxonomy (GTDB): domain Bacteria; phylum Omnitrophota; class Gorgyraeia; order Gygaellales; family Profunditerraquicolaceae; genus JALOBQ01. The sequence goes on along the minus strand of JBAZNG010000001.1, from coordinate 29,348 downwards.
TTTTGTCGGCGGCATGGAACTGATCGACAAGGTTGCCGGCGGTTTCCTTGATTTTGATTGTTCTATCGCCACCCCTGATATGATGAAGGATTTAAGCAAACTGGGCAAGGTACTGGGCCCGCGCGGCCTGATGCCCAGCCCTAAAACAGGCACAGTGACCAATGATATCGTAAAGGCGATAGAAGATGTGCGTAAGGGAAAAGTGGAGTTCCGCGTGGACAAACAGGGTGGTATCCATTTATCCGTAGGCAAGATATCTTTCAGTGAAGAACAGCTAAATGATAATGCTTCCAAGGTGATCGAGGCGATCAATGAGGCAAAGCCCGCTTCCGTTAAAGGCAGGTTCATCAAGAGTTCTTCTATTACCGTTTCCATGAACCCAGGTTTAAGGATACCTTCTTAAGATGAAAAAACTCGGACTTTTAATCAAAGAAACTTCTGGCAGCCGCATAAAAGATATCTACAAATCCTCCAAAGGATTCCTGATCGTGAAATATTCAGGAGTTTCCAGCCCGGATATGAGTATTTTAAGGAAGTCGCTTAAAGGCACCGGAGTAGACATGCTTGTGGTTAAGAACAGCATAGCCCGCCGGGCAATGAAAGATTTAGGTCTTGAGCAGTTGGTTACGGCAGTGGAAACTCCCTGCGGGATGATATTTTTCAAGGATGAGCCTGTCCAGGCTTCCAAGGTCTTATGTGATTTTAATAAAGAAAAAGAGAAGCTCGTGCTTGCCGGCGGATACCTTAACGATAAGCTATTAGCAAAAGAAGATATCGTGGCGATGAGCAAGCTGCCTTCGCGCGAAGTACTCATTGCGCAGGTTGTAGGAATGATCAATTCGCCCATTGTCAGGCTGGTCATGGTTCTAAACCAGGTGAACAAGAAATTCGTAGTTTGCCTGGATCAAATAAGACAGAAAAAAACAGCAAGTTAAAGAAGATTCCTGTAGAATCAGGCAAATCAAGGAGGAAGAAATGGCAACTGCAAAAATGGAAGAAATGATCAAGTCAATCGAAGGCATGAGCGTGCTGGAATTGGCTGATCTGGTAAAAGCGTTAGAGGAAAAATTCGGTGTCAGCGCAAATGCTGCTATGGTAGCTGCACCTGCTGCTGCCGGTGCACCTGCTGCTGCCGCAGAAGAAAAGTCGGTATTTTCAGTCGTATTAGCTAATGCCGGCGCAAACAAGATCGCTGTTATCAAAGAGGTGCGTACCATCACTAACCTTGGCTTAAAAGAAGCCAAAGACTTAGTAGACGCCGCTCCTAAAGCAATTAAAGAAGGCGCTACTAAAGATGAAGCTGCTGAAATAAAAAAGAAGTTAGAGGCAGCTGGCGCAACAGTAGAGTTAAAGTAAACCTAAGTAAATATAGATAAATATAAGTAACTCTAAGTAAGTGGGGGTTGATTAATCCATTATGATTAAACGCAAGAGTTTTGCTAAGCTAAAAGAAACATATGAGTTGCCCAATCTTTTAGATGTTCAGCTTGAAACTTACCGTGATTTCCTGCAGGTTGAAACTGCGGTAGGCGAGAGAAAGAACCAGGGCCTTCAGGAGGTTTTCGGGGAGATATTCCCTATTGAAAGCCCGGACCGTTCGGTGAAGCTGGAATTCATCAGCTACTCTTTAGGCAAGCCAAAATATACCATGTCAGAGGCGAAAAACCGTTCGCTGACATACGCGGCCCCTTTGAAAGTCAAGTTCAGGTTAACTACCCCTCGCGAAACTAAAGAACAGGATGCCTATTTCGGCGACCTGCCTTTAATGACAGAGACTGGCACTTTTATCATTAATGGCGACGAACGAGTAGTGGTCAGCCAGTTACAGCGTTCACCGGGTGTTTCATTTGAAGAGGAGTTGCATCCCACAGGCAAAAAAATATTTTATGGCCGAGTGATCCCTTACCGTGGCGCATGGCTTGAGTTCAAATATGACCTTACCGAAACAATCACCGCTTACGTTGACCGCAGAAGGAATTTTCCCGCTACGCAGATCTTAAGGATACTCGGTTTTTCAGAGGACAGCCAGATCATTGCCGCTTTCGGCAAAGAGTACCCGGAGATCGTAAATACTTTAAAGAAAGATTACACTAAGAATAAAGAAGAGGCTTATCTGGATTTCTACCGCAAAATGCGGCCGACAGAGCCGGTGACCAAAGAAGCCGCAGAAAATCTTTTCTACAGGCTTTTCTTTGATACTGCCCGCTATGACTTAGAAAGGGCCGGACGTTTCATCTTAAACCGCAAATTAGGCATGCAGGTATCTTTAGAGAAAAGGATACTTGATTCTGATACAGTAATAAAGGTAATAGAATACCTGATCAAACTGAATAATGGCGAAGGCAAGATCGATGATATTGACCATTTAGGCAACCGCCGCGTAAAAAGCGTAGGGGAATTAGTGCAGAACCAGGTGCGTATAGGTTTATCGCGCGTGGAGCGTTCAATCAAAGAACGTTTAAGCCTTTTGGGAGAATTCGATAATTTGAACGTCCATTACCTGATTAACTCCAAATTATTATCCAACCAGATCCGTGATTTCTTCGGCCGCAGCCAGCTTTCCCAGTTTATGGACCAGATCAATCCTTTGGCTGAGATGACACATAAAAGAAGGCTGAGCGCGCTCGGCCCAGGAGGCCTTTCACGCGAAAGAGCCGGCTTTGAGGTAAGAGATATCCATCCTTCGCATTATGGCCGCGTTTGTCCTATTGAGACACCGGAAGGCCCGAATATCGGTTTGATCGCTTCCTTAAGTTGTTTTGCCAGGATCAATTCCGTGGGGTTGTTGGAAACTCCCTACCGCAAGGTTGAAGACGGGAAAGTAACCAAGAAGATTGAATACCTTACAGCTGACCTGGAAGAAGATAAAATGATCGCCCAGGCGGATGTGCCTTTAGACCCGGACGGTACTTTTTCCGAGAAGGAAGTGATCTGCCGTTTTAAGGATGATTTCCCGAAAGTTCCGCCTAAGCAAGTCCAGTATATGGATGTTTCACCGAAACAGCTGGTCTCCGTGGCTGCGTCGCTGATACCGTTCTTAGAGCATGATGACGCTAACCGCGCGCTTATGGGTTCAAACATGATGCGCCAGGCAGTGCCTTTAATGATCACGGAAGCGGCTTTAGTAGATACAGAGATGGAGGAGAAAGTCGCGCGGGATTCCGGTACAGTGATCGTCGCTACAGATTCCGGTAAAGTCTCAAGCGTTGACTCATCTTCTATAACCGTAGGCAAGACGATCTACCATTTAAAGAAATTCCTGCGTACTAATGCCGATACATGCCTGAATCAGAGGCCGCTTGTGAAGTTAGGCGACCATGTGGAACGCGGCCAGATCATTGCCGACGGTATCGCTACAAAAGAAGGTGAACTCGCTTTAGGCAAGAATGTCCTGGTGGCTTTCATGCCCTGGAGAGGTTACAACTTTGAAGACGCCATCTTAATCAGCGAAAAACTTCTGAAGAACGACACATTCACCTCTATCCACGTTGAGGAATTTGAGATTGAAGCAGCGGAAACACGTTTAGGCAATGAAGAGATTACCCGCGATATCCCTAATGTCAGCGAAGAGGCCTTAAGGAACTTGGATGAGAATGGGATTATCCGCACTGGCGCAGAAGTCGGCGCCGGAGACATTCTGGTAGGCAAGATCACTCCTAAAACTGATTCTGAGCCAAGCCCTGAAGAGAAATTGCTGCGCGCTATTTTCGGCGAAAAGGCCGGGGACGTAAGGGATACTTCTTTGATTGTCCCTCCAGGGGTAGAAGGCGTGGTTATTGACGTGCATGTGTTCCAGCGTAAAGACAGAGGCAGAAAATCCAAAGAGGAAAAAACTATTGAGCTGGCCAAAACAAGGGAATTGAAAGCTTACTATAAACAGGAGATAGAGTTCCTGCAGACGGAAAAGCTTGTCCGCCTTGCCCAGATCTTAGGCATAGATAAAAAGAAGGTCGAGAAGACCAATTACAATGATAATGAGGAAGCCAAGATCCTGGCTGCTTCTTTTGACGAGCAGATGCATGAGTTGCTTTTAGAAGAAGCGCAGGAGATTGAGAAGGTCCGCCGCGGCGATGAGCTTCCCGCAGGGATACTTAAGCGCGTAGTAGTTTATATCGCGACGAAGAGAAAACTTTCCGAGGGTGACAAGGTAGCCGGCCGCCATGGCAACAAAGGCGTTGTGGCTAAGATTATTCCCGAGGAGAATATGCCCTTCTTGCCTGATGGCACGCCCGTGGAAGTGGTTTTAAACCCGTTAGGCGTACCATCACGTATGAATGTCGGCCAGATCCTGGAGTGCCATTTAGGCTGGGCGGCTAAAGCGTTAGGCATGCAAGTCAGCTGTCCTGTATTTGACAGCGCTAAAGAAGGAGAAATTAAGGAATTGCTTAAGAAAGCCGGCCTTCCGGAAGACGGGAAGATGAGGCTTTATGATGGTTATAGCGGAGAGCCTTTTGACCAGAGGGTTACCGTAGGTTATATGTATGTTTTGAAACTGATCCACTTGGTTGATGAAAAGATCCACGCGCGTTCCATCGGGCCTTATTCATTGGTCACCCAGCAGCCTTTAGGCGGCAAAGCCCAGTTCGGCGGCCAGCGTTTAGGCGAAATGGAAGTCTGGGCGCTGGAAGCGTATGGCGCGGCATTCAGCTTACAGGAAATGCTTACTGTGAAGAGCGACGATGTCGTAGGCAGGACGCGTATCTATGAGGCGATTGTTAAAGGCGAACAGCGTTTGACTCACGGTACTCCGGAGTCATTTAATGTATTAATCAAGGAACTTCAAGGCTTATGCCTTGATATCCGTACGGAGAAGGCAAAATAATGGAAGAGAGCGTTTCTTTTGACAGTATAAGCATTAAGATTGCCAGCCCTCAGGTGATTAAATCCTGGTCCAAGGGCGAAGTGAAAAAAGCAGAAACGATCAATTACCGCACATTAAAGCCGGAAAAAGACGGTTTGTTCTGCGAGAAGATCTTTGGGCCTGTGCGCGATTGGGAGTGTAGCTGCGGTAAGTACAAAGGCATAAAATTCAAAGGGATCACCTGCGACCGTTGCGGAGTTACCGTTGAGCGTTCCAGCATGCGCCGTGAACGCATGGGCCACATTGAATTGGCTACGCCGGTAACGCATATCTGGTTCTTTAAAGCCGTGCCCAGCAGGATGAGCGCGCTTTTAGATATCCGTTTAAGGGATTTAGAGAGGGTGATCTACTACGAGGAATATATTGTCGTAGATCCCGGCACAACGCCTTTAAAGAAAAATGAGCTTCTAACCGATGAACAGTACCAGGATGCCGTGGTCAAATACGGCGCATCCTTTAAGGCCAAGATCGGCGCTGATGCGGTCCTGGAGCTCTTAAAAGGTTTAGACCTTGATGCGGTCTGCCGCAAGGTAAGAAGGGAATTGGAGAAATCCAAAGATGTCTTAAATAACCGCAAATCAATTAAAACATTAAAGATCATTGAGGATTTTAAGAAAAGCGGCAATAAACCGGATTGGATGATCTTAGAGATCGTCCCGGTGATCCCGCCGGACTTAAGGCCGTTAGTGCCGCTGGATGGCGGAAGGTTTGCGACCAGCGACTTAAATGACCTCTACAGGCGTGTGATCAACCGCAACAACCGTTTAAAGAAACTTATGGAGCTCAACGCTCCGGAGATCATTATCCGCAATGAAAAGCGCATGCTCCAGGAGGCCGTGGATGCTTTATTGGATAATGGCCGCCATGGTAAAGCGGTAAACGGCGCGAATAACCGCCCCCTAAAATCGCTTTCCGATATGCTTAAGGGAAAACAGGGACGGTTCCGCCAGAATCTTTTAGGTAAACGCGTGGATTACTCCGGCCGTTCGGTAATCGTTGTGGGCCCGGAATTAAAGCTGCATGAATGCGGCCTGCCTAAACAGATGGCCTTGGAGCTTTTTGAGCCGTTTATCATTAAAAAATTAAGGGAAAAAGGTTTTGTGCACACGATCAAAGGCGCCCGGCGCATGGTTGAACGCGGCAAGATCGAAGTATGGGATATCCTTGATGAAGTAATCAAGGACCATCCTGTTCTATTGAACCGCGCGCCCACTTTGCACCGTTTAGGCATCCAGGCGTTCCAGCCGCTTTTAATTGAAGGCAAGGCGATCAAGATCCATCCGCTGGTTTGTACGGCTTTTAACGCCGACTTTGACGGCGACCAGATGGCTGTGCATGTGCCGCTTTCTTTGGAATCACAATTAGAAGCCAAAATACTGATTTTAGCGATCAACAATATATTTTCTCCTGCTGACGGCAGGCCGGTCATCTCGCCCACACAGGATATCATCCTCGGTGTAGCTTATTTAAGCAAGGAGAAACCCGGCGCTCTTGGCGAAGGGATGTCTTTTGGTAATGCCCAGGAGGCTTTGATCGCTTACGATGACCGTGCGGTGGAGTTGCATGCTAAGATCAAACTGCGCGTAGACGGGGTTTATGATTTTGACCAGAAGAAAGTCATTTTAGGCAAACAATCTATTACTACTACTGTGGGCAGGGCAATGTTCAACGAGCTTTTGCCTGCGGAATTCGGTTTTGTCAACCGCGAACTGAATAAAGGCAAGGTCAGCGATATAGTGGTGGAGTGCTATAAACGTTTCGGCCACACAGCGACAATAAAGTTGCTCGATGCGATCAAGCGTTTAGGTTTTGAGATGGGTACTTTAGGCGGCATATCCATCGGCATAGACGATATGATCGTGCCTTCGGAGAAACCTGAAGTGATCAAGGAGTCCAAAGCTGAAGTCGCCCGCGTTGATGACCAGTATCGCAAAGGTATCATTACCGACAGTGAGCGTAAATCCAAGGTCATTGATATCTGGACGCATACCACGGATAAAATATCCGACCTGTTGTTCAAGGGCATGGCGTCTTTCAATCCCATATTCATGATGGCTGATTCCGGCGCCCGTGGTTCACGTTTACAGGTCAGGCAGCTGGCCGGTATGCGCGGGCTGATGGCTAAACCTTCAGGCGAGATCATTGAGAATCCGATCACCGCTAACTTCCGGGAAGGCTTAAATGTACTGGAGTATTTTATTTCCACGCACGGCGCACGTAAGGGCCTTGCGGATACCGCGCTAAAAACAGCAGATGCCGGTTACCTGACCCGCAGGCTTGTTGATGTGGCGCAGGAAGTTATTGTTTGTGAGGATGACTGCGGCACGCTTAACGGTATCACTGTTGCGGCTATCGTAGAAGGCGACGAAGAAGTTGTTTCGCTGCGCGACCGCATTGTCGGCCGCGTTGCTTTGGATAACGTCGTGGATATCATTACCGACGAAGTCATCGTGGAGCAAGGTTCGATGATCACCGGCGATAAAGCCGACCAGATCGAGAAATTAGGCATTGAAAAGATCCGTATCCGTAGCGTGCTTACCTGTGAATCTGGCAGGGGCGTCTGCACAAAATGTTATGGCCGTAATTTGGCCACCGGAAGGCTGGTGGAGCTGGGTGAAGCAGTGGGCGTGATCGCCGCGCAGAGTATCGGCGAACCCGGTACGCAGTTGACGATGAGAACGTTCCATATCGGTGGTACAGCCAGCCGTACGATTGAACAGTCTGTTATAAAATCCAAGAATAAAGGTATTGTCCGCTACCATGGTTTAAGGTTTACCGCCAAGAACAATGAGTTCGTGGTCCTAAACCGTAACGGCGCGATCAGTATCAATGATGCCCAGGGCAGGGAATTGGAGCGCTACCTGGTATTGCAGGGCGCGTTCATCAATGTTGCCGATGGCGCAGATATCAATAAGGGAGTTTCTTTTGTGCGTTGGGATCCGTATACGATCCCCGTGCTTACGGAAGTTGCCGGTACAGTGCGTTATGAGGATTTACGCGAGAATATCACTATCCGCGAGGAGATCAATCCGGTGACCAAGTTAGCTGAACGCGTTGTTGTGGAGCATAAGCCGGAATACCATCCGCAGATCGTTGTGTTGGATGAAAAGAAGGAAGTTTCCGGGATATATCCTATTCCCATCGGCGCACACGTTATGGCCAAAGACGGCGAGAAGATGAATGCCGGAGACCTTTTAGCCAAGATACCGCGCACCGTTGTGAAAACCAGGGATATTACCGGCGGTTTGCCCAGGGTCGCTGAGCTTTTTGAAGCCAGAAGGCCTAAGGATCCGGCCGTGATCAGCGAGATCGATGGTTTCGTGGAGTTCGGCGAGACAAAGAAGAACCAGCGCGTGATCATTGTCAGGTCTACGACAGGCATGTCCAGAGAGTATATTATTCCCCATGGCAAACATCCGAATATTTATAAAGGCGATAAAGTTTCAGCCGGGCAGCAGTTGACCGACGGGCCTGTAGTCTTGCAGGATATTTTAAGGGTCTGCGGAGACAAGGTCCTGCAGGAATATCTGGTTAATGAAGTCCAGGAAGTTTACCGCCTGCAGGGTGTACACATCAATGACAAGCATATTGAGCTGATTATCAGGCAGATGCTCAAGAAAGTAAGGGTTGAGGATCCAGGCGATACTGAATTCCTGGCTACGCAACAGGTGGATAAATGGGTTTTTCAGAAGGAAAATACCCGCGTGATTAAGAAAGGCCAAAAGCCTGCACAGGCTACGCCTTTACTTTTGGGTATCACCAAAGCATCGCTTACTACGGAAAGCTTTATTTCCGCGGCCAGCTTCCAGGAGACTACGCGTGTATTGACGGAAGCAGCGACCAGCGGCAAGAGCGATGAACTTTTTGGCTTGAAGGAGAATGTTATCGTAGGACACCTTATTCCCGCAGGTACGGGTTTTCATACGCACCGGGATATTGAAGTAAATAAGAACGCCCCGGCAAAAATTGAAGAGAAAAACGAGGAAGCAGCTAACAGCATAAAGGAATAAATATGCCCACAATTGCACAGCTAATCAGGTTTGGAAGGGTTTCGCAGAAAAAGAAAAGCAAGTCGCCGGCTTTGAAGAATTCGCCGCAGAGGCGGGGTGTGTGTTTACAGGTGCGTACGATGACGCCTAAGAAACCAAACTCGGCTTTGCGTAAAATAGCCAGGGTTAGGCTGACCACGGGCATTGAAGTTACCGCTTATATACCGGGCGAAGGGCATAACCTGCAGGAGCATTCCATAGTCCTGGTCAGGGGCGGCAGGGTCAAGGATTTACCTGGTGTGCGCTATCATATTGTCAGGGGCACATTAGACGCTTCCGGGGTAAATCAGCGCAGAAGGTCGCGTTCAAAATACGGAGCAAAGAAACCAAAAGCAGCTTAATAGAAGATAAGTAACAGGCTTCCGCAGGCTTGATTAAAAGGTCAAGCATAAGGAGGCAAAGAAGGAGCAGGTTTAGACAATGAGAAGAAGAAAAGCGCAGGAAAAAAATATTTTAGCGGACCCTAAATTTAATTCCAAGATCGTGGCGAAATTTATCAATATGGTCATGCTCGACGGTAAAAAAGCTATCTCTGAAAAGATGGTCTATGGAGCGTTCGCTATCATCCAGAAGAATCTTAATGAGCAGGATGTTTTGAAAGTTTTTTATAAGGCTTTGGATAATGCCAGGCCGCGTTTGGAAGTCAAACCGCGCAGGGTAGGCGGGGCAACTTATCAAGTTCCTGTGGAAGTCAGGCAGGAGCGCGGTACTTCTATTGCTTTACGCTGGATCAGGGATTTTGCCCAGCACCGTAAAGGCAAGGCCATGGAAGAAAAATTAGCCGACGAGATCATTTCCGCTTATAAAGGAGAGGGCTCGGCGATCAAGAAGAGGGACGATACGCATAAGATGGCGGAGTCGAATAAAGCTTTCGCGCATTTCCGCTGGTAAATTTTAACATTAAAATAAAGCTCAACGCTGGATATACTAGAGAAGTATTGTAGAAAAGATGAGAAAAATACCTTTAAGTAAAATAAGAAATATCGGGATCATCGCGCATATTGACGCGGGTAAAACCACGACCAGCGAGCGCGTGCTATTCTATACAGGCAGGAATTATAAGTTAGGTGAAGTGCATGACGGTACGGCCACGATGGACTGGATGGCCCAGGAACAGGAACGCGGCATTACGATCACGTCAGCCGCTACGACTTGTGTCTGGAAAGACGTGCATATTAACCTGATTGATACTCCCGGGCACGTTGATTTTACCATTGAGGTGGAAAGGTCTTTAAAGGTATTGGATGGCGCGGTAGTGGTTTTCTGCAGCGTCGGCGGTGTCCAGCCTCAGTCAGAAACCGTTTGGCGCCAGGCTGACCGTTACAGTGTGCCGCGTATTGCATTTGTAAATAAGATGGACCGCACAGGGGCGAATTTCCTGGAGGTGGTCAACCAGATGCATCAGCGCCTGGGGGCCAATGTTGCGGCTATTCATCTTCCTTTTGGCAAAGAAGCTGATTTTAAAGGCATTGTGGACCTGGTAGAGAAAAAGCTCATCTCTTATAAGGATGACCTGGGCAAGGAAATCGAGGTAAAGGAAGTCCCGGCGGATATGCTGGCAGATTTTGATAAATACCGCAATATACTTGTGGAAAAACTTGCCGAGGCAGATGATGCGGTGATGGAGTTGTATCTGGCCGGCAAAGAAGTAAGTAATCAGCAGATAAAGGAAACGATCCGTAAGACGGTGATCGCCAATAAATTCGTGCCTGTGCTTTGCGGTTCTGCTTTTAAGAATAAGGGCGTGCAGTTGATGCTGGATGCGGTCAAGGATTATCTTCCCTCGCCCATAGACCTGCCTCCGATCAAAGGGATCAACCCGGATTCCGGTGAATTTGAGGAGATCAAGGCTGATGACGCGGCTCCTTTTGCGGCGTTATCTTTTAAAGTAGCCACTGACCCGTTTGTGGGAAAGATAAATTATGTGCGTATGTACTCTGGGACATTGGCAGCGGGTACTTATATTTACAATGCTTCCAAGAGAGAACGTGAGCGCGTGACCAAGATCGTGAAGATGCACGCAAACCGCCAGGAGATAGTGGAAAGTATTTCCATCGGCGATATTGCCGCGGTGGTCGGTTTAAAGGACACTAAGACCGGCGATACGCTCTGCACGGAGAAAAACCATATATTGATCGAAGCAATGCGTTTTCCTGAACCAGTCATCCAACAGGCGATTGAGCCTAAATCCAAGGATGCCCAGGAGAAATTAGGGTTGGCTTTGCATAAATTAGAGGATGAGGACCCGTCTTTCAGGGTCAGCTATAACCAGGAGACCGGCCAGACATTGATCGCTGGCATGGGCCAGTTGCACCTGGAGATCATTATTGACAGGATCCTGCGTGAGTTCAATGTGGAAGCGCAAGTCGGCGCTCCGCAGGTAGCTTACCGGGAAACGATCAAGAAGAGTGTCTCCAGCGTTGGAAAATTCATTTCACAGTCAGGCGGCCGCGGCCAATATGGCCACTGCGTAATTGAGATGGCCCCTCAGGAAACTCCCGGGACCGGTATCACTTTTGAGGATAAGATCAAGAGTGGTGCGATTCCGCGTGAATTCATCCCGGCTGTAAAACAGGGAGTGCTCGGCGCAGCCAAGAATGGCGTATTGGGCGGTTATCCTGTTACGGATGTTGCGATCATTTTAGTTGATGGCTCATTCCATGAAGTTGATTCATCAGAATTAGCTTTTAAAATGGCAGGTTCTATCGCTTTTCAGGAAGGGTTAAGAAAAGCAAATCCCGTGTTATTGGAGCCGATCATGGATATTGAAGTAGTCGTGCCGGAAGAGTTTATGGGCCAGGTTATCGGCGATCTTTCCAGCCGCCGCGCGAAAATTATCGCGCTGGGACAGACGCTTAACCTTCGCACTATCCGAGCGAACGTTCCGTTGTCTGAAGTTTTTAATTACGCGACCGTAACAAGATCCTTGACACAAGGCCGTGCATCGTTTACAATGGAACCTTCGTTCTATCATGAGGTACCCGCACATATAGCGGAAAAGATCACAGCAGGATTTGCAACTTCAGGCGCAAGAAAAAGTTTATAAACAAACAGGAGGATTAAGAAATGGCTAAAGAAAAATTTGTAAGGTCTAAGCCGCATGTAAACATCGGTACTATTGGTCACATCGATCATGGTAAGACCACGCTCACCGCTGCTATTACAAATGTTTTGGCAAAGCTGGGTAAAGCGACAAAGAGAGATTACGCGGATATCGCAAAAGGCGGCACAGTAAGAGATGAGACAAAAGTCGTGACTATCTCTGTTGCCCACGTTGAATATGAGACAGATAACCGCCATTACGCTCACATTGACTGCCCGGGACACGCCGATTACATCAAGAATATGATCACCGGCGCCGCGCAGATGGATGGCGCAATCCTGGTCGTTTCGGCTGTTGACGGCCCTATGCCTCAAACAAGAGAGCATATTCTTTTAGCCAGGCAGGTTAACGTGCCGGCAATGGTAGTTTTCTTAAACAAAGTTGATTTAGTGGACGATAAAGAGTTGTTGGATTTGGTCGAGATGGAAGTAAGGGATCTTTTGACCAAATACGGATATCCCGGCGACAAGACGCCGATCATTCGTGGCAGCGCTTCCAAAGCTTTAGTTACCGCCGATGCCGCTGGCGAAGACGCTAAGCCTATCCTGGACCTGATGAAGGCAGTGGATGAATTCATTCCTATGCCGGCAAGGGAAATGGATAAGCCGTTACTTATGGCTGTTGAGGATGTTTTCAGTATTGAAGGTAGAGGCACAGTTGCTACCGGCAGGATCGAGCGCGGTAAAGTAAAGGTCGGTGAAGAAGTTGAGATCATCGGCTTAAGGCCGGAACCAAGAAAATCCGTGGTTACGGGTATAGAAATGTTCCGTAAACTGCTTGATGAAGGCCAGGCCGGTGATAACGTTGGCCTGCTCTTAAGAGGCATGGAAAAAAATGATATTGAGCGCGGGATGGTCATCGCAGCTCCTAAGTCAATATTGCCGCATACCAAATTCAAGGCCCAGGTCTATATCCTGACCAAGGAAGAAGGCGGCAGGCATACACCTTTCTTTAAAGGCTATCGCCCGCAGTTCTATTTTCGTACAACCGACGTTACCGGGACAGCTGGATTACCAGCCGGCGTGGAGATGGTTATGCCCGGGGACAACGTGAACTTGGATATTGAATTAATCACACCAATCGCCATGGAGAAAGAATCGCGTTTTGCCATCCGTGAAGGTGGGCATACAGTCGGCGCAGGAGTAGTTACAGAGGTCATTGCTTAAAAAATGAATACGCAAAAAATACGCATCAAATTAAAGGCATATGACCACAGGCTCCTGGATCAGGCAGTAATCGAGATCGTGGAAACTGTTAAGCGTACCGGGGCCAAGATTTCCGGCCCCGTGCCGCTTCCTACTAAAAAGGAAATTTATACGGTGCTGCGTTCTCCTCATGTTGACAAGAAATCGCGTGAACAGTTTGATTTGTCTACCCATAAACGCCTTATTGACATCTTTGAACCCACAGCTAAGACCATCGATTCATTAAGGAAGTTAAACCTGCCTGCAGGAGTGGATGTAGAAATCAAGTAGGCCAAAACCCAAAGAAAGCAAACAAAATGATCGGCATATTAGGCAAAAAAATTGGTATGGTTCAGATTTATGATGCTTCCGGCGAACAGGTCGGCGTGACGGCTATCCAGGCCGGGCCATGCCCGATACTGGCGGTGGGGACTAAGAATATTCAGCTGGGTTTTGACGAAGTGCTTGAGAAGAAATTGAAAAAACCCCAGTCAGCTTATTTTAAGAAATTGAATATCCCTGCCTGTAGATTGATCAGGGAGTTAACTAAACCTGCCACGGAATGTAAACCCGGTGACCTGGTAAAAGCGGATATTTTCGCGGCCGGGGATTTTGTGGATATTAGCGGTACTTCTATTGGTAAAGGTTTTCAGGGCGGCATGAAACGCTGGCACTGGAAAGGCGGTCCGAAGACGCATGGTTCCACAAGCCACCGCCGCATAGGTTCTATTGGTTCAACCACAACCCCCGGCAGGGTCTGGAAAGGCCATCACTTGCCCGGGCATATGGGCGCTGCAAAAGTCACTATCCAGAATTTGAAAGTCATTAAAGCGGACGCAGAGAATAATATCCTTTTAATCAAGGGTGCTGTACCGGGCCATAAGAACGGTTATCTTGTCATTACCAAAGCCAAGAAAAAGGTAGCCAAGAAAGCGGTTAATAAATAAACATGTTTACCCCGTTAGAGAATAATAATCAATCAGATAATAATATGAATAATCAAGAGCAGGTTAAGAAGGCATCATCGGTAAAGGCCGTTAAAGGAGATAGTTCTCTAACGGGGTTTACCTTACCTATTTATAATTCAGAAGGCGCAGAGATCGATACGATCAAATTAGACGCGAGTGTTTTTGACGGAACGCTTAATCCTGAATGCCTCTATCAGGCAATTAACGGGTTCCGGGCAAACCAGCGTATGGGTTTAGCTTCCACGAAAACACGCGGGGAAGTATCCGGCGGCGGTAGAAAACCCTGGAAACAGAAGGGAACCGGCCGGGCGCGCGTAGGTTCTACGCGTTCTCCTCTCTGGAAGCATGGCGGCGTGGTATTCGGCCCGCACCCCCGCGATTTTTCTTATCATCTCCCTGCCAAGATCAAGAACCAGGCGTTGAAGACGGCGCTTAACAGCAAACTCAATGAAAATAACATGATTGTCCTGGATAAATTTGATATCAAAGAACCCAAGACCAAGCTTGCGGCGCAAATTTTCTTCAACCTGAAAGCGTTCGGCGCTAAAACTAAAAAACCGGCGAAAGTACTTTTTCTCTCGGATAAAGTGGAGAAAACGCAGAAGTCCGCTTTAAAAAACCTGAATTCAGTGAGCGTGGATTTAGCCAGAGACACCAACGCTTATGCAGTAATGAACGCTAATAAAGTGGTTATCACTAAAGCGGCCTTGAAAGACCTTACGGAAAGGCTTAAGAAATGAGCAGCGCAAAATTGATCATCAAAGCTTTGTTACAGACTGAAAAATCAACCGCTTATTTGCCGGAAGGCAAATACCTTTTTCTGGTGGATAAGGCCGCCAATAAGATCCAGATCAAAAAGAGCGTAGAGCAGGAGTATAAAGTTAAAGTAAAAGACGTGAATACCTTTATCTGCAGCGGGAAACTCAAAAGAGTGCGCCATCAGTTAGGCCGCACACAGGATCTGAAGAAAGCTGTTGTTACTTTAAAAGACGGACAGAAGATAGAAATTAAGTAGATAATAGATAGTAGGTAGTAGGTAGAATGTAGGGAAAAACAAAAACAAAAGCAACAGCAGCAGAAAAAAGAAGAGCGGTAAAACAAATAAGGAAAAAACAAATGGGTATAATAAAATTCAAACCAACAACACCTTCAAGGCGCCACATGAGCGGGCCGGATTTTTCAGAGATCACCAAAGGTAAGCCGGAAAGGTCATTGTTGCTGCCCTTAAAGAAGACAGGCGGCAGGAACGCGCATGGCCGGATCACCACCAGGCATATCGGCGGCGGCCACAAACGCATGCTCAGGATCGTTGATTTTAAGAGAAATATTGTTGAGTTGCCGGCACAGGTTCTGGCGATTGAATATGACCCGAACCGTTCAGCCAGGATCGCGCTGATTGAATATGCGGACAAGAGAAAGAGATATATTATCGCTCCCGTAGGCATGAATGTGGGAGATGAAGTAATTGCTTCAAACCAGAAGGAAACAGAGATCAAGATCGGAAACTGCCTTTTATTACGCAACATACCTTCAGGCACATTAGTGCATAACATTGAGATATCTCAAGGAAAAGGCGGACAGATCGTGCGCGGCGCAGGGACAAGCGCTCAGATCATGGCAAAAGAAGGCGATTTTGCGCATATCAAACTGCCTTCCGGTGAAGTAAGATTGGTCAGCCTGGATTGCCACGCGACGATCGGGCAGATCGGTAACATTGAGCATGAATCATTGATCCTGGGCAAAGCGGGCAAGAGCCGGTGGCTGGGGATCAAACCATCAGTAAGGGGCGTTGTAATGAATCCTTTTGACCATCCACACGGCGGTGGCGAAGGCAAATCAGGCCAGGGTAACCCGCATCCGGTAACGCCATGGGGCGTGCCTACGAAAGGTTACCGCACGCGTAACCGCAAAAAGTATTCTAACAAGTTTATCGTAAAGAGAAGGAAACCATAATATGCCACGTTCATTAAAAAAAGGCCCTTATGTTGAAGAAAGTCTTTTAAAAAAAGTAGAAAAACACAAAAAGCTCGGTGACCGCCAGGCGATCAAGACCTGGAGCAGGCGTTCGACGATCATCCCGGATTTTGTGGGTTTGACTTTTGCCGTGCATGATGGAAAAAGGCATATCCCGGTGTTTGTTACCGAGAATATGGTTGGCCATAAGTTAGGAGAGTTTGCTCTTTCCAGGATCTTCCGTAAGCATGGCGGCGTGAAAGCTAAAAAAGCGTTGGAGAAAACATAAAATGATTTCAAAGGCAGAAGGTAAATTTTTAAGGATCTCACCAAGCAAGGTACGGCCGGTGATGGACTTGATCCGCGGCAAAGATGTCCAAGAGGCGCAGGCGATTCTTTTGCATTTAAATAAAAGGCCTAAAGAATATTTGATAAAAATATTGAAATCCGCAACCGCTAATGCTAAAATAAAAGGCTTTGGAGCCGATAAACTATACATCTCCAAGATCGTTTGCAACCCCGGCCCGATGTGGAAAAGATTTAAAGCTGCTGCGTTCGGGCGCGCGGCTTCAATTGTAAAGCGCACCGCGCATATAAAGATTGAGTTAGATTTAAAGTAACACCACGCGCTGATAAAGTACCCGCCCTTAATGGAATTGGGCCGGTATACGCCTTGCGTCGGAGAATTGCGCGGGTGTTATCAAGGTAGATAAGGAGAATAACTTCATGGGACATAAGGTAAACCCGTTAATATTAAGGATCGGTTTTATAAAACAATGGCATAGCCGCTGGTTCGCCGGGGCTAAGGATTTTCCTTTGTTTATCCAGCAGGATTATAAGATCCGGAAATTCATCAAGTCCAGATTCAAGCAGGCGGCGATCTCCAAGGTTGTCATTGAAAGGCTTGCGCAGCGGATCCGGGTGCGTATCTTTTCAGCCCGCCCGGGGCTTATCATCGGCAGGCATGGTTCTGATATTGAACGCCTGCGCGCGGACTTGAACAGCCTGGTAAAAAATGAAATATCCATAGACATAGAAGAGATCAACCGTCCGACATGGGATGCGCAGTTAGTCGCAGAAAATATCGCCATGCAGCAGGAAAAACGCGTGGCTTTCCGCAGGGCCGTAAAAAGGGCTATGGAGCAGTCGGTGACCTCGGGGGTAAAAGGTATCCGCGTTAAATGTTCCGGCCGCCTTAACGGTGCGGAGATGTCGCGCACAGAAACTTATAAAGTGGGCAAGGTGCCTTTACAGACTTTACGCGCGGATATTGATTATGGTTTTGCCGAAGCGCTCACCACTTATGGTTTGATTGGGGTAAAAGTTTGGATCTATAAAGGCGATATCCTCGGCAAAGAGCTTGCCCAGGAAGATACAAAGCCGGCGACAGACCAGCAGAAAAGAGATGCGCGAAGGTCACCGCCAGTAAGCGCCGGTAACCAAGGAGCGAACTAAAATGGTTTTAATGCCCAAGAGGGTAAAATACCGTAAGTTGCAGAAAGGCCAGAGAAGGGGAATAGCTACGACAGGCACGCATGTGTCTTTTGGCGAATTTGCCCTTAAATCCCTGGATAACGGTTGGCTTAAAAATACGCAGATTGAAGCTGTGCGTGTGATCCTGGCCCGCCAGCTGCATAAAGGCGGCAAGCTCTGGATCAGGGTTTTCCCGGATAAATCCATCACCAAGAAACCGGCAGAAGTCCGTATGGGTAAAGGAAAAGGCGACCTCGATCATTGGGTGGCGGTAGTTAAAAGGGGCCGCATACTTTTTGAATTAGGCGGCGTACCGCAAGAGTATGCCAAGGCATGTTTCCGCCTGGCGGCATACAAACTGCCTTTAAGGACAAAATTCGTAACCAGGGTGCATAAATAATATGAAGACACAGGAATTGCGCAATTTATCCAAAGAAGACCTTTTGTTAAAAGAGAAAAGTTTATTAGATGAGTTATCCAAGCTGAACATGCAGCGTTATGCCGGCAGCGTGGAAAAACCGCATAGATTTTCGTTGATCAAGAAAGATATCGCGCGGATAAATACGCTGCTTAACGAGAAGAAAGATAAATAAAATGGGCAATAGAAAAGAGTTTACCGGTATTGTGACAAGCGACAAGATGCAGAAAACCATCGTAGTCAAGATCATGCATCTGGCCAAGCACCCCAAATACGGCAAAGTGGCCAAACGTTTCAATAAATTTAAGGCGCATGACGAAAAGGGTTTAGCTAAGATCGGCGATACAGTGACGATCGTAGAAACCCGGCCTTTGTCAAAAGACAAGCGTTTTATCCTTAAGGCAATAATCAAGAAAGCGCAAACCATGCACGTTGCCTTGAAAGAGGAGGCGGTTTAAATGATCCAATTGCGCAGTATCCTGGATGTTGCTGATAATACCGGTGCCCGCAAGGCCGCCATGATTGGCGTGTTATTCCAGAAAGGCAAGCCTATCGCTAACATTGGGGATGTGATCAATGTTAATATCAAAGAAGCCTACCCTAATGCAGCGGTGAAGAAAGGCGAAGTGGCCAAAGCGGTGATCGTGCGTTCAAAGCATCCGATCAGAAGGAAGGACGGCACGGTCTTAAGGTTTGACCGTAACGCTGTTGTCATTATTGACGATAAATTCAATCCCCGCGGTACGCGCGTATTCGGGCCTGTCGCACGCGAATTAAGGGATAAGAAATTTACCAAGATCATCTCTTTAGCTCCCGAGGTAATTTAATGCAAAAGATTAAGAAGAACGACATAGTGCAGGTAACTAAAGGCAAGGATAGAGGCAAGAAAGGTAAAGTGATCAGCCTTATTGAAGACGGCTCGCGAGTGATCGTGGAAGGTTTGAATCTTGCCAAGAAACATAAGCGCCAGACCAGCCAGGATAAAAAAGGCGGCATCATTTCCATAGAAATGCCGATTAGTATTTCCAATCTTATGCTTGTATGCAAGGCTTGCAATAAAGCTGTGCGGGTGGGGATAAAGACAAGTAAAGAAGGCGAAAAAAGCAGGTTCTGCAAAGCCTGCAAAGAGATCATATAAATATTAGGGTAGTTAGTAGGTAGTAGGTAGAATGTAGGGAGAACCTAACACCTAAAACCCAGGATTAAGAATAAGGGAAAAAATGATACCAAGATTATTAGAAAAATACCGTAATGAGATAAGCGCCAAATTGATGCAGGACCTTAAGCTAAAAAACAAGTTAGCTTTACCGCGCGTGGATAAGATAGTGGTAAATATGGGCGTAGGAGAGGCTATTGCTGATGTTAAGATCTTAGAAAAGGCCATTGAGGAGTTAGCGGCGATCACCGGCCAAAAGCCGATCATCCGCAGGACGAAAAAAGCTATCGCTAATTTTAAGACCAAACAGGGGCAGGCTGTCGGCGCCAAGGTGACTTTGCGCAAGGCGATGATGTATGAGTTTATGGACCGCTTGATTAATGTCGCTTTACCGCGTTTACGCGATTTCCGCGGCGTTTCAGTAAATTCTTTCGATCAGGCCGGCAACTACAGTCTGGGTTTAAGCGAACAAGGAATATTTCCGGAGATTGATTATGACCGGATCAGCCGCCCCCAGGGTATGGATATAACTTTTGTGATCAAGAACGTAAGAAACAAGGAAGAGGCGAAGCTATTGTTAAAATATTTCGGTATGCCTTTTTCCCGCCAGGATGAATAAAAAATAGACGGGATCCCGCTTGAGAATGAATAGGCAGAGCGGGAAAGGATAAGGAAAAGGAAAAATGGCAAAGAATTCACAGATAGCGAGATGGAAAAGGCCGGCAAAATTCTCAACACGTAAATATAACCGTTGTTCCATTTGCGGCAGGAGCGGTGGGTATTTAAGAAGGTTCAAACTTTGCCGTATATGTTTCAGGGAACTGGTTTGGCAGGGGCTTATTCCGGGAGTTAAGAAGGCTAGCTGGTAGAAAAAACGGGGGTTAAATGTCAAGAACGGATTTAATTGCAGATGTTTTTACGATCATACGCAACGCGGTAATTGTTAAACGGGATACCGTGGATGTGCCGGCTTCCAACAATATCAGGTCTATCCTGGATATCCTCAAGAAATACGAATATATCGATAATTTTAAGATGATTGAAGATAAGAAGCAGGGTTTAGCCAGGGTCTACCTTAAGTATCTGGCTGGCAAACCGGCGATGCGCAATATTAAAAGGATCTCCAAACCCGGTTTGAGGGTCTATGTCACAAAAAAGAAAATTCCTTCTGTTTTACGCGGCAGGGGCCTGGCGATCATCTCGACTTCCAAGGGTATACTTACGGATAAGGATGCCAGGGAACTTAGTTTAGGCGGCGAAGTAATCGGATACGTTTGGTAAAACAAGGATATATTTAAAAATGTCTAGAATAGGGCAGAAAGCGGTAGCCATACCGAAAGAAGTAAAAGTTGAGGTTAAAGACGGCGTTATCTTCGTGGAAGGCAAGAACGGTAAACTTAACCGTAAACTTTCCGACAGGATAACTGTTGAGATAAAGGACGGACAGCTTTTTGTAAAGCGCGTAGCCAATACCAAAATGGACAGGGCTTTTCACGGGCTATACCGCGCGCTGATCCTGAATATGGTTAAAGGCGTCAACGAAGGCTATGTCAAGGAGCTTGAAATACAGGGCGTAGGTTTCCGCGCGGCTGTGCAGGGGAAGGTGCTGAATATGGCTTTAGGTTTTTCGCATCCTGTAAATGTCAATATTCCCGATGGGATCAAGATGGAAACGCCTAAACCGACGCAGGTGATCATCCGCGGTATCGATAAAGAGCTGGTCGGCAAGATAGCCAGCGAGATACACGATATTTATCCACCCGAGCCTTATAAAGGCAAAGGCATACGTTTTCTCGGTGAACATGTGAAGAAGAAGGTTGGAAAAGCTAAAGCAACAGGAAAGTAAAATGAAAAGTAAAGAAGAATCCAGGTCTAAAAGGCATTCCAGGTTAAAGAAGAAGATGTTCGGCACTGAAAGCAAGCCCCGTTTAGTCGTGCACCGCAGCCTGAAGAACATCTCCGGGCAGGTTATTGACGATGCAACCGGGAAAGTCCTGTTTTCTCTGTCTACCAACGACAAAGCGACAAAGCAGAAGTTTACCAAGGCAGGCAACGTAAAATCATCGGAGATCTTCGGCGAGCTTTTTGCCAAAGCCGCTAAAGAAAAAGGTTTTAGCAAAGTTATCTTTGACCGGGCCGGTTACTTATACCACGGCCGCATCAAAGCATTTGCTGATTCATTAAGAAAAGGTGGATTGGAGTTTTAAAATATGCGTGAATTCAATGTTGAGAAACAGTCAGACCTGATCGAAAAAGTCATTTCCATTAACCGTGTTACTAAAGTAACTAAAGGCGGCAAAAAACTGCATTTTAGCGCCCTGGTTGTTGTCGGCGATACAAAGGGCAGGGTTGGTTTTGCTTTGGATAAAGCCAATGAAGTTGCCGACGCGATCAGAAAGTCTTTAACCAAAGCCAAGAAGAATATTTTTAGAGTCACTCTGGAAGGCGCTACTATACCGCATGAGGTTATCGGGCACTTTGGCGCGGCCAAAGTCATGCTTAAGCCGGCTTCTGAAGGTACGGGTGTTATTGCCGCCGGCCCTGTGCGCGCGGTCTGTGAAGCCGCCGGCATCAAAGATATCCTTACCAAGTGCCTTAAATCCAATAACCCTATTAACGTAATTAAAGCTACTGTTCAAGGCTTAAAAAGCCTTAAGGCTTAAAAGATGAAAGAAAAAAACCCTAAGACGACTAAAGCAGAAAGTAAGCCGGCGGTCAAGAAGCCGGTTGCAAAGGTAAAAGTTGTTAAGAAGCCCGCCCCTATTGTTGCGCAAATCAAGGATGATAATAAAGGGGTAGCTTTACATAAGATCAAGGCTCCTTATGGAGCGCATAAGAAACGTAAATATCTTGGCCGCGGCCCCAGTTCCGGGCATGGTAAAACCTCTACGCGTGGAAGCAAAGGCCAGACCTCGCGCGCTGGAAGGCATTTCTATCTGGGATTTGAAGGCGGGCAGTCGCCTTTGATCCGCAAAATGCCTAAACGTGGTTTTGTAAGCAATTTCAGGAAAGTTTATCAGGTGGTTAACCTGGAATTATTGAATAAAATTAAAGAAAGCACGATTACCCCGGAAGTTTTGAAAAAAAACGGATTGATCCGCGATGAGGCAAAATTAGTCAAGATCCTGGGAAATGGCAGTATAAAGAATCCTGTTACTATCCTGGCCCATGCTTTTTCAAAACGCGCAGCGACCGAAATAGCTAATGCCGGTGGTAAGGTCCAAATCCTAAATGTTTAGTGCTTTAGTCAATTCATTTAAAATCCCTGATCTAAAGCGCAGGTTGTTGATCACGGGTGCGCTGATTGCTGTTTACCGGGTAGGTTGCTATATACCCATACCTGGGATCGACGGCGTAGCTCTGGCGGATTTCTTTAACCGTATTGCTAAAACGCAAGGCGGTACGCTCTTTGGCATAATTAATATGTTTTCCGGCGGCGCCATGGAACGCCTTACCATATTCGCCCTGGGGATCATGCCTTATATATCAAGTTCCATCATCATGCAGTTGTTAACGGCGGTGATCCCCGCTCTGGAAAAGCTGGCCAAGGAAGGCAAGGCCGGTTACGAAAAGATCAATCAGCTGACGCGTTACGGAACAGTCGTGCTTTCTGTTGTGCAATCCTATTTTATCGCGCTATGGCTTGAGGACCCCGCGCGTTTCGAAGGTTTGCAGATCGTGATGCACCCAGGCTGGGGTTTCAGGATACTCACAGTGCTTACGCTTACCACAGGGACGATATTCATTATGTGGTTGGGCGAGCAGATCCAGGAGCGCGGTATCGGCAACGGTATATCGCTGGTGATCACCGCGGGTATCATTTCGCGTATTCCCACAGCGCTGCATCAGCTCTTTGTCCTGATTTCTCCTTTTGATGCCTCCCGCAGGCAGATCCAGCCGCTTACATTGTTGATCATGGCTTTCTTTTTAGTTGCTGTTGTCTTTGCGGTAATTATGATCACCCAGGGGGTGCGTAAGATCCCCGTGCAGTATGCCAGGCGTATCGTGGGCAGGAAAGTCTACGGTGGGCAAAGCACGTATATCCCCTTGAAAGTTGACACGTCGGGCGTTATCGCGATCATCTTCGCGCAGTCGATCATCCTTTTTCCGGCGACTTTGGCATCATTTATCCCTAATCCCGGGTTTCAACGCCTGGCGCAGGGTTTGATCCGTGGGCATTTGCTTTATACAGCAGTTTATGCTCTTTTGATAATTTTCTTTTGTTATTTCTATACCGCGATAGTTTTTAACCCGAATGACCTTTCCGAGAATATGAAAAAATACGGCGGGTTCATCCCGGGGATAAGGCCGGGAGTATCCACGGCAGAGTTTCTGGATTTCGTGATGACGCGGATCACTTTAGCCGGAGCTACTTTTATCGCGATCATCGCTATTTTTCCGGATTTTATCATGGCCTGGCTGAAAGTGCCGTATCTGGTCGCTTCGTTCTTCGGCGGCACCGGCATCCTGATCATTGTCGGGGTCATGCTGGATACATTAAAGCAGATAGAATCACATTTATTGACGCACCACTATGAAGGTTTCATAAAGTCCGGCCATATCAGGGGAAGAAGATAATGTATATTGTGTTATTGGGCCCTCCGGGGGCAGGAAAAGGCACGCAGGCGGTGAGGCTGGCTAAAGCGTTGCAGTTGCCGCATGTTTCTACCGGCGATATCTTGAGGCAGAATGTTACGGCTAATAGCGAGCTTGGAAAACAGGCTAAAGGCATTATGGATAAAGGGCTGCTTGTGCCGGATGCGCTGGTTGCCGGCATGCTCGATGAGCGTTTCAATAACGCGGATATCAAAAAAGGTTTTATACTTGATGGTTATCCCAGGACGCTTGCGCAAGCCGGCATGCTCGATGATATTTTAAGCAAGAAGAAGATTGCTGTTGACCTGGTTATTTACCTGGACACTAGCGATGAGGTAATCATCAAGCGGCTTACCGGCAGGCTGGTCTGCTCAAAATGCGGGGCAAATTTCCATATCACGAATATGCCTCCTAAACAGAAAGGTATCTGTGATAATTGCGGTGGTTCTTTGTATCAACGAACTGATGATGTGGAAGCCACGGTAAGAAAACGCCTGGAAGTCTATAAGCAGGAAGTTTCTTCCTTGATTGAGTTTTATAAGAAGCAGGAAAAATTACATAGATTAGCCGCGGACCTTGATCCGCAAATCGTTCTTAAAGAGATTATTGATTTAAGCAGAGCCTTAAAATGATCCCGATCAAGTCCAGCCAGGAGATTAAGTTAATGGCTGAGGCAGGTTCGATCCTTGCCGGGATCATTAAACGCGTAAAGAAAGAGGTCCGTCCAGGGGTAAGCACCGGTGATATCGATGCTCTGGTTGAGAAGCTTATCCTGGCAAGCAACGCTGCGCCGGCTTTTAAAGGGTACCAGGGTTTTCCTGCCTGTACATGCATCTCGGTAAATGAAGAGATTGTGCATGGCATACCGGGCCCGAGGGTCATCCTGGATGGCGATATCGTTAGCCTGGATATCGGCGTTAATTACAAGGGTTATTTTTCTGACGCCGCTGTTACGGTTGCTGCCGGGCGGGTCGATGAGAAAAAGAAAAAGCTCATGGAGATCGCCAGGCTTTCACTGGATGAGGGGATAAAGAAAGCTTATCCGGGTAACCACTTGACTGATATTTCTCATAGCATACAAGTTTTTGTGGAGCAGGCTGGTTTTTCAGTTGTCCGGCAATTTGTCGGGCACGGCATTGGCAGGGCCTTGCATGAAGAACCGGAAGTGCCTAATTTTGGCCCAGCCGGATGCGGCGCACTACTGAAAAACGGGATGGTCCTGGCAATTGAGCCAATGATAAATCTAGGTGGATGGGAGTCTGAGATTACCGAGAACGGCTGGACAGCTGTGGCAAAAGACGGGCTTGCCTCGGCGCATTTTGAGCATACTGTGGCAATTACCGATAAAGGCCCGGTGGTTTTAAGCAAATAATATGGCAAAAGAAGACCTTATTGAGACAGAAGGAAAGATCGCGGAAGCCTTGCCTAACGCCATGTTCAAGGTGGAGTTAGAGAATGGCCATATTGTCCTGGCGCATATTTCCGGCAAGATGCGCATGAATTTCATCAGGATCCTGCCGGGTGATAAAGTAAAATTAGAGCTCTCTCCGTATGACCTGACCAGGGGGAGAATAACATTTCGGGTGAAATAAAATGAAAGTAAAAGCAAGCGTTCGTAAGATTTGCGATAAGTGCAAAGTGATCAAAAGAAGAGGGGTTGTGCGGGTAATCTGCTCAAACCAGAAGCATAAACAAAGACAAGGTTAATTTATTTAAGGAGTAAATAATGCCAAGAATCCTCGGTGTAGATATACCTAAAGAAAAGAAAGTGAAGATAGCTTTGACCTATTTATATGGCATAGGCCATGCGCTTTCTGCGGTTATTTTAAGGGAATCCGGCGTAAACGGCGATAAAAGGGCTAAAGATTTAAGTGACGAAGAGATTGCGCACATTACCAATGCCTTTGAGAAATTAGGTTTAAGGCTTGAGGGCGACCTGCGCAGGGACATTTCGCAGGATATCAAGCGCCTGATGGATATCGGTTCATACAGGGGTACGCGCCATAAGAAAGGCCTGCCGGCAAGGGGCCAGCGCACGCGTACAAACGCGCGCAGCAGAAAAGGCCCGCGCAAAGGCAACCAGGCGATGGTGAAAAAGATTGAAGCAAAGAAATCAGCCCCAAAACCTGCCAAATAACTAAAAGGTTTATTTAAGAAGGAGCGTATAAGCATATGGCAACAAAAGAAAAAGCAAAAAAGAAGAAGATCGCCAAAGGCATAACCAGTGGCATCGCGCACATCCAGGCAAGTTTCAATAATACGATCATCACGATCACTGATAAGACAGGCAATGTGCTGGTTTGGAGCGCCCCCGGCATCGTCGGTTATAGCGGTTCCAAGAAATCCACGCCATTTGCCGCGCAGATCGCCGCCACTGACGCCGCGCGCAAAGCCAAAGAAATCGGTGTCAAGGAGCTGGAAGTTTATGTTAAAGGCCCCGGTTTCGGCAGGGAATCCGCGATCAGGGCTCTTCAGGCAGCAGGCCTGGTGATCACTTTAATCAAGGATGTGACTCCTATTCCTCATAATGGTTGCCGTCCTAAGAAGAAACGGAGAGTGTAATTTATGGCTCGTTATATTGACGCAGTTTGCAGATTGTGCCGCAGGCAGGGTGAGAAATTATTTTTAAAAGGTACGAAGTGCCAGACAGAAAAATGCCCGGCTAACAAAAGAGCCTATGCTCCTGGCCAGCATGGCGAGAAGAGAAGGCAGAAGATCTCTAACTATGGCCTGCAGCTCAAGGAAAAGCAGAAAGTTAAGCGTATTTACGGAGTGCTGGAGAAGCAGTTTCGTAAATATTTCGCCATTGCTTCGCGCACTAAAGGCGTAACCGGTAAAGTGCTCTTGCAGATACTGGAAAGAAGGCTGGATAACGCTATTTTCCGTATGGGGCTGGGGAGCTCGCGCGCGCAGGCAAGGCAGATAGTTAGGCATAATTTCGTTTTTGTCAACTCCCGCCGCGTAAACATTCCTTCATTCCTGGTCTCCAAGGATGACCTGATCGTGGTGAAGGCCAAAGAAAAAGCCAGGAAAAAGATCCTGGATAACCTGGAGCTGACCAAGGAACGCACTGTTCCAGCGTGGCTGGCGTTTAACGCCCAGGAGTTAAGCGGTAAAGTATTAAGGCTTCCGGAAAAGGAAGATATCGCACATCCTATCCAGGAGCAGTTGATCGTAGAGTTGTACTCCAAGTAACGCTTTTTAACAGCAGGGTTTAAAAGTTCCCAAGAGTAAAAGAGCCACTTTATAAATAATTTAGGGGGGTAATATGGGTATAAAATGGAGAGATTTTCAATTTCCCAAGAAACTTGAATGCGATGAATCCGTATTAACAGAAACGTATGGCAAATTCGCCGCCGCGCCTTTTGAAAAAGGCTATGGCGTGACCCTGGGTAATTCCTTAAGAAGGGTGCTTTTAAGTTCCATAGAAGGCAGCGCGGTGACCAGCGTCAAGATAACCGGCGCTGACCATGAGTTTTCTACTATCCCCGGCGTATTGGAGGATATTCCGGAGATCATCCTGAATATCAAGGGGTTGATTTTGAATTCTCACTCCAAAATACCTAAGACCATCACGCTTAAGGCGGATAAGAAGGGTGAGGTAAAAGCCAAGGATATTGATGTTGATGAGACGATTGAGATCATTAATCCCGAGCTGCATATCGCCACGCTTACCAAAGACGCCAAGCTTAATATTGAGATGGAGGTTTCCCGCGGCAGAGGTTATTATCCTGCGGAGATGAATAAAAAAGAAGATAAAGTAGTCGGGCTTATCCCGGTTGATTCAATATTCACTCCGATCAAGAAGGTCAACTTTTACGTGGAGAATACGCGCGTGGGACAGCGTACGGATTACGACAAGCTGATCCTGGAGATCTGGACCAACGGCAGCATAAATCCAAAGGACGCTTTGCTTTACGCGTCAAATATTCTGCAAAGGCATCTGGACATATTTGTCAATTTTGGGCAGCTTCCGGAAGATATAGCCGAAGAAGAGCCAGAGATGAGCAAAGAGGATGTTGTGCTTTACGAGAAACTCCGGTTGCCCATCTCGGAGCTGGAATTATCCGTGAGAAGCTCAAACTGCCTGCGTGAAGCAGGTATAAAGATCATCGCTGACCTTGTGAAAAGAGGCGAGGAAGAGATGCTCGGTTTCAAGAATTTCGGCAAGAAGTCGCTTACCGAGATCAAGGAACTTCTGGTAGGTATGGGTTTAACTTTAGGGATGCAGGTCGATTCTAAAAAACTTAAGAAAGTATAAAATATGAGACACGCAAAGAGAAAATATCAGTTAAATCGTTTTACCAGCTGGCATGACGCGACAATAAAAAGCTTAGCCAGGAATATACTTATCAGCCAGAGTATCCACACCACTGTAGACAGGGCTAAAGCCGCCCGGGGATTGGTTGAGAAGCTTATCTCTATGGCCAAAGCCAACACCTTAGCTTCTAAAAGGCGCGCCCAGGCAGTATTGGGCGAGCATAAGCTGGTCGTCAGGCTTTTTGATGAGCTGGGCCCGCTTTTTGCCAAGCGCTCAAGCGGTTTTACCAGGATAATCAGCCTGGGAAAACGGCGCGGCGATAACGCGGAGATGGTTATCTTTGAGTTGACAGAGATGAAAAAGAAGGAAACTAAGAAATCCAAAAAAACCAAAGAGCAGGCCATTGACGTAAAACCTGAAGAAGTTGAGCCTGTGCACGCGGAAAAACCGGCCACTGAAGAAAAACAACAGAAAAAAGAACCGGGTTTTGAGGAAAAGAAAGCGATCAAAGGAAAACCGCAAAAGAAATTCTTAAGCGGGTTAAAAGGGATCTTCAAGAAGGAAAGGGATTATTGAAGTCGGGCAAGAAAGACTTTCATGAAAATAGATACAAGACTTTCAGAGCGTCTGAAGAAAATAAATCCTTCCTCGACTCTTGCGATAACCTCTAAGGCTAAGAAGTTAAAAGCTGAAGGAAAGGATATCGTTACCCTGGCTGCCGGCGAGCCTGATTTTGATACTCCGGATTTCGTAAAAGACGCGGCGGTCGCGGCAATCAAATCAGGTTTTACCAAATATACCCCTACCACAGGTATCCCGGAGCTTAAGAAACTCATCTGCAACAAATTCAAGGTAGATAATAATCTGGAATATGCGCCTGAACAGATCATTGTTTCTAACGGCGCCAAGCAGAGCATTTTTAACGCTCTGATGGTATTGTTAAACCCCGGCGATGACGCGCTGATACCTATGCCTTACTGGGTAAGTTATCCGGAGATGGTCAATCTTTGTTCTGCCAATCCGCGTTTTATCAAGACGACTTTTGAAAATAATTTCAAGATCACCCCGGCCAGCCTGCGCAAACATATCAGCCCTAAGACAAAATTGCTTATCTTAAACAGCCCTTCTAACCCGGCAGGCTCCGTTTACAGCCGCCATGAGCTGGAGAATATCGCCAAGATCTGCGTGGATAAGAACATTTTTGTGATCAGCGATGAGATATATGAAAAGATAATTTTTGACGGCGCCAAACATGAGTCTATTGCCGGATTCAACAAGGATATTTACGACTTGACGATCACGGTCAACGGCCTCTCTAAAAGTTAT